>CACWUA010000071.1 GCA_902763905.1 uncultured Pseudomonadota bacterium | reverse complement strand
AAAAAAGAAATAGTTTAAAACAAACACTAAACCGGCTCAGAAAGGGCCGGTTTTTTGAAGAATGACATAAGGGGTATAATGAAAATATGAAAAAAGCACTACTGGTTCTGGACATGCAAAATGTTTGCGTGGGCAAGAATCCTGCGCCAATCTTTAAATACAATAAAGAAGCGCTTATTTTGAACGTAAACAAAGAAATAAAAAGCCGGAAGCATGATTTAGTTGTTTATATACGGTCGGTGCTCAGTAGGCATTCCATTCTAAGTTTTTTGTCACCAATCAAAGTCATAGAGGGTTCGCCGGAAGCGAATCTGGTGGATGATCTCGAGATTGTTTCCGAGCATATCCTCAGCAAGGTGCGCGGTAATGCTTTTACGAATCCACAGCTGCTAAAGTTGTTGCAAGAACATCAGATTGAAGAGGTAGAGGTTGTCGGTCTCGACGGCGGCGGCTGCGTGTCGCTGACTGCACTCGGTGCTATTGACAACGGTTTTAAGGTTACAATCAACACGCAGGCGGTTGGCACGATGTTTGAAAAGCGCCAAGCGAAACTTTTTGCTAAGCTCAAACAAAAAGGCGCCAAGTTTATTTAGCGCCAACAAAAAATGGCAGGGGCGGCAAGACTCGAACTCGCGACACCTGGTTTTGGAGACCAGTGCTCTACCAACTGAGCTACGCCCCTACGGCTCCGTTTATTATAACATAACTCCTAGCATGGTAAAATAAGACCAGTATGTATGATAAATTTTCAGATTTTATAAAAGACAAGCAGCATATTTGCGTGGTGCAGGCCGAAAATCCAGATGGTGACTCACTCGGTGCCGCACTTGCGCTTGAGGAGGCTTTGGCGGATAAGGAGGTGTCGCTCTATTGCCCGGTCGATATTCCGAAATATATGCGCTATTTTGAAGGTTGGGGCAGAGTAGATATTGAATTTGCCTATAAGGCCGACGCAATCATTATTGTTGATACCGCCAGCACGACTTTACTTTCCAAATTGCTTAATGATTCCGCGATTCGTAACTGCCTGTATAGCACGCCAGTTTTTGTGATTGACCATCATGTCACCGAGGCAGATCTAGAATTCCCATACGAGAGTATCATTGAGCCGACTTCTAGCTGCTGCGCTTTGCTCTATAAGATTTTCAAAGATCAAAACATTGCGATGAGTGCGCAGTGTGGTGAAGATATTATTTACGGTATCTTGTCTGATACGCTCGGACTCACTTCGCCAAGTACCACATCGGAAGATTACCGCACGGTCGCCGAGTTGATTGATAATGGCGCCGACATTGCCGCCATGGAAGAGCGTCGCCGCGATTATTCTAAGAAGTCGCCACGCATTCTCGATTACAAGGCCGATCTCATTAAGCGCATCGAGTATCATCTCGGCGGTAAGTTGGCTACGGTTTTGATCCCATTTGACGATATTCAGGAATACTCCGATGAATATAATCCGAACGTGTTAATTCTTGAGGAATTACGTCTCGTGGAGGGCGTCGAAATCGCCGTCGCAATTAAGACCTATCCAGACGGTAAATTGACGGGGAAAATTCGCTCGGCGCAACCAATTGCCGACCAAGTCGCCGGTTTCTTCGGCGGCGGCGGCCACCCATATGCGGCTGGTTTCCGTGTTTATGACGATTACGAAAACGTTTTGCCGGATCTCATCGAAGCTACGATGAAGGCCTTAGATATTCATTAGTTTTTCCGCGCGGTTTTATCGCGCTTATGGTAAAATAATTATATGCACGGGTTGGGCGTTAATATTAAAGAAATCAACGACCGCATCGACTTTTGTGATTACTTGTCGGTCGCGCAAATCTTTTTGAAAGATAACTTTTTGTTGAATCGTCCGTTAGCTTTTTCGGACATTAAGCCACGTTTGCTTGGCCATTGGGGCTCTTGCCCTGGCATTAACCGCGCTTATGCGAACATTAAGGCACGTTTCCCAGCAGCTGAATTTATCCTTGGTCCAGGCCATGGTTTTCCAGCACTGCAGGCAAATCTGTTTTATGACGGCATTTTGCATGAACGTTATCCAGAAGCCACGCACAATCTACATGGCATTGAATACATTTGCCGCCAGTTCTCCTGGCCATACGGTTTCCCGTCGCATGCTAGCCCGATGACGCCAAATGTGGTCGCTGAGGGCGGCGAGCTT
>CACWUA010000070.1 GCA_902763905.1 uncultured Pseudomonadota bacterium | reverse complement strand
GATTACGCGTTGGGTATGTCAGGGGCTGAAGTATAAAACGGAATGGCTGGATGATTATCTTACGTTTGGTTTTGAATATGAGGGGAAGTTGGTTGGAGGACTGATTTTTCATGACTGGCGCTGTGGTCATGATGTGTGGTGGACGGTATATACGGTAGATCCGCATTGGTGTAACCGCAGAATGCTGCAGCAGATGTTTTCACTGGCATTTAATACATTGAGGTGCCGGCGCATTAATTTGCTTGTCAGTAAACGTAATCAGCGCAGTTTCGATTTTGTGCGGCGACTTGGTTTTAAAACCGAGGGTTTGCTGCGCGAATATCGTGAAAACGGCGATGATTGTTATTTTATGGGGATGCTTGCTAAGGAGTGTCCATGGCTTAATAAAAAAGGAGAAAAAAATGAGTAAATCAATAGGAAAAGTGTTTGGAACAAGTTCCGTAAACAATTATGGATATGAAAATAACTATATGAATTATTTAAATAATTATAATACGGCAAATTATGATAATACACTGAACAATATGACCGCAGCAGCATTAAATATGAGTCAAAATCTCAATTCAATGCCGGCATATCAGTTTGGGGTGGATTACTCCGATGCGGCGCGACAGCGTGCCGAAAATTCCGTATATCAAGCGTATGTTGATAGGCTCGTTCCGCAGTATCAGCAGCAAACAATCGATTTGCAGACCAGATTGATAAATCAAGGCATACCGGTTGGAAGCGAGGCTTATCAGCGAGCAATGAACGACTTGCAAAGTGCTCATAATGCGGCGCTTAATCAGGCGGCATATCAGAGTGTGCAAAGCGGACAAGATGCTTATTCGCAATCATTGGCGGATAGTATCAATGCGGCACAATTCGGAAACAATGCACAGCAAAACTATATTCAGCAAATACAGTCGCTTCTGGGTAATTCTGTTTCCGGATATGATAAGATGGCTGATTTGTATAATGTTCAGCAAGGTGTGGAAGCGCGAAAAACCTCGGCAAAGCAATCCGGCTGGGATAATATGCTTAGCGCAATAAAAACTTTAAAATGAAAATAAATTTATATCAACTACTGAAAACCGTACGTGTAAAAGCGTGCGGTTTTCGTTTTTTAAATGGAGAAAGTGCATGAGTATTTTTAATATTGATGAAAATGAAACCGTGCGACAAACCATTGAGCGCGTGTTTAAGGAAAAAGGAATGTGGAAAGAACCGAAAGTAATGCAGACCGAAATAGGCGATTTTACCTATTATGATGACGATGATAATGATGCTTCAACGGCGAGCTCTACCGGAAGTTTAGTCGGACAGCCGAGCAGTTATTTTCAAAATAACAACACAAGCGATTGGAACAATACCGGCGGTTTGGGTAGCGGAGTGAGTAATAGCGGGTTTAGCACAAATATAAATATGGGGACTAATGCAAACTTTGGCGCAAATCAGAGCTTTGCAACAACACCAAATTCTATTGCAACATCAACGGCACAGAATCAAACCACTGCCCCGTGGAGCTATGACGAACCGTCAACCACACCTACACCTTGGAGCACAACGTCAACCACACCTACACCTTGGAGCACAACGTCAGCCACGCCAACGCCGTGGGACAACGGTGCAACTTATCCGCAGCAGATGATTACCCCGACGCCGTGGAGCAATCCGGCGGAACAAATCAGTTCGGTGCCGTGGCGGAATAATCAAACCATAACACCGTGGGCAGGCGGATATGATTTAAGCACGCCGACACAGAGTAATAGTAATTATATCTCTGATGAAGATTTATACGCAAGAATGTGGGAAAATATTAAAGAACAGGAAGGTGTAATCTCGCATCCTTACCTTGATACCAAAGGTTTGATAACTATTGGGGGTGGAGCAAATGTTAATGATTGGAACGTTTTCAAGAATTTAAATGTCACGGTTAATGGAATTCCGGCAACAGAGGCACAAAAGTGGGAAGCATATAATCGTATGCGTCAACTTAGTGAAGAAAAAGATGCGAATGGTAATTATGTTAATAGGAATACACAAGCTGAAAAATTTGAAGATAAAACAAACATTCGCATTTCAGACGCTGAAGCACGCGGTTTAGCGCAAAATCACATGAATAATGATTTAGCGCATTTGCGTGGAGAATTTTCTGATTTTGATAATTTTCCATTACCATTGAAGGAAGTATTGTTAGATATTCAATATAATGTTAGAGGTGGGGTAAATCCAAATGATTGGCCAAATTTATACCGTGCAATCAGAAACCGCGACGTTAATGGCATTGTATCAAACGTGCATCGCAGAGACGTGGCTCAAAGACGTAATAATTGGACCAGAGATACGGCGCGTTCAATCAGATTCTGACGGAGTATAATTTGGAGGAGTAACACAGTAGCTAGAAATAGAAGGGTATTCTTCATTTAATGATTTATAAGATTTTTCTATACGTAAGCAATCAGACATAAATAAATCTTTAAGTGTAAATGATATTAATGCTTTTTTACCTTTTTCCTCCGGATTATGCCAGAAGATATCGCATA
>CACWUA010000069.1 GCA_902763905.1 uncultured Pseudomonadota bacterium | reverse complement strand
AATCTATTGGATGATAAGCCGGAGATTAAACAAAGTTCAAATCTTCTGACAACCGAAGAAGCTGCCGAATACTTAAAACTCAAACCGAATACGCTAGAACGCTGGCGTAGCCAATATCCGCACCGCTTACCGTTTGTTAAAATCGGTCGCACGGTAAAATATCGTCTGGAAGACTTGCAGGCGTTCATATCAGGTAACCGGCAGGGTTCATAGAAAAATGGAGCATAGAAAATGAAGAAGACTGTTTTAATTTTAGGACTTTGTTTGAGCTTATGTGCAAATGCTCGGGCGGATGATTCACACGTGCTCACACCGGAAGAAATTGATGAAACATACGGAAAATGCGAAGATATGATTATACCGATGAAAGAATTTGAAAAAACATTGAATCAGGTATTAGGAGACCAACATACCGCTGGCAGAGTTATATGGTGTTTTTCCGATAAAATATAACAACAAAGCAACGCACAACAATTCGAATTATATAAAAAAGCTAAGCTCCAAGCGGAAGAGTTAAAAGAACCCTATCCGCTCCCTTTCCCGTAAAAATACCATACAAACGACTAAAAATTTTGAAGATATTGCCGCACATAATCACCCCAAACCTCGTAATACTTATCCGATACTTCTTTCAACGGCGCATAATCTGCCACATAATGCCACAAATTGTTATAGCCGCCGTATAGATCACATTCGTACACCGCTTTATGTTCATCGACTATGCAAGAATCAAACAAAATATCCGATTTTTGAGAATGCCACTTTCCTTTTTCTTTTACCATTATATTAACAGGGCACCCTGACGTGCCGCAATCGGTATAAAATCCCGTCAGATAAATATTATCCCCGACTTTTGCAGCCAACCGTGCTGTATTTGCTATTGAATAAAAACCTTCCTTTTCCAGTTGTTGTATAGTCATATTCATATGCCATTCTTGCACCATTTCATCGGTTACAATTAAATCCAAGTCCTTAATATCTTGCAAAGACAATCCCATTTTCAGTAAATTATCTTTATACTCTGCATTATAAAATCTGACTGTAGGTTGCGGCGGATAAAAACCCTCGTATTGCTCCGGCGGTATCATATCTCGCTCTAATAACGCCATGAATTCTTCAACCTCATACTGCGCAAGTCGGGCATTATCTTTATAGCGCTCGCGGTATATCTCCGTAAACGCGCGCCGACATTTTTCTTCATCAAAAGAAGATGGTATCAGGGTGTTGTTTTCAATATGGTGCTTGGCATCAAATTCCGCTTTGGTCGGCATTTTGCCATGATCTGACGCAAGCACGCACGTGACACCGCCGAGCACAACGCACAAAAAAGGTAGAATATACTTGAAATATTGCTTCATATTAATCTCTTAACGATTGATATTTTTAATATATTCTACCTTATATAATGACATTATGCAAGTATTATTTAGGAGGATTTATAATTTCTTTGAAACGATTAGTTATATTTTTCCTTCTTTTATCTTGCTGGTCATATATAGAATTGCGCACAAGATTATTATTCCGAACCCTAACATCGTTTAACCATTCATTAAGTTTACGAGCGCCCTCACGATGAGTTCCTGCCAACATCATGTCTTTTGTTATAGGAATATTCAAATTTCCGACTTGTATATTCTTTCCGAGATATTTGTAATTGTTCCAATTCTTATTATACTGATCAATTCTATCCAAATAATTGCACATAGCCTGTTCTTGTGCCTCTGGATTATTCAGGAATTCTTGCATATTGTTAATTCCTGTTTCCGGCAAAAAATTACCTTTATTATCTATATAACCAGCATCTTTTAGAGCTGGTATCTGCATTTGATATCTTCCAAATGCAGAGGCGCTGTTATTAACGCAACCATAGTCATTTATATTATCACGACATCTACCCCTTGATTCTGCATAAGCAATTTTGTCGGCAAATTCCGGAGACATTCCACCACAATCAACCCCATTAAAAATCTTTTTATGTATTTCCTGCGGTTTAATATTTCGTGCTTGATTACTGTTACTTTGCCCGAGAGAAGTCGGCGCGGTATACTGAGGTGATAGCGATGCCAGATAACGATTTATCGGCTCCATAATCGGCGAAGATGTCGTGTTTGGAGCGATGTTTGCGCTTTGGTTGGTCGGTTGTGAGGCAAAAGCAGATGGGGTTTGTATCTGATACCATGTCGCTTTTGACGCACCATATATCGGCGATGGCGTATAAGCATTTTGCGTAACATACGATGTAGTATTCGGAGCGGTAATCGCATCGGCTGCGTTTTCTATTGCTCTGCCCGTAGCACTGCTGTAAGTATTGTTATTTTGAAAATAACTGCTCGGTTTACCGACTAGGCTTTCGGTATTGACCGTATAGTCGGAATTGGCAAAAACTTGGCCATTATTTGCGCCAGCGTTAAATCCGCTGTTGTTGAGCTGATTTGTAACGTTTTCGATGTTTTGCTTGATGTTTGAAGCACCGAAGCCATAGTTATTTTCCGGCGAACCGCCCCAAAAGTTGGCACAAAACTGCGGATAGTTTTCT
>CACWUA010000068.1 GCA_902763905.1 uncultured Pseudomonadota bacterium | reverse complement strand
TTTGGGACTTTTGAACTGTCACCTTACTGTCACCTCTATTGTCACCTTTTCTTTGAATTGTCACCAATTTGAATGAGCATTGATGTGGGAAGTTTGAGTAACTAATAACTACTAACTACCAACTCAAATAACACCTCCTCAATTTTATTCCTATCTGCAAGCCCCGGTGAAAACGCTGTAGCATTTCCGCATGCTGCTGCAAGCTTCAAAGCATATCCGAAATCGCCGGTCTGATCATACCCTGCAATAAATCCGGCAACCATTGAGTCGCCCGCGCCTACCGTGTTGAGTACTTTTTGTTTGAGAGTGCCCGAACGATACATTTTGCCGTTTTCGGCAAACAGAAAAGCCCCGTCACCGCCAAGCGACACGATTACATTTTGCGCGCCTTTTTTCATAAGTGATTCGGCGCACTCCATTATTTTCATATCGTCATCGATCTGTACACCGAATATTTGGGAAAGCTCCCGGCGGTTCGGCTTAATGAGAAACGGCTTATACGGAAGACAATCCAGCAGCAGTTCATTCTCCGCGTCCACTATTATTCGCACATTTTTATCTTTCAGTCGGCTTAGTATTCTCGCATACGTATCTTTGCCAAGCGATTTTGGAATACTTCCCGCAATAACAATTGTGTCTCCGTTTGAAATATTATCTATCTTACGAAAAAACTCCTCAAGCGCGCTTTCCGAAATATATGGTCCCTGCGCGTTGATCTCACTTTCTTCGTCCGATTTGACCTTAATGTTTATTCGCGAAATACCGTTTTTCAATTTAATAAAGTCGGAGGATATGCCGCTGCCGCGCAGCTGATTTTCGATAAAGCTGCCGGTAAAGCCCGCGCAAAAACCGAGTGCGGTGCTTTTTACATCAAGTTGGTTTAGTATGTACGAAACATTCAGTCCTTTACCGCCGATATAATATTCCTCGCTCGTTGTGCGGTTTGTAGTTCCGGTTAAAAATGTATCCAGTCTTACTATGTAATCGACAGACGGATTCAGCGTTACGGTATATATCATGATATCACTGCCTTGAAAATTGATTCCTTACTATAAATGAGCAAATTTTGAATTGTTCGTCATTTTGTACAACTCCCTCAGTCTCGCTCCGCTCGACAGCGTCTCACCTGCCGGGGGCAGACGTTGCCGCCGGGGGCGGTTCCCAACCGTCGGGGACGGTGGCACACCGCAGGCGTGACGGAAGGAGTAATACAAGAAATGTTTGTGCATTTTTACTTTTTTGCTCATTTACAGTTCCTTATATAATTATACCACAAATTTACAAAAAAAAGAAGTACTTTTAACGCATTTAATTAAATTATTGACAATTATTACGAATATGGTATATAATATTCCTGTAAACCCTGATTAATTGCAATCGCTAAAAACACATAAGGATAACATACAACTCTTGATTTGCAAAAGGTGTGATTACAACTCGCGCTCATAATTCGTTATGTACATAAAAACAAAACCCGCGCCCAAGCGGTATGCCGCCGGCGGCGTGCCGCCGCACCCAGTACGCGCACACAGTTTATAGTAAGCTTATAGTTTTATGCCCGCGTCCGAAATTGACACCTAATCACGGTCTGCCACCTAAGAACCACCGTACCGAAAACTATTTGCGCGGAGTTATCTATCGGCAACAATAAAGCACGACGGAACTTGCCCGCTAGGAGAGGAAATAATATGACAAACGAAAAAATTAAAACGATTACTGTCATTGCATTTTTTGTTTTGATTGGTCTTGTTTTTTCTATTGTTCCCATTTCCAATTCATCAATGAGTAATACATCTTACGTCGCTGCAGGCAATTGTACAACGGTAAGCCTGAGAGATGACGAAACAGCTATTGCTATCGGCTTAAATGAAGATGGTCAATGTGATGTTTCAAATTGGGATAATCTGGTGGCGGTGTCTGCCGGAGAAAAACACACAGTCGGTTTGAAAGCAGACGGAACAGTTGCTGCAGTCGGCTCCAATGAAAACAATCAATGTGATGTTTCCGATTGGAAAAATATAACCGCTGTGTCCGCCGGAAAAAAACACACAGTAGGTTTAAAAGCAGACGGAACCGTTGTGGCTGCCGGAAAGAAAAATCAAGGTCAGTGTAAAGTTTCCGATTGGAAAGACATTATTGAAGTCGCCGCAGGGGGATATCATACAGTTGGCTTGAGGCGCGACGGAACAGTCGTTGCAGCATGCGGATCAAATCAATTCGGTCAATGCAATGTTTATGATTGGAACGATATAATAGCGGTAGACGCAGGAATTTACCACACTGTAGGCTTAAAAAGTGACGGAACGGTCGTTGCCGTAGGCTACAACGATTACGGACAGTGTGACGTTGAAGGCTGGACGGATATAATCGCAATAGCTGCCGGCGCATTTCATACAGTGGGTCTGAAAAGCAACGGAACAGTCGTTGCTGTGGGCAATAACAATTATGATCAATGTGAAGTTTACGATTGGGAAGATATTGCTCAGATATCTGCTGGCGGGCATACATTAGGTTTGAAAAACGACGGAACAATTGTAGCTGTTGGAAATAATGATTATGGGCAGTGCGATGTTTCAGGTGCAAAGATAATGAAAACCATAAAAAGAAAGAATAAATAATTTACGAACTATAAATGAGCAAAAAAGTAAAAATGCACAAAACTGAAGTTTGATAGAGCATAGCATAAAGTTTTCGCCAAGCCTTTTTCAAAAGGCTTGCGGGA
>CACWUA010000067.1 GCA_902763905.1 uncultured Pseudomonadota bacterium | reverse complement strand
TATTATGTGCAATGAGGTTATCATTGGGACACGTGGCTATATTTTAGGTGACATTAAAGCCAAATCTTTGAGCGTCTATGGCACTATCAACGGGACTATCGATACCGAGGAGTTGTTTGTGGCAAACAATGCCCGTGTTATTGGTAACGCTTGCTACACCAAAATAGCTTTGGAACCAGGGGCTTATGTTGAAGGAAATTGTATTCCGCGTGCTAAGGCGGTAAAGCCTGCGGCAGAAACGGAAAACAAAAACGTAACAGAACTTAAAGCCGTAAAATAATGGCAAAGAAAGTTAAAATCTCAGATTTTATTTCAACCGGAACAGTGGCAGAAAATCCGCGGGCACGATTTGATTATTTTATCGGCGACACCTATACCGCCGGTTTGGTGTTGACCGGTACCGAGGTTAAATCTTTGCGGCTCGGACACGCCAATATCCGCGATGCTTACGGAATTATTGAAGGCGGTGAATTGTATATGTCTAATATGTTCATTGCCACATATGAATACAAAGGCTATTCCAGTCATGCCGAACGCGGCAATCGCAAGCTTTTGCTGCAACACAAAGAAATAGTTAAAATAATCAACTCACTCAATCGCAAAGGAACAACGTTAGTAGCGCTGAAATTGTATTTTGATAATCACGGACGTGCCAAATTGCTTATCGGCTTAGGAACAGGAAAAAAACTTTATGATAAGCGAGAAACTTCTAAAGAACGCGATTGGGCACGTGAAAAAGCCCGCATAATGGCACATTGAAAAAGTCAAAATTTTGAAAATGTGATTTTATCCAGATTAATGTTTTTGAACTGGTTTTAATGTATAATACTAATCACATAAATCAATAAATTTGCTCAGTGCAGTCTACTGATTAAAAAAATAAGGCTTAATTAAAGAAAAATGCTGTTTACGTCATACTGAGGCAAAGCCGAAGTATCCAACAACACCGCAGGTGTTGTTTCGTCCTTGGGACGAAATGGATTCTTCACACGACACTAAAGTGTCTGTTCAGAATGACGGTGAATCAATATGTTATGTTTTATTAAAAAACAACACTTTTCTTTAATAGAGCGAAAAATAAAAGGCTCTACCCAAAGGCAGAGCCGGAATTTTTTTAAACAATGATTAATTGTTGCCAAATAAATCTGCTTTCAGCATATCACCGACATTAATACCGTATTTATCTGAGTGACCGGCGTTAATTTCCAAAACGGCACGCGGTCTCTTCGGCGGAATAATCGGAGTGACATCATTCGGTTGAGCGTTTTTGTGAATATAAAAGATGGTTCCTTGCGCATCTAAGAACAACATATCCAGAGGAATTAATGTATCTTTCATCCAGAAAGCGATTTGAGCATCCTTAGGTGCAATATTGACATCAAACAACAGACCATAATCATCATCAATTGAAGTGCGTCCCATCAGTCCGTGATAAATTTTCTCTTGAGTATCGGCTACATCAAGTTTAAAACTCACTTTAGCAGTTCCTTCCACAGGAGAAACAATAACGCCGTTGTAACCATCGTTTACCTCAGTATTTTTCGATACAACAGCCGTATCTGTTGCTGAATTTTTATCCTCATCGGAACAGGCTGATATAACAACCAATATAGCTAATGCCAAAATTCTATAAAACTTAAACATAATCACTCCTTAAAATCGTTTTCCTGTATATTTTATAATACTAAATTTCCAGATTCAACAGTATTTTAATATTTATTTACAAATAAAACGTTAAAATTTTTGGGGAAAAAGCGTATTTCCGTTTGTGTTCAGATGTAATATTTTTTAGACTGAAGTACAAAGATTTGTAAGGAGATTGGTATGAAAAAACTGTTTTTATTCGGTTTTATTTTGTTTTTGAGCGGTTGTGCCGGTTTGTTTAACGAACCGAACTGTCGTCTTTCCGAAGATGAGTATGTGGCTAAAATTGCCGAAGCTCAGCTGGCGGCTGTTCTTCATTTTGATAATGGCAAAGCAGATTTGAAACAACATGAGCTGGATATAATTAAACAAGTTGCCGCCGGAGCAGCAAGAGAAAGTACGGCTGTTGTGGTTTATGGACACGCATCACATCGTACTCTTACTAAGGATCCGATTCAACGGATTTTGGTAAATTTGGATATATCAAACGAACGTGCTCTGAATGTGATGAGAGCCCTGACATCGGCGGGAGTTGCCAAAGATAAAATCAGCGCAATCGCAATGTTTGACAGCAGACCGATAAAAAAAGAGATAACGCGTGCGGATGAGGCTGCCAATCGTCGTGCGGAAATTTATTTGTATCGGCTTAAATAATGCAAGATAATATTTCTTTGGGCGGTAATATTTGGAATGTAGCACAGGTCGATGACGGCCTGTGCGTGCGTCTTGCGCAAACTTGCGGTATTCCTTTTCCGGTGGCGCGTATTTTGTGCGTACGTGGGATTGATATCTCTGAAGCGGAAAATTTTTTGCACCCGAAAATTCAAAAACTGATGCCGGAACCGACGGTGCTGAAAGATATGCAAAAAGCGGCCGAACGTATAGTCTCAGCCATTGAAAAAAAACAAAAAATCGGTATTATCGGCGACTATGACGTTGACGGGGCGACTTCGACTTCGATTTTAACCCGTTTCTTTCGTCAAGTCGGGATTGAGCCGCTTATCCATATTCCGAGCCGAGAAGAAGGCTACGGACCGAGCGATGTTGCGTTTAAGGAATTTGCCGAAGGCAAGGCGAGTTTGGTTATTACCATTGATTGCGGTACCACGGCATTTGATGTTTTGAATCGGGCAGCCGAAAAGTTTGATATAATCGTTATCGACCATCACGAAGCCGAGCCGGTTTTGCCAAAGGTGTATGCCGTAGTAAATCCTAAACGATTAGATGAAGAAAATCCGTACACCTATTTGCAATATATGTCGGCAGTCGGCGTTGGGTTTATGGTGTTGGTGGCCGTAAACAGGTTGGCTGTCACCTTATACCTTCCAAACTGAGTCTTTGACAAAGCTTCCTGCGATATGAATGTCTCACCATCTTGAGCCAAGAACTGTCTCAACCTTTCTAGTGGGAAAGCCTTAAATGGCTGAAGAGAATTAATATCTATCTCCACATCTTCTAATTCTTTTTCTGCCTCT
>CACWUA010000066.1 GCA_902763905.1 uncultured Pseudomonadota bacterium | reverse complement strand
TCTCCCGCGCTTCTTTGGTAAATTTGGTGGCATTGATACGCTTTAAATAATTACTGTTTTCATCTTCTTCGTCGCCGTCATGTAATTCTTTCTGAATTGCTTTCATTTGCTCATTCAAATAATACTCTTTCTGGCTCTTTTCCATCTGTTTTTTGACGCGATGCTTGATTTTATCTTCTACCTCAATCACCATCATTTCGGTATCAATCAGTTGCAGAATTTTATTCAGCCTGTCCTGCAGATTGTTAGCTTCGAGCAAAAACTGCTTATCTTCGGTTTTTAATGACAAATGAGACGCCACCGTATCCGCCAGCTTGTCGTATTCGCTGATTTGTTTAATGGATTGAATCACATCATACGGAATTTTTTTATTGAGTTTCACATATTCTTCAAATTGGCTGACCACGGCAC
Organism: uncultured Pseudomonadota bacterium; assembly: GCA_902763905.1. Taxonomy (GTDB): domain Bacteria; phylum Pseudomonadota; class Alphaproteobacteria; order RF32; family CAG-239; genus RUG410. The sequence continues at coordinate 7,569 of CACWUA010000066.1, read as the reverse complement.
GCGCCCACGATTCCAATTCCCGCTTATCAGCATTGCTTTGCGGATAGTTTTCGATTGCAGCAGAAATATAGGTTTTATTATCACGAAAAGACAGCACCTTTACCCGTTCCAAACCTTCCACCAACAGCTTGATTGTTCCATCCGGAAGTTTAAGCATCTGCAACACATTGCACAATGTACCAACCTTGTACAAATCTTTAGCAACGGGCACTTCAACATCGCCTTTTTTTTGCATAATCAAAACCATTTCCGAGCCTTTATCATTTGCTCGCTGCACGGCTTCGATGGATTTCTCCCGTCCCACAAAAATCGGTACAATCATTTTCGGATACACCACTACATCACGCAACGGCAAAACCGGCAGAACCACTTCTTTTTGCTTATTTTCCGCTTCCGTTTTTTTCTCTCTCATTTGATTCCATCCTCATAAAACAATCTTTATTATATATAGGACGGCTTTTGCGCTTCGACAATAGGTAAACGCATTTTTCCCAAAATTTATTTTCCGTGTTTATTTTCCGCGAACGCTGATATCTTCCAAACGTTTTGCTTCAAACTTATCTATCTTCGTACTGGCATCTTCGGCAGCTTTGGTCAACAATTTACGCAACAATGTGTCGGCAATTTCTTGTTCATCCTTATCGGCTGCAAACAAAATAAAGTGCATCTGCTTAACGGTTATCGGTAAAAACTCGTCATCCGAACCTGCATTGACATCAAGTTCCAAATGCATCTGCATTTTGTGATGCTCAGTATCTATTTCATCAACTTCAGCCTTAAGCAAACGTGGTAAAACCTCATAATCAGCCAACTTAGCATCATCGGTAACATAAAAATACACGCTATGAGAGAACAGTCCTGTTAACAAATCATTATAGTGTGCAGTCTCTGCCCCATTCCAAAACATCATTTTGCGAATATAAAGCAATTTTTTATCCGCCAATTTCTGCGGTTTAAAAGCTGTGTCGGCATTAACCTGTGCGGCAATTGCCTCAATTTGTTCCTCCGGAGCCTCACTGTTTCGATATTCTTGCACCAGTTCTGCCAGTTGCTCGGCAGTCATTGCCACCTCAGCACGCAAATTTACACACACACGGTTCCCGTCAGCCAATGTAACCTCATGTTTAGCGTCAGACATATATTCATCAATAATGCGATATGCAATCGTGTCTAACGCATTAGCACTCAAATCACGNNNNACGATAGCGTGCTTGCACTATACCGGAAAGTTTGACCGCTGCCAAACCGGCCTTATCCACCGCCCGATTTTCTGCCGTCATCTTATCATCACCGGCATAACGTTCATCACAAGCCTCTCCGGCAATGGATTCATTGATTATCATTTCAACAGGCTCTGCTTTTGCCTTATCGAAACCGATAAAACCCAACAGCATTGCCAAGCAACCGACCAACGGAGTGTGCTTTATTCTTACCACCAACTTCTGTCTCCTTCGGCCTGATGGATTATCTCGCTCCATTCACCGACAATCATTCCGTCAGGTGCATTCAAAAATAAATCATATTTAATTGCCGGCACTGTTTTGGTCGCCGTATCATACCAATCAGCCCGACTTCCTATAATATAATCGGCATATTTTTTATCTTTCACCACCTTAACTTTATTCATTTGTTCCAAGCGTGACTTAATGGTTTCCACACCTTTATCCGTGCCCCCTGGTAAATCATCAGATTTTCGCTCAGTTTTATCGATATATACTTTTATCGTTCCGATTTGCTTAAAGAAAGCGGCAGCTTCGGTTTGCATGGAGTTTACCGTGCGATTTGCGGAAATTACATAAATTTCCGGTGCATCCGGAACATAATATTGATCTTCTTCGGTTATCACTTCAACATCAGCACAACACGGCCGTCTGCTTTTATCTTGAACTTTTTCCAAAACACGCGGTTTCAACACCACAGGTTCGGTTTTTCCCATACAGTTCGGTTGTTCACAGGCAGAAGTGCACGGCATGACTGCCGGCACACTTTGAATTACACTATTATTAGCGGCCGCGGTTTCCGCATTTTTATTACATTCGCTGCCAACACAAGCACAACCGGCCAAAAGTGCCGCCGCACCAAACAAAAATGTTTTCTTCATTCTCGTCTCCTTTATCGACTCTCATACAATACTTTATGACACACTTACCTTAAAAATACCTTAATATTTATAAAGTAAAACTTGAATTATCATACATTAACGCTATACTATCGGCAATTAAACGGAGAATAATTTAAATGCTGATTACTTTTTTAGCTGTTTTGACGCCGCTTTTGGCACTTATCCGCCCCTTACAACGCAACGTTTTCTTTGTTTTGTATTATGCGTCAATGATGCTTGCTGCGTATGTTACGGAAAGCTTTTATTTTCAAGTGGCCGAATTTTCACATAAAGCATTTCTTATGTTTATAGTGTATCATTTGGCTTGTATTAACACGATAACATTCATTGCCTACGGAACGGATAAACACGCAGCCGTCAACGGCTCTTGGCGAATTCCTGAAGCCCACTTGCACGCATTGGAATTTTTAGGCGGGTGGATAGGAGCCTATATCGCGCAAAAAATATTTCGCCACAAAACCAAAAAGAAGAGTTTTCGCATAATGTTTTGGCTGATGCTTGTTTTACAGCTTGCCGCCGTTTATATTATTCTTAAATATTTAAACCTTATTTAATTCTGATAGGAGATTACAATGCGCTACGGTTTATTGTTTTTATTGTGTATATCAATTGCATCTGCGGCTCAGGCTGAACCTGTGCTTATAAAAAATCAGGATAATTCTTTATCTTTAAGCATCTATAACCGAAATTTAGCTTTGGTTAAGGATATTCGCGCCACCTCATTGCAATCCGGTATAAACGACGTTATCTTCGACGGCGTCGCCAAACAAATTCAGGCAGAAACCGCCATTATTTACGGCGACGGGATTGAAGTAAAAGAACAAAATTACAGTTATAACCTGATGTCATACAACAATTTTATCAAACAATCGATAGGCAAAGATGTTACCACCATACGCACAAATCCTACCACCGGAGAAAATATTTACGAAACCGCAACCTTAATAGGTGAAGCCGCCGGCCGCCCGATTCTCAAGTTCGATTACGGCATTGATTCTGACTTTCCGGGACGCGTGGTATTTCCAAATGTTCCGGCCGGCATGAGCAATCAACCGACATTAGCCGCCAAACTAAACGCCAAACAAAGCGGCGAAAAAAATCTCTATTTGGCATATCTTACCGGCGGACTTAGCTGGCGAACCGATTATGTTGCCAACATACGCTCCGCCAATACCCTTGATATGACCGGCTGGGTAACCATCAACAACGAATCAGGCATTGACTATGAACAAGCCAAAATTCAGCTTATTGCCGGAGACATAAATGTTGTGCGTCCGATAATGACGCGTAATTTTGCAGCTAAAGGAATGGTAACCATGGCTTTTACCGACAGTGCTGAAAACAGCGTTAATATAGAACCTGAAAGCATCAGCAGTTATGAACTCTATACTCTGCCGAACATGACTTCAATCAAGGACAAACAGACAAAACAAATAGCTCTGCTTGAGAAAAAAGATGTTACTTATAAAAAAGAATTTAGTCTGACAACCCCTCTTTATTTCGGTAATGACTTTAATGAATTTGAAAAATATCATCCGAATATTACCTATGTTATAGAAAACACGGCAGCTTCACACTTAGGTATTTCGCTTCCGTCCGGTACAGTGCGTTTTTATGAAAATGATAAAAACGGCAATTTACAATTCATCGGTTCCGACAACATAAATCATACAGCTAAGGAAGATACGTTGAAATTACGTCTGGGAGATGCTTTCAATATTTCGGTCAGCGGCAAAATAACCAAAACCAAAGAAAAAGAATTGGAACGCCAGCCTAATCGCCTGTGCTATAACCTGAAAATGCTTAAGACTTACGAAGTCGAAGTTACGATAAACAATGCCGAAGACATTGATAACACTGTGATTCTAAACCAGCGTTTCCCAGAAGATTATGTTATCGTCAAAGAAAATATCAAAAGTTCATCCAAAAATTCAACCGAACGCCAATGGAATGTTGATGTTGCTAAAAACAGCAAAAAAACATTGACTTATACCGTTGAGGTTAAGTCTGCTGACCATATATGCGATTGATTTGGTTAATACAATTACGAGAACATTGACAAAGTCGCAAATTATGTGTTAGCTTAGCCTATATTACAAACGGAGAAAAATTATGGATGATGAATATATTAAAACATTAAGCTACGAAGAAAAAATAATATTCTTGAGAATTTTTTGCAGCTTAGTTCGCGCTGACGGTAACATTGATAAGATCTCTTATCATTCTCATAACCTCTGAGTTCTCTTGATAATTCGTAATCTACACTATTCATTGTCAATTCTCTCCATCATTTCCTGAAATGTGTGTATTAGCCAACATTGATAATGATTTGGCTGATGCCGAGCTTGATATTGTGATTGACTGTGCTCGAGCCATGGGGGTAGAAGATAACAAAATAGTACTGATAAACCGTTGGGTTTTGGATAGCCTTATTTTAAGCAAAACCGGACAAATCATTATGGAACAAAACAATGGATAAAACAGAATTAAAACAAACTTTGATTACCCAATTTGTTCCGTTGGATGAAGCGGCACAAAAAAAGTTGAATTATTTGCAAAGTGAGGATGTTTTTACTGATAATCAATATGTGCTGCAAGAAGATACAAACGAAGAAATCGGCAATAAAGATGATTCTTTAATGAATGCATTCGTTGCCACCGCTAATTCTGCCGCACCGCGTGCCCCGCAACAGCCACAAATTTCGGAATACCATTATCAACCGGCGGCAGCGTCTCCGCAACAACAAACACACCAACCTTCTGCTAATGCATCCGGCAGTCGGAGTATAGCGGCGCGAATTGCTGCTCTGCGCGGTATTTCAATGCCGGGAGATTATTTGAAACGTAAAAATTAATTTTATCATCATACCATGAAAATTAAAGGCCCGAAAGTTATTCGAGCCTTTAATTTTATTTTCTCTTATACATCTGATGATACTTTTCAGCGATTTTCCGCAGATTACGATAAGCTGTTTCCGCATATTCCGGAAATTCGTTTGCCACCCACGCACAAAAATACGGCGTTATATTGCTGCGTTTCAACGAATTGGGAATAGCCTTGCGAACATTAACTTTCTCCTGCTCTATGGAATTGAAGATAAAATCGCTTTCCTCTTTGGAAGGTGCTTCCACTCCTATAAATCCGATTTCACGCTCCATCCTACACAACGGTTTCCGTAACCGTGCAATTTCGTAGTTCCAGCGCAAATCCGGAAAACGGTTCTGAATCATTTGCGAAAAATATTCCGAATCGATATAAGTTCTGAAGAGTAATTCTTCAATCACCCTGCGACTTCCGCTCTCCGCAATTTGCCTAATTGTTGGAACGAACAATACATTATTGTCCATCGTACAATTCCGCACCAAATGTACTCAAAACCATACGATAACTGTCGGCGAATGGTACGGTATTGTCCTCATTTTCGCACATTGCCACCAAACGATGCTCCAAATCCGGCGATAAGATAAAACTACGCACATAAGCTGTCAGCTTCCCTATGGCCGATTTTTCGAACAACATATTCTGATGCACAGTATCCAAAGCGGAAGGATAGCGTGAGAACCTGTTAATCGGCGAATATATGCTGACTAAAAAGTCCTGCTCATAAGCCGCAAGCTTGCGCCCACGACGAATGTTGTTATAATACAGAAGTTTCAGTTTACCCGCTCCCTCACGCACACGTTTCAAGTGTTCCTTGTCGGGAGTGTAATAACTAAAGTACACCTTGAGAGCATATTCAGCCAACTTTGACTCACGCTCAAAACAATCGCACAAGGCGACAAGCTGCTTTGTGCTGAGTCCGAATGCACGAACCTTTAAACAGCACCATACACGATAAATAATGTTCATGATAATAAATGATTTTACACTTTTGTAGCATATTTTTGTACAAAAGTCAAGTCATGAATTTATAAAATCGACAAAAAATATTAAAAACGTATAACTCTATTTATCGGCGTGAGTTGCTTTCCACTCAAACCATTTAGCTATTTTTACAAAACGGAAATATGCCAGATTAACCGATGCAATAAAACCCCAACGTCCGTTCAAAAACTGACGTTTTATGATATAATAACAAAAGAACTGGCGGAAAAACTCGGTAATCAATCTGATACGCGAATAATGTTTGCCCTCGGACAGTGCCGTTTCCAAAACCTGATTGGTAAAATTATTCAACTTATTTATTTGGTTGGCAATCGTCAAATAAGAATAGTGATGTACAATTCCCTTTAACTGCCCCACCCGCACGTCTTCGGTCAGTGCGATTCTGTCTTTGGTCAGCAAATCCGGCGGCATAGTGGCATAGTCACGATGATATAAGCGTTCCAAATTATACATTTTAGTAAACGGCCGCGGTTTTTTGAACCCCGGAAACATATCGCCGATACGAATCCTATATACCATATACAGCGGATCCTTTTTCACTTCGTTGATTTCGGCAATAAGCTCATCAGAAAGCACCTCATCGGCGTCAATCATCAACAACCATTCATTGATGCATTGATTTTGCGCAAAATTCTTCTGATTGGCATAGCTTATCCAGTCGCGGTGCATAAATCTGACTTTGGCGTGGCTTCTGGCAATTTCTTCGGTTTTATCGGTACTGCCGCTGTCCACCACCACGATTTCATCGGCAACCTGTTCCAATGCGTCCAAAGTCCTGCCCAGTCGCTTCTCTTCATTAAAGGTAATTACATAAGCCGATATTTTTACCATATACCAAGTCTCCTAGTCTGTAATATTACATACATTTTCACGGCTTGCAATAGGAAATATGTATATTTTGAACAATAATTTGGGACACATAAAAAAGAGAGTAAGGACTATCAGGTCCCTACTCTCTTTTTTTCTCGTATTGTCAGGCAGTCAATATTTCAAGACATTCCATCATCACGCGAATGTGATGCTTGGTACCGCTGGTGACAACTCCGCAAGCATGCTTTTGTCCGAGCACATCAAACATGCGGAACTCATCGGATGTAACCAACTTTTCCAACTTGTCTTTTGCCATAAACATCGCCATCTTGTCCCTACCGAAACCGGCCAGTTTATTCTCTAAGGCGAGAATAATGACAGCAGAAATCTCATACAATGCGTATTCGATTTCTTTTGCACCCGAAATCGAGCAATTCCACCCTTTACGAATGTCGTTTGCCCAACCGGAACGATAAAGACGAAGATCGTTCATCACATTTCTGACATCATCAGCAAAAAACTCAAACTTTGCCATACGCTATCTGGGTTTGTTTATAGAGGGTGTGTCCTTGCGCACGTCCCGTTCCCTCTTTTAAGTTAAACCTTTATATTTGACTAAAGAAAACCACGATGCGCTCACCTGCTCTAACGAAAATTCGCCTGACAGAAACATTACATCATAATATCTTAATAACTCAAATACATTTTCAATATAATATATTTCCAAAATTTTGTCAAGTGTATATTTAAA
>CACWUA010000065.1 GCA_902763905.1 uncultured Pseudomonadota bacterium | reverse complement strand
GATTTATCATCATAACACAACAAATCAAAATCATTACATCCCAACAGCAATAAATTATGTGGTTTTTCAATTTGTTCGTTTTTATCGATAATATCCAAATCATCATCGACAGTTGCACCAAAGAGGTACGAACCGTCAAACTTCAATCCGTTGTAATGTTTTAAGAATTCGGCATACGATTTAGGTATCATTCCCAACCCCATATTATGCAGAACTTTTTGCGCAATAATCAAAGCTTCCGCCTCTAATTTTTCACCTTGTGCGATTTTTTTATTTTTAATTTCATCTAAAAACGTATTCATCGTTCGTTTCCTTGTTTAGTCGGAAAGTTTTTCGACTTTTTGCGTTTGGATTTACGCTGTTTCTTTATCTTGATTTCCGGTTCAAACCAATCGGTGAAAATTTGCACATCTTCTGCTGATACATTGATTTTATCTTGTAGAAGATTGAGCAAATTTTTTCGTTCGTTATTCAAATCGTTTTTGGAATACTCAATATTATACTGGTTGGCAATATCCGGAATGTTGTTAAAACGTTGCATCTGCATTTCGTAATAGTTGACAACGTTTTTCTTATCTTCTTCCATACGCTTTTGCAGTTGAGTATTTTTCTCCCAATTACAGTAGATTTTATGCTCAAATCCGTTAAGCAAAGCCACCCTTAAATCACACATATTGATTCTGGAAAAAAACATTTCATTATTTTTAGCGACTTCTTCAACTGTATCAAATCCGTGGAAAAACGCACGATGCATTTCATGGTCAACCAGTACTAAGTTTGTATAGTAGTTGACTTTAGCCAGATAGTCGCCATCATTGGCAAACTTTACGGCATTTTTGTGATGCACTTCGAAATTCGGCATATCATCTTTATTCAGCAATAATCCGTTTTCATCCCGAGCGAGCAGAAGACTTTCTTTGTTATCCCGAAATAATCTGTCGGTTAATTCCTGAGGTATTTTATCACCGACTTTAAAATCGTCATTATAATATTCGGTACCTTTTAAATCGTTTATGATACGCGGTGTAAAGTTTATTTCCGTAATAACCAGCGAACCGATATCGCAGCAACCGTCTTTAGTCATACGGCGGCAAAGAGAGGCTACCTTACGCTCATCCAAACCGCTGCTACAAAGCTGCGTATATAATTTTTTGCCGCATTCCCGCATAAAGCTTTTAACAAACTTTTTTTTGTATCCGGTTTGTAAAAATATGGCTTTCATTGATTGAGGTGTTGGGGCAAAACATTTGTGAATAACATCACAGAAATCGCTTACAGACATCACTTTGAGCACATCAGGATTGATACCTTGCTTATATAAATAGCGCCGAACATTCGGAGCAATGGTTCTGAAACCCTCAAATTGGTTGAAAACACGCCACATCGGCGACTGCGTCAAGTCATAATCTTTGAGCCTAAACTTGCCGCGGTTGGAGTCTTTGCAAAAAAATTTATAACATGAACTGAGCTCATGTTCGCGGCGTGCGTCAATTGAGCCGTAACATTCCATTCGTACCAACTTTTTTTCATCATCGGATAATGGGTAATATATGTTACCCTCATCATAATAGGAGTTACAAATCCAACCGATTCTTTCCATACGATCGTATGCCACATCGAGCAACATTTCATGCAGTTTTTCCGGCGACATTACTACTTTATTGCGCATAATGCCGCTTATCAAATCAACGGTGGCAATTTGCCGCGGATAGGGGAGTTCCAAAAACTTTTGCTCAAACTCGGAGTTTGCGCGCAGAACATTCCACAAATCAGCGTTTTCTTTAATAAACGTACTTGATAATTCTGCCGCACTGGGCAGGAAACTGTTATGTTTTGCAGCATAAGAGCTTTTTTTGCGGCTCATAACGTTAATCCTGAAAAAATATTGCTTTTGTCCAGAGGATATCAAAAAAATATTTAAAAGTCTACCATTTTTTAATAAAATTTGCCGATTATGTATAAAAACACAAATATAGGAGAGATAAATATGGTAGAATTCACAATCGGGCGCGGCAACGGTAGCAAAATCACTAAAGTAATAGCGGCAAAAAAGCCTGAGGATATTATTAAAGCATTGGGCAAAAATGAGGTAGGATTGATAAACGCAATCAAAAAGCAAAAAGCCGAAGATAAAATCAAAGAATTTAATTTGGGAGAATACAGCATTTTTACGGCTATCATTAACCTTAAAAATTCGGTTGAGTGGCAAAAGTTCGGCGCTTCTGTTTGGCACAAAATAAAAAATTGCCGCGAGGTTAAAATAGTCCTCCCGCAAGCTAAGCCGCAAAATGTTTATGATTTTTCTTTGGGTGTGGAATTGGGCTCATACAGATTCGATAAATATTTTACCAAGAAAAAGGCATCGTTTTATCCGAAACTCGAAAAGATTATATATGTCGGAACCGGGCTCAAAAATATGGACGGTTACAAAAATACGGCAAGTTTGGCCAATGCGGTGCGTTATGCCCGTGATTTAATCAGTGAGCCGGCCAATGCCTTGACTCCGGAGATTATGTCAGCTGATATTAAACGGCTTGAATACTTGGGACTTGATGTGGAAATTTTGGAAGAAACGGCTATGCGTGAACTCGGCTTTAACTTAGCACTTGCGGTGGCGCAGGGTTCGGTGAATCGTCCGCGTATAGCCATAATCAAGTGGCAGGGCAATCCGCAAGAAAAAGGTTTTAGTGTTGGTTTGGTTGGCAAAGGTGTAACTTTTGACAGCGGCGGTATTTCGATTAAGCCTGCCGCCAATATGGGTGATATGAAACAAGATATGGCCGGTGCGGCAGCAATGACGGCAGTGATGAAATCGCTGGCCTTGCAAAAAGTTGAAAAAAATGTGGTTGCAGTGGTTGGTTTGGTTGAAAATATGCCGTCCGGCACCGCATATCGTCCCGGCGACGTAGTAACTTCAATGTCAGGACAAACGGTTGAGGTAATAAACACCGATGCCGAGGGACGCTTAGTGTTGGCCGATTGTCTGACATATATTCAAAAGAATTATAAACCGCGTTGGGTGATAGATATGGCAACTTTGACCGGCGCAATAATTATTGCTCTCGGTCATACTTTTGCCGGTATTTTCTCGAATGATGAACGTTTGGCTGAAAAACTGATTGCCGCCGGAAAACAAAGTGGCGAAAGAGTATGGCAATTGCCGATGGATGCTGAATATGACAAACAAATGGATTCGACCATCGCCGATATGAAAAATACCGGCGGACGTGCGGCAGGTTCGGCAACTGCGGCTTGTTTTTTGCAGCGTTTTATCAACAAAGGATGTAAATGGGCGCATATTGATATTGCCGGTATGGATTTGAGTGAGGGAACCAATGTTCTGTATCCGAAAGGAGCCAGCGGTTTCGGTGTTCGCTTGCTGAACGAGCTGATTAGCAAACTGTAAAATGATAATAAAGTATGCCTTGATTCCTTCTGGAAAATAATATTAGAGTCATGCCTCGCTGAGGCTGAAAGCCGAACGCGTCCAGGCATCTTCCGCTTAAAAAATAAAAATATTGATTCGAAGATCCCTTGACCTCACTTTGTTCGGAGGGATGACTTTTTGGTGTGTGCTCCGCACTATGAGTATATAACAATAATGTCATGCCTTGCTTCCGCTTAAAAAATAAAAAGTCATGCCTCGCTGAGGCATAGTGTATTATAGTATATTATATTAACGTCATCGCTCGTTCGGCGCAAGTCCGAACGTCAAGCGATCTACCGTATTGTTCTTCCTCTTACAAGTAAGAGGACAGAGGAGATAATGTACTTCCTTACCCTATACACTTACCTTGAAGAACAAATAT
>CACWUA010000064.1 GCA_902763905.1 uncultured Pseudomonadota bacterium | reverse complement strand
AAGTTCGTGCTGAAGTTGAAGAAAAATACGGCAGTATCATAATGCCGAAAGATATTGTCAATTTTGCGGCCAAGAGTGCGTTTGCTGCAGCGATTGTGGCCGGATATTCAGAAATTTGCAGTGCCGAATTGGCTCGTCAACGACAGGATCGTGATGCGTTGTTTGATAAGTTGGATGATCCTAACCTCTCTAAAGAGGAAAAAGATAAAATTCACCGTGATATTTTGAAATCACAACAGGCAACTGCTGATGCCATAAGAGCTGACTGGGGCGGAGGATATATCCGCAGTAAGGATGAAAACGGTGCCGATATAATCGTCAGGATGAAACCGCATCAGCCGGAAAAACACTTGATTCATTTATTGGGTAAATTCAATGCCGGTAAAATCGATAAAGATGAGTTAGTCGCCGATATGTCGCGTTTGGACTTGCAAGAAGCTCTGAAAGAAAGACAACCGGAATTGTTGGCATATTTGCAACGACGTAATATTCAAGCCAAAATCGGACACTTTAATGATGAAACTCGCGATTTCTTGGCAAAATATGTGCTTAAATATTTGCCTGATAATGAACGCAGCGAAATTATGGAAAATGCTCAGCGCCGTTATTCTAAAATTCGCGAGAATCTTAATGATGAGCAACGAGCAATTGCTGTGGCTAAAAATATGAATGCCAATAAAGCCAATATTCTGCCGCGACATAACAATCTTTCCGCTAAGGAAAAACTGAACAATATGCCATCAGCACTTAATCGAGGCGGTTACGAACGACAGGCTTAAATTTAACTTTGCTTATTTCACCAAACAGGCATTATATAAGGTATATAAGGCCTGTTTTTTAGTCTTCACGACTGTTGTAACTGACTGACATACATAAAATAATGCCGAAGCTGGCCATAATCGAAAACATAACGGTTCCGCCGTAAGAAATCAGCGGCAGCGGTACTCCCACCACCGGCAGAACTCCCATCACCATAGCGATATTTATAAATACGTACAGAAAATAATTAGTGTTGAGACCTATTATTGTTAAGCGGGCGAAATAGTTGCGAATGCGAAAAGCAAACATATAGCCTATGGCAATCACCAGCATATTCAAAAACAGTACCGTCAGACTACCGATAAGTCCGAATTCTTCAGAAAACATTGTAAATATAAAATCGGTATGTTTTTCCGGTAAAAAATTAAGATGTGTTTGCGTACCGTGTAAAAAACCCTTACCGAACAACCCGCCGGAGCCGAAGGCTATCTTAGACTGAATAATGTGATATCCGGTACCGAGAGGATCACGTTCCGGATCCAAAAATGTCAGCACACGATTTTTTTGATATTCATGCAGAAAATTCCATCCTATCGGTAACAATGCCGCCAAAGCACAACCGACAGCGGCAAATTTCCACCATTGCACCCCAACAGCAAACAGCATAACGGAAGCTGTCAGCAATACCATCAATGCTGTTCCCAAATCAGGCTCGGCCGCTATCAGTGCAACCGGAATTATCGTAAAAAATGTTGGTATAATCAGACCACGAATGGATTTAATTCCTTGAAGAGTCATTGAACTGAAATATCTGGCTAAAAACAACACTATGCCTATTTTCATCAACTCAGACGGCTGTAATTTAAACACTCCAAAATTAATCCAGCGTTGAGCCCCCATACCGATATGTCCGGTTAATTCCACTACCACCAATAACAAGAATGAAAAAAAAAAAAAAATATATGCGCTCTTATAATAATATTTAGCATCAATAACCGCTATTCCCAACATTACGGCAAATGCCGCAACAAAGCGCATAATATGCTGAATCGCCCAAGGCTGCCAATCTCCGTTGGCTGCTGAATACAACGTTACGGTACCTATTATTACCAATATGATAATCAAAAACATATACGTAAAACTCATGGAAAAAAGTTTATCTTTCCAACTCTGTTTATAACCGTCTAAGCCAAATTCTGCCATATTTCCCCTACTTTATATCCAGTTTCAGTGCTTCCTGTAAAATTTTTGAGGCAATCGGTGCCGCCACACCGCTGCCCGATGAACCATGTTCCACAATTACCGCTACCGCATAACGCGGATTATCTACCGGAGTAAAGCCCATAAACCACGCATGATTTCTCAAGCGCCACGGCAGTTGCGAATCATGAATAATTCCGCTGCGACGCTCTTTCATACTGATACGTCGCACTTGGGTGGTGCCGGTTTTGCCGCCCATACGAATTCCATCCAGATTAAATTTGGCTTTTTTAGCTGTGCCGCCGACACCGTTAACAACTTCGAACATCCCCTGTTTTACCAGCTCAATATTGCGGGTTGAAATATCCAATCTTTTAATTTTGCCTAATTCTTTTGCGGTAGGTTTTATAAAAGTGGGACTGACGGCATATCCGCCGTTTACTACCCGCGCCAACATGGTTACAAGCTGCATCGGTGTAACTAAAACATAGCCCTGACCAATACCGGTATTGGCACTGTCGCCAGGTGCCCATAACGCATCATATTTTGCTTTTTTCCAGCTTTTTGACGGAATAAGTCCGCTTTTTTCGTTATCCAAACCTACCGAAAGAGTTTTACCCAATCCGAGCTTTAATGCCATTTCTCTGATTTTATCCACCCCCAAATGCAAGGCTGTTTCATAGAAGAAAATGTCACAAGAATATTTTAAGGCTTCAACCACGTTTAAACTGCCGTGTCCATAGTGATTCCAGCAATGAAAACGAATATTCCCGATTTCCATACCTCCGGCACAATAATAGTGTGTGTCGGCATTAATAATACCGGCTTCCAATGCTGCCAAAGCCACTACAATCTTAAAGGTAGAACCTGGGGAATATTGACCGGATACGGCTTTATTTATCAGCGGTGTTCTTTCGTTGTTCAGTAATTCGTTCCAATGTTTATAGCTGATACCATTGGTAAACAAATTGGGATCAAATGACGGAGTGGAAACCATGGCTAAAATCTCACCGGTACGAACATCTAAAACCACCGCCGCTCCGCTTTGACTGCCAAAAGCCTCGTATGCAGCTTTTTGCAGTCGCGAATCAACCGTAATTGTTAAATTATCACCCTGTTTACCGGCATCGCGTTCTATTTCTTTCATTACGCGGCCGTAGGCATTTACCTCCAGCTTTACGGTTCCGCTCTTGCCTTGAAGTTTATAATCAAAATATTTTTCCAAACCGGATTTACCTATTTTAAACCCCGGCACCATATAAAGAGGATTACCGCTGCGGTCGGCTTCTGATACCGGCCCAACATAGCCCAAAACATGCGCATATAAGTCGGCTGCCGGATATCTGCGGTTTAGACCCTCACTTATTTCAACCCCCGGCATATCCGGAGCATTCAGCATCAATTTGGAAACCTCATCCCAGTTCAGGTTTTCTTTGAGTTTTATCGGGATAAAGCGACTTTTGCTCTTCAGGTCATTTAAAATTCGTTTTTCTTCATCGGCTGACAGTGATATAATTTCTTTGAAAACCCGTAAAGTTTCATTAACATCGGGGGTTTGCTCGGCAATCAGCACCGCCTGAAAATTTTGTTCATTTTTAGCTATAATCTCGCCGTTACGATCATAAATAGTACCGCGCGGCGAAAGCAAAAAACGGGTTGATATGCGATTTTCATCAGACATCATACGATATTTTTCGGCTTCAAAAACCTGCAGATAATAGAGTCTTCCCGCCAGCACGGCAAATGCTAAAAGATTGATGATTATAATAAACATCAGACGATGATTTAAAATATGATTCTTTTCAGTATTGTAGTTATTCATCTATCCTCTCCTGCGGCAAATATTTTTGCATCCATTCACTGAAAGCTGCAATCAAAGCAGG
>CACWUA010000063.1 GCA_902763905.1 uncultured Pseudomonadota bacterium | reverse complement strand
ATGCGGTAAAATTCAATACTCTGCATACCGGAAATATCGAAACTCCGGAGTTAGATATAGCCAACGGTCATATATCTGAGTTTAATGCACCGAAGATTCAATTGAATAAAGATATTCTGCTAGATGTAGATGTCGATATAAAAACAGATGAGCAAGGCAGTACCACAGATTCAGCCATCGATACAATAAAAATTGATGAAATAGCGGAAGATTCCGTGGGTAAGTTTATTATCAATAAATTTAATGTCATCAGCGAAAAACAATTTGCTGATATAAAAGATACGAATTTTAAAGTGCAAATTCTAAAATCTCCGAGCAACGGAACACAGTTGCAACTGGGAGATCAAGCGCAGGCCCAACTCGGCGGAGAGCATGAATTGTACCGCAATCCGAATTCGGAAGATGAGCCGATAAAAGAAGATACTGCGTGGAATCATGAATATCTTCGCCATAATTATGAAAATATTACCTACGGTACATTGGTTTTGGCAACGACCGATACCGAAAACGATTCAATCGGAATGATTTCGCGCTTAGATCCGGTGCATACCACACAATCAATGGGTGATACGTTATGGCTTGTCAATAAAGATACGGAAAATACAGTCAAAAGTTTTACGGCAACCGAAGAAGCCGCCGACTATACGTTAAAACAGGATTTGGCGGAAGAAACTGTCGGTAACCTGACTGTAAAAGGCTTGGGTGCTGAAACTTCCACTCTTGATATGAACTCTAAAAAAGGATTTACACTTGCCAATTCGGCTGAGCTGAATTTAACCGATCTAACCATAGAAAATGCCGCGGATAACAATCTGGTGACAATAACTGACGAAAGCGGTAAATTAAGTCTGAATAACGTCAATCTAAACGGAGATATAAATTCGCTTAAAAATACAGCTATTAAGGTTTCCGGTAAGAGCAATTTAAACGGTGAATTCAAAAATGCCAAAGTATATGTGGATAACGCAGACATTACAATAAATGAAAACACCTTTGCCGATGCCGATGTCAGGACCACGTTGTCTGAATTTCGTTTTGATAATGGTGAGTTGGAAAATTATACGTTTAATAAACTCGACAGCGGCAGTGTGTCCGAACAGAACAGCAAATATTACATTGATGTTGATATAACCAATCAGCAGGCGGATATGATAACCACCGCACAAAATTCAACAGCGCAGGTAACCATCGACGGCTTAAATATCATAAACGGCAGTTTTGATGATTTACCGGCAGATATGACCGATCAGCCGTTTATGATAAAAATACTTAATACGCCGAATAATAATACTCAGCTGGTTTTGGGTCCGAATGCCAAAAGACAGCTTCCGCTTACCGATTATGAAGTCGGTCGCCGTACGGTTGATTGCGATGATGTGGTTCCGGCAAACGTTAAATGGAGCGATGTGTACTATCATAAGACACAAGATGAAATATATTACGGCAATATCGGTTTGGCAACCTCAGTTACCACCAATGATTCCATCGGCTTGACCTTAACCGGTTCACGCATGGGACCGAAAATTGTACACGATTCTTTAGGTGATACACTTAAGCTCTTAAATACAAGTTCCGATTATTCCGAAAAATTCTTTACAGCTCATGATGCTTCCGATACATATGTGGCAACAGATAATCTCGGCTCTACCTATGGAACGCTTTTGATAACAGGATACGCTGATGAAAACGGAGTATCAACCATAGATTTAAATGGATATGATGGTTTTAATATTGATGAAAATTCAGCGGTTACAATACGTGATGCAGCCGTAATAAACAGCGGAGATACATCGGATATAGTTGTGCAAAAAGGCGGAAGTCTGACTTTGGATAATACTCCGGCCGAAAATATAAATTTGACAATTGACGGTAATTTAGATATTACCAACAGTATTTTGAAAGCAGAAAACGCCGTATTCGGTTCTGATGCGCAATTATCGTTGCGAGTGGATACACTGGATAAACACGGCTTATTTGCAGCCAAACATGTAGAATTTGCCGATAAGGCCAAGCTCAACGTAACTTTAGCCAACAATCTGGTTAAAGTCGGTCAGGTCGAAGATATTCAGCTATTAAAGGCAGACGACGGTGATTATGCGGCAATGGCGGAAACTTTTGATAATAATATGTATCGCTTTGAGAAAAAGAACGATAACGGCTGGTATACCATCAGACTGTTGAAGACGGCCGAAGAAATCGTTACCGAAAACAATGGCTCCGAAACAGCAAAGGAAGCAGCTAAGGCATGGGTTGACGGCGAGCACACAACCAAGAACAAGCTGGCGGAAGAATTAAACGATCTGGCGCAAAACGATGCCGTAGCATTTACAGAAACCATAACGGCTTTGGCTCCGGTTGATGCACCGAT
Organism: uncultured Pseudomonadota bacterium; assembly: GCA_902763905.1. Taxonomy (GTDB): domain Bacteria; phylum Pseudomonadota; class Alphaproteobacteria; order RF32; family CAG-239; genus RUG410. The sequence continues at coordinate 1,574 of CACWUA010000063.1, read as the reverse complement.
GGTTCAAGCTGTGGAGGCTGATAACAGTGGTCTGTTCGGAATGCTGACCACACACTTGCGCGATGCACAGGAAGTATCTGCAGGAAGTTCTGCTCCGCGTCAGGAATATTATCAGCAGCCATACCGTTCGCAATATAACCGTTCGCAATATAACAATAATAGCTATTATCGTCCGCAATACAACGGCAGCCGTTATAGCCGTCCGCAGCAAAAACAAAACAATAACTATCGTCCTAGCTATTCCGGACAAGGTTATACTTATGGCTTATCATCAGGTGATATGATAAATCCGGCGGCAATTTGGCTCAACGCTTATAAAGGAAAATCTGAACTCGAAAAACATGAAAATATTCAAGGTTTCAAAACGGATCGCAACGGTATGCTTGCAGCCGTGGAAAAACGCTTTAATTCCGCATTCAAAGCAGGCTTAGGTTATCAGTTCGAACGCAACGAAATAGAAGCACTTAAACGCAAAACCGATGTCGATACCAATCGCGGCTTCGTTTATGCCGAATATCAGCCGAGCAATTTCTTTATTAACGGCGCACTGTCTTACAGTGTATCAAAATACAAAGAAAAGAAAAAGATTATTGATCAACAGTTGGCAGCATCGTATAATGCCTCAACTTTTGCGGTGCAAACCACAGTCGGTTATGAAGGCAGATACTTTACACCGGAAACAGGTATTCGCTACTATTCAATCAAACGTGATGAATATACGGACGATGCCAAACAAAAAGTTGAAGCCGGAAGTATGAATGTTTTGCGCGGAGTTGCCGGTGTACGTGCCGGATTTGATGTAAACAGCGGATATCGCCGCATTTTAAGACCGGAAATCTATGCCGGTGTCAGTTATGATATAGTCAGTGACAGCGATGAAGCAACCGTAACATTACCAACCGGTGAAACTTATAAAGTACACGGAGAAAGCTTAGATAAATTCGGAGTTGAAGCTGGTGCCGGCATTACCGCTGATATTACTTCACGTTTCTCACTTAAGGCTCAATATCTCGGTACATTCCGCAAAAATTACTCTTCTCATACCGGTATGTTCGGACTGAAATACCAATTCTGAGATATATAAAACGCAGCCGAGTAAATTATAACCCGACTGCGTTTTTAATCGTCAGAAACCTTTGAATTTAATTTAATTTTCCGTTTTAATCGGAATGCTGTTTGGGGCATCATCCTTTATTTCGGTTTTCGGAATGGAAATGGTCAGAACTCCGTTTTTGAACACTGCTTCAATTTTGCTTTCATCAATGTTTTTAGGTAGACGAACTGAACGGCTGAAAGTACCTGAAGAAGTTTCTTTTAAGTAATAATCTCTGTTTTGCTCCTCGGTTTCTGTTTTCTTATCACCGCTCAAAGTCAATATGCCGTCCTCACAGGTAAGTTTTACATCATCAGCGGTCAACCCGGGTAATTCAGCTTTTACCTCAACCTTATCTTGGAGATCGGCAATATCCATTTTAGGACCGGCAAATTGACGAATTTCAAAATTTTGTGGGCTGAAAATCATGGTGTCAAACAAACTGTTGAACGGATCTTGCATATTGGTCAGTTGCGCATGG
>CACWUA010000062.1 GCA_902763905.1 uncultured Pseudomonadota bacterium | reverse complement strand
GCAATGGCGATACTCAGAAAAAAAAGTACATATCCGAATAGCTTGTTCATGGGTTAACGTTCAGTAATTGTTATTCCGAATCTTCATTTTTTGTCGGAGTCGTTTTTTTCGGTCTGACATTAAATTCCGGCGGTAAAATCAGCGGATCATTGGTCTGAACCAATGTTTCATCAGGTCCTGTCTGCGTAAATCCTAGTTTTTTCTTAGTCCATCCGCAAGAACTTGTTGCCATAATCGCAACAATTGCAACAGTTAAACAAAGTTTTTTCATTTTTCCTCCCTTATTTTCTTTCTTTAAATATTTCCAAAACAATCAAAAGGCAAGCACCGATGCAAATAAATGTATCCGCCAAGTTGAATGCCGGCCAGTGATATGTCGTGTAGTGAAAATCCAAAAAATCAAGCACGGCGCCGAAACGAATGCGATCCAGTACATTTCCGAGTGCTCCGCCGATAATCATACCGAGTCCGATTATTTTCAAACGGTCGTTTTCTTTGTGCATCCAATATAATAAAAAGGCACAAATTACGAGAGATAATGTGCATAAAAGCACGCAGCCGATGCTACCGTGATTGTTGAACATCGAAAAACTTACGCCGGTATTCCACACCTTTACCAAACTAAAATAACTTCCGAGCGGAATGATTTCTCCGTCAGATAAGTTATTCATCAATAAATATTTACTCAATTGATCTGCCAACAGAGCTGAAATAATGGCTATAATGCCCGAAAACAACATTTTCTCCTCATAAAAACATTTGGTTATAGATATATAGTAAAAGTTTTTAATTCGCTACAACGAAAATCAAATAGTCTACAATTTTTTAATAAATGTATCATTTAAGACCGGTAAAAAATGCACCATCGGTGAAGATTTGCGTCTTTTTCGCTGAATTGGTCGGGACATCCGCAACAGCAGATTAAAGGCGTTATTGAATCTTCTGTCGGATGCTCCGGCATTTCGGCATAATTGCCGAATTTAACAGTTCAGCCGGCGGAAATATGGCAAGAGGAGGTAATCGCCGCCTTTCGTTGCAGAACGGATATTAAAAGCGCCGCACTTGAGGCGGCGCATAATAATTAAAATACGCGTTGTTCTTGTTTCAGCGGCTTGTATTTCAAAAATGGAAATATTTTTGCCATGCCACGGAAAATACTTTTTTGATTCATCATTAGTGCGTATTCGACATATTCCGGATAATGAGACAAATGCCGCTCTTCGGTTTTGGCACGCATGTAATATATAATATTGTTACCCAAAAGCAAACAACTCAGTTTTATAGCCAGAGCCGGAGTTGCTGCCATAAACGGGATGCTTATCAACCACCAACTGATGTTTTTGAAAACGTAGGCCGGATGTTTAGTGTATTTGTATGGTCCGGTGTTCCATAATCCGCGATATGTAAGATTGGAAAAACGGAAACCGGCGGCAACAGTAGCCATAGAATATAAAAACTCCAAGAAAATAATCATGCCGAACCACGTCCACCAGATTGCGCTGCCGCTGCGGAAATAGTTTATCCATTGCATTTCTTCGTAACGGAAGAAGAACGGATAAAACAATACGCCCCAAAATGGCCAATAACACATAATGGCAACCAGCCAGCCTAACAATGTCGGCTCGGCCGTGCGCGTATGAGAATTGAGAATTTTAAGGTTGACCAGATAGCCGGAAGCAGTGTAGGCTAAATCGATAAAAAAACACATACTGTTGGCTCTCCAAAACCATTCATGCGGATTATTGAGGTCATTTGACCATATCAGATTAACAAACCATTTAATGTCTTTAACGGCTGCCGGTTGCATCAGACTGAGCCAAAAAGCCTTGACTAACCAACTGCGCACATAGTTGCCAAAAGCAAAACCACGCATCTTTTTCAGATGAATTATACTGTGTCCGAGTTCATAGTACACATCATTCGGTTCTTCATCTATTTTATCCATTAAACAGAAATACGGAACACTGGTAATCAACATAAACGGAACCAAATATTTAAGAAACGGGAAATAGATGAGTTTGAAATCGTTATAGGCAAACATTGGCAGTAACCAATATAAAAAGCCGATAACGGCTAAAGTAACCAGAAGTGCGACTTCTTTATAAAAAACACGTTTCCAATCAATATGGCGTCGTATTTTCCATCTGGTATAAACACATGTTTCGGGATAGAACATTATTTCAAGGCTGATGTTTATGGAAACAAGAGAAACGACATATATGATAAAGAGGTGGGTTAAATCATCTATACTAAGGTATTTGCATAGCAACAAAATTGCAGTTGCCAGAATAAAAGAAAGCAAGTTAACCCCAAAAGAAGTTTCAGATTGAGCTTTGCCGTTTATAAGCGGCATATAATATTTATCAGACATCAGAAATATTCCCATAAAATTCTGCAATGCGTATCTTTTAGCACTGTTTATAGTATTAGTCCAGTCTTTTTAGTGATTAATCAGATACAATATTGAAATGTCTGATTCCGTGTGTTTATCAAATATATTTAAGATTGCACAGCTTGAGGAATAAAACTTGATTTTTCAATATTGTGTGATATAAATGCGCCATAAACATTTTTGTTTACTGCAGTATTTTGCGTAATATATGATGCATATTCAATATGTTGCGCTTTTATAAACTAACTTATAAGGATATATAAATGTCAGATGTTAAAATGAAAATGATGGACGCCAACGAAGCCTGTGCTTCCGTGGCACATCGTATGAACGAAGTCTGCGTGATTTACCCGATTACGCCGTCGTCTCCGATGGGTGAGTGGGCTGATGCGTGGTCTGCCGCCAAACAAAAGAATCTTTGGGGTGTTGCTCCTACCATTCAGGAAATGCAATCCGAAGCCGGTGCCGCCGGTGCTTGTCACGGTTCGTTACAGGCCGGTGCTTTAACCACCACCTTTACGGCTTCGCAAGGTTTGCTGTTAATGATTCCAAATATGTATAAAATCGCCGGCGAATTGATGCCGTTTGTTATGCATGTTGCGGCTCGTTCGCTCGCTTATCACGCTTTGTCGATTTACGGCGATCACTCCGATGTTATGGGTTGCCGCCAGACCGGTTTTGCCATGTTGTGCTCCAATTCGGTTCAGGAAGCAGGCGATATGGCCGCCATTGCGCAAACCTCGACTTTGCGTTCACGCGTTCCATTTATGCATTTCTTTGACGGTTTCCGCACTTCGCACGAAATCAAAAAAGTTAAATTGCTTTCCGATGACGATTTGAAGGCGATGCTTGACGGCGTTAACTACAAGTTCAATGCCGAACATGCTCTGCGTCCGGAAAATCCGGTTGTTCGCGGTACAGCCCAAAATCCGGATGTGTTCTTCCAAGGTCGTGAAGCGGCTAATCCGTATTATGCCAAAGTTGAAGGCATTGTTCAGGAAGAAATGGATAAGTTTGCCAAGATTACCGGCCGTCAATATCACGTTGTTGACTATACCGGTGCGGCTGATGCCGAAAATGTTGTCGTAGTTATGGGCTCCGGTGCCGAAACAGTGGAGGAAGCCATTGAATACCTCAATGCACACGGTGCCAAACTCGGCGTTTTGAAAGTTCATTTATATCGTCCGTTCCCGACGGAATCTTTCTTAAAAGCTCTGCCGAAAACCGCAAAAGTTGTTTCGGTTTTGGATAGAACCAAAGAAGCCGGTTCTCTCGGCGAACCGTTATATTTGGATGTGGTTACGGCTTTATCGCAAGCTTACAGCAACGGCAAAATCGCTGCGTTGCCGAAGATTTACGGCGGCCGTTACGGTTTGTCTTCCAAAGAATTTACACCGGCTATGGCTAAAGCTGTATTTGATAATGCGGTTGCGGCTGCACCGATTAACGGCTTTACCGTTGGTATTGAAGATGATTTGACTCATAAATCTCTGGCTTATGATGCGTCGTTTGACGTTGAGCCGAATGATGTGGTTCGCGCCGTATTCTTCGGATTGGGTGCGGATGGTACGGTCGGTGCCAACAAGAACTCAATTAAGATTATTGCCGAAGATGCCGGTAAATACGGTCAGGGCCCAGGCCGCCGGGGAGAAG
>CACWUA010000061.1 GCA_902763905.1 uncultured Pseudomonadota bacterium | reverse complement strand
GAAAAAATCTGCAAAAAGCGTGAAAAAACACTTGAAAAATAATATTTTTTGTGTATAAAAAAGGCAGTTGTTGATAAGGGTGCGCTTATAAACGGCTGTTGTTTAACCTCGCACAAGTCCGCTTTTATGAAAGTTGGCAATTTTTTGAAAACTAAATTTATATGACAAATACAGAATTTAAAATGCCGGAAATGACCGAGAATTTCGAAGATTTATTGAACGAACAATTCGGTGAAAACGGCATCTTGGGTACCGTTGTTAAAGGTACAATCGTTAGAATTTCCGATGATTATGTTACGGTTGATGTCGGCCTTAAATCTGAGGGCAACATTCCGGTGCGCGAATTCGGCACCAATCCGGAACTTAAAGTCGGCGATGTGGTTGAAGTTTTGGTTGACAGATATGAAGACAAAGACGGCAACATTGTACTTTCTCGTGAAAAAGCTCGTCGTGAAGAAGTATGGGTTGATCTTGAAAAATCCATGAACGCCGGCGAACGTGTTAACGGTATCATTTTCGGTCGCGTAAAAGGCGGCTTTACGGTTGATTTGAACGGCGCAATCGCTTTCTTGCCGGGTTCGCAAATCGATATTCGCCCGATCAGAGACATTACTCCGCTTATGGGTATTTCGCAACCGTTCCAAATTTTGAAAATGGATAAAATCAGAGGCAACATCGTGGTTTCGCGCCGTGTTGTTCTGGAAGAAACCAGAGCTGAAGCTCGTGCCGAATTGATTGACGGCATCAAAGAGGGTGCTATCCTTGACGGTGTGGTTAAAAACATTACCGATTACGGTGCGTTTATTGACTTGGGCGGCGTTGACGGTTTGTTGCACGTTACCGATATTTCTTGGAAACGTATCAATCATCCGGCCGAAGTTTTGACGGTTGGTCAAAACGTTAAAGTTCAGGTGATTCGTTTCAACGAAGATACACAACGTATCAGCCTCGGTATGAAACAGCTTGAAAACGACCCGTGGCAGGCAGTTGCCGATAAGTATAAAGTTGATGAAGTTTATAAAGGTAAAGTCACCAACATTACCGATTACGGCGCGTTTGTTGAACTCGAAGACGGTATCGAAGGTTTGGTACACGTTTCTGAAATGAGCTGGACCAGAAAGAACGTTCATCCGGGCAAAATCGTCTCCACTTCTGAAGAAGTTGAAGTTAAGGTTTTGGAAGTTGATGCCGACAAACGTCGTATCAGCCTCGGCATTAAACAATGCCAACCGAACCCGTGGGCTGCTTATGTTGAAGAGCATCCGGTCGGCTCGGTTATTACCGGCAAAATCAAGAACATTACCGAATTCGGTTTGTTTATCGGTTTAACCGATGAAATCGACGGTATGATTCACTTATCCGACATCTCTTGGGAAAAGTCCGGCGAAGAAGCTGTTAAAGACTATACCAAGGGTCAGGAAATCGAAGCCAAAATCATCGATGTTGATGTTGAAAAAGAACGCATCAGCCTCGGCATTAAACAGCTTTCCGAAGACAGCGTAAATCAGGCACTCGCCAACATCAAGAAGGGCGATACCGTAAAGGCTGTGGTTAAGGCGGTTGATGATAAAGGCGTTACGGTTGAAGTTGAAGGCTTGAATGCCGTAATCAAGAAAGCCGACCTCTCTAAGGATAAGGCTTTGCAAAATCCGGCTAACTTCAACGAAGGTGACACCATAGAAGCCAAAGTAACCTCGGTTGACAAGAAAAACGTTAAAATCGGCTTGTCAATCAAGGCTCTCGAAGTAGATGAAGAAAAGAAAGTTTTGGAAGAATATTCTAACACTTCCGGCGGTTCGTCTTTGGGAGAGGCTTTGGGTGAGGCCTTGAAAAAAGCCAACTAAAAACTGCGGATAATGGTCCGCTAATCAAAGAGCGTTTTGCTTATGTACCTTTTGTACACCGCGCAAAACGCTCTTTTTCTATCGGAGCCATTCTGCGCAGTTTTGCTTATGTACCTCTTTTGTACACGTCGCCGGAGGAAGAAAAACAACCTCAAAATGTTGTTTTTCAACGACGGGCGAAGTCCACTTAATGAGAAAACAAGCGACAGCGAAGTTATTGAATTTAGTGGACGAGTGACCGAAGCGAGCCTAAGGCGAAGCAAGAGGAGGAAGAAAAACAACCTTAAAATGTTGTTTTTCAACGACGGGCGAAGTCCACTTAATGAGAAAACAAGCGACAGCGAAGTTATCGAATTTAGTGGACGAGTGACCGAAGCGAGCCAAAGGCGTAGCAAGAGAAATCCCCCTTCGTATTTACTGCGTTATCCGAGTTTTTTGAGTGCATATCTTATACACCGCGCAAAACGCTCTTGCAAAGTTTGATTTTTTATTTTAAGCTGAACACATTCGAGGTAAAAAAATATGGCAATTGCAATATCAAAACAAGACGTGGAAGCGCATTATAAAAAGCAATACAATCAAGAAATAGAGTTTTCTGATTTTCGTATTATTTCGACCGGCGGTATTTTTAGACGCAAGCAATTTGCAGTTGCATGGTGGACAATTTCCGGAACTAAGTCGGAAACGCAGCATGAGGCAGCACATCAATGCAGTCAGTCCAAATATTATGTGGTGCCGATTGTAAAGAAAGTCCTCGGTGCGGAGGGAATGCTGTATGTTCTGACTTCTTTCGGGGCTCATAATCGTTATTTCTATAATACTGAAGGACAGCATGAAGCTTGGCGTACCAGTGAAGTATTTTTGGAAATAACTTCCGGTAAAACCACCTTGGCACGCATACATTCCAGCGGCACCGGTGATACACCTTATATTGACGCAACCGATAATATTCAGGTAAGACCATGGTTTGATCGAACCATGCCTGTTTATGATTTTGTTATTGATACCGGTTTGAGCGAACAGGATAAATTGATGCTCACGGATAATGATATAAAAAAACGTAAGTCGATAATTTATAAATTTGCTTTGGAGTTTTTCAAAACATTTGTACTCACCAAAGCGGAAGTCAAGGCGGAGCTGCAACGTTTGAAAGATATTGCGCGTGCGGAAGCTGAGATAAAGCGACAAGATAAAATTAAGGCGCGAGAAGTTGCCAAAGCTGAAAAAAAAGCAAATGCCGAAAAAAAGGCTGCAGCTAAAATAAAAGTACAAATGGATGATGTAGACTCCTCTGAAAAAAAGAAGCTGATGACAGATTTTTTAGGTAAGGATATTTTTGAATAATACTTTAATCATAATGTTTTTGTAAAAAATGCTTGCTTTTTTGTACAAAAAACGTTATAACCATACTTAACGAACAATTATCAAGAAATTATGAGAACAAAAAAATTTTGTGTTATGCTCGTTCTGGGAACGATGCTGACATCTTGCACTACCGATTGGTGGGAGCAGAAAAAGTATGGCAATGACTTAACCTTAGATGACATTAGGGTTAAGGGAACGACAGCGTATATTACGCTTCCCTCCGGCAAGGTTCAGGAACTTACCTTGGATGTGATTCGTGCAGCTAAAGACACTTTGGCGTTGGCGGATACAATCTGGACATCGGTACGTGATATCCGTGTCGGTGAAGTTCCGTGCAGCGGCTATGAATTAGTCTTCCTCGAACAGAAAGAAAAGAAGGGTAATCTGCGTATTTCCGATGCACTGGGACAGACAAGAATGACATTCGGCGGATATCATATCCCGATTGCATTTTGGAGTAATGCTCTTTCGGTGATTGATAATAACGGTCAAGAACTTGTGCGTATGCCAAAGTTTACGTATAAGGCCGATGTCTCGCTACTGACTGTCGAAAACGCACCGTCGCCTTATGTGGTGGCTTATTATCGCTTAATTTTGGAGGTATTTGAAGAAGAAACCTCTGCCGGCAAGATTAATATAGTGCTTAAAACCACGGTGAAAAACGATGCGTTATAAAAAAAGAAACCTTGAGAATGATTGCTCTCAAGGTTTCTTTTTATATCAAAAAGTGTCAACAAAATTCTTAACATGCACAGGGATGACTTTATGGTTGTATTTTAATGTGAAGATACTCTGACGATTCCAGCGGAATCGAGGAGTGACAATATTTTTTAGCGTCGATTGAACGATGGCTTTGACTTTATATATCGTATGCAGCAATTCTCAGCGAACATAACATGATTTTCATACGTAAAAATCAACAAAATCGTTTAATACAGCCTATAAAAAATATCCGCTTTGATTAAAGCAGATATTTTTCAGAAATAATGCACTATAAAGTCGATTAATTCTTATTTTTTGCTAGAAGTAGTTGATTTCTTAGAAGAAGACGTACTGTTTTTTTTGCTGGAGCTTGAGCTGGAAGTGGA
>CACWUA010000060.1 GCA_902763905.1 uncultured Pseudomonadota bacterium | reverse complement strand
AGTGATTCAGCATACCGGTGCGCGTCATATCTTGCGCCAATTTCATGGTTTCCGGCGCAATATCAAAGTCCAGTTTGGCAGCGAATCGGCACATTCTGAGCACACGAAGCGGATCCTCGATAAAGTGCTCGGTATTAACGTGGCGAATGATGCGGTTTTTAATATCGTCGACTCCGCCGACCAAATCGATGATTTTATCGTTTTGCTCGTCATACATCAGAGCATTGCAGGTAAAAACGCGGCGTAGCATATCTTCTTCGGGTGTAATATCCGGCCCAAACACAAACTTGAAGTCGGTATGTTTGTTGCCGGTTTTGATTTCTTTGCGGGCAAGTGCATGTTCATCATGGGTTATAGGGTGCAAAAACACCGGAAAATCCTTACCGACTCGGATAAAACCTTTAGCCGTCATTTCCTCCGGAGTGGCACCGAACACCACATAATCGGCGTCATGCGGCGGCTTATGTAGAACCATATCGCGGACAGCGCCGCCAACTAAATAAGTTTTCATATTTTACCTCTCTTGGGGGAAAATATAACATATTTAAATGCAAAATTAAAGCAAAAAAAATCCCCGTAAGACCGATTGTTAAAAGGTCTTAACGGGGTAATAAAATCAGAGATGTTCAAAATCACCGCATAGGTCGGCACTGACAAGATCCAGTTTCAGATTGAGTTGCTGACCGCAGTGAATAATGTACTCTTCAACAGAAATCACGTGATTTGGCACCGAAAAGAGCTGCGGCGGGTTGATTCCCTCTACAAAACGCATAGGCTGCTTAAGCAAGAAGTCCTTATACTCGGGCAATTCTTCCGAGATTGCATAATGGTGCTTGAGATTGTATTCACGCTTTTCCATACGGTGCAGATATTCCGGATAGTGCGCCAAAGCATTCTTCGCCACGGTGGCAGCCATCTCCTGCAATTTTGTTGTTGCAATTGTCGATTCGATATCTGATTTGATGCTGACAACAGCGACAAATCGATGATAATGCGCGTAAACACCGATAATCCGCTCACTTGGAAACCTGAGCGTGGTACGGCGATTGCAGATGAAGTTTTCACCTAGGCGGGATATACACAACGAGCGGTTGTGATAATCCCATTTGCCTTGCAGCAGTGCTCGCTGCGCTGACGGGGTTTCGGTCTGCAGGTTCCATATTGTTACTTTGCCGAGCTCCTGTTCAGCCATAACTCCAAGACAATTCATGTCTCGCTTTTTAAACGGATCAGCATAGAGCACAGCTGATGTGGCAATACTGCTTTGCGGCTGATTGCCGTTCAAAACGTACCTGTATGCGCGCTTAACGACATCAAGGGAGACACTCTTACCAAACTCGTCACGAAATTCTTTCAGCGACAAAGTTTTCGGTTCTTCTACTTTGTTCTTTCTCTTTTTCATAAATATAATTTTTTGGATTGATAATTTTCATAATAGTAAACACTTACCTTCTATGAGTACTCTTTTTTAGTGCGTTTGTCAATATTTTTTTGCGACAAAAAATATAAACAAAAATTAAAAAAATATTGACAGATTATGAAAATTGTGGTAGAACACTAATTGTCAAACCAAATTTTTTATATTATTATTATGAGAGAAAACGAAAAAAATGAGATTATGAAGTGGGTTAAGGGCATTGGTTTTACCGTTCTCGGTATCATTGTGTTGTGCCTGGCGTTTGGTTCATTCTTTGTGGTAGATGCCGGTGAGGCTGCCGTATTGTCCCGTCTGGGTAAGGTTGAGCAGTTCAGCTATCAGCCCGGTGTATCTTTCAAGGCTCCGCTGATTTCCGGCGTGACCAAGTTCGATGTGCGAACCAGAACATTGAAGGAGAAGACGTCGTGCTATACTGCCGATATGCAGACGGCGGAGTTGGACTATACCATCACGTACAACGTACGCAAGGATAATGTCCATCTGCTCTATATGTTGGTCGGTAAGGATTACGAGGTCAAGAAAATCATCCCCGTTCTGAACGACGTCATCAAGAGCAATATCGGCCGTTGGCAGGCGCAAGAGCTTGTGAGCAATCGCGACTCCGCACGTGTTGACGTTAACATGGACCTCAAGGCCAAGATTGACAATCGATTCTTCGAGAACATTACTATTCAATTCAATAACATTGATTATAGTGATGCGTTTGAAAAGTCGATCGAGGCTAAGGTTATAGCCGGTCAGCAGGCAGAAAAGGCCATTAATGATACCCGTCGTATCAAGGAGGAGGCAGACCAGAAGGTAATTGCCGCCAAGGCTGATGCCGAGGCCATGACCATCAAGGCCGAAGCTCTGGCTCGTAACAAGGGGCTGACCGAGTACGAAGCCGTACAGAAGTGGGACGGCAAACTGCCGACCTATATGTTGGGCAACAGCGTGCCGATGATTAACCTAGGTAAGTAACTTCATTAAATCTTGTAAAGACCGCATCCCTGAAAAGGTGCGGTCTTTCGCTTTTTTAAAACGGAAAACCGTCAGTGATTAAACTGACGGTTTTAGCGTGATAATGAATCAAAAATGCGGACGCAACATACGGTTGTTTACAAAGTCTTCTACCAACGAGAAGGCAAAGTAGCAACCGAAAATGGCGGCGGCATACGGCCATGCGGTTTCTACTGCTTTGTAAAAGCCGCCTAAATCAGCACCGATGGCAAGTGCACACAGCACAAAAATGAGAAAGACTGCGATTCCGAAAGCTATTCTCATTATGCCAAGAAGTCTTTTAATATGTTTCATAATGATAAAGTTTTAATATAATTTTATAATAATATGTTCAATTCTTTCTTTAGCTTCCGCAATGTATGTTGCTGTTTTGCTGATTTTATCAGCCTTGTTTTATCGGTAAATAAACCGTGAATGTGGTTCCGTTGTAGGCGGTTGACGAGACGGTTAAATTGCCATGATGATGTAACACAACCTGCTTAGCAATGGATAAGCCGAGACCTGTACCTTTTATTTTCATATCTTTATGGATTTGCATACGGTAGAACTTTTCGGTCAAACGTGCCAAATCTTCTTTGTTTATCTTCGGACCTTTGTTGTTGAAGGCAATACTGACGGCACGTCCGATGGCAATATTTTGACCGGATTTGGCCGGAATTTCCGGTACGGTTTTTAATTCTATTTTGACTTCGGAATTTTCCGGAGCGTATTTAACCGCATTATCCAATAAGTTTTGCAATACCTGATGAATTTGCTGATTGTCGCCGATAATTTTCGGTATACGGTTAAGCTCATTGACGTTTATACTGATAGAGCGTTGAAAAGCTTTGATTTTAAGGGCTTGTGTTATGTCATCAATAACTTCATGCAAATCTATTTTGTCTTTAAGCTCTTTGTTTTGTCCCATCTCCAAGCGTGATAATGAGAGCAAATCTTCAATCAGATTTGACATATATTCGGTTTGTTCTTTCATTATACCCAAAAAGGCATCACGCGCGTCTTCGTCATTATGAGCGGTGGTTTGCAGAGTTTCGATAAACCCGGAAATAACCGAAAGTGGAGTGCGCAGCTCATGACTGGCATTCGCCACAAAATCCGATTGCATTTTTTCCAAACTTAACGCTTTACTGACATCATAAAATGAGATGACCGCAGCAGCACGGCCTTTCAAATGATGCGGAAGTTTGGTTATATGGGCATAGAAACGGCGATTGTTATATTCCGGAGCGTGAAATAGTATACTCTCCGAATCGCTTCTGCCTTTCAGTACTTTTTCAACAGCAGCGATAAATATGTTGGTGGAGAATAAACGATCAATGTTGTGAGCCGATATATTCTGCCCTAAAAGCTGTTCGGCAGCGCGGTTGAAATTGGTAACACCGCCTTCGCTGTCTAGCATCAGAATCGGATCTGGCAAGGTGTCAAATACCGCAGCATCGGAAAGTGTTTGAGCCTCTAAGGTGTCGTTTTTTAAAGCCCAAAGTTTGTGAACGGCGGTGATGGCTTGTGCCAGTTCGCGAGTATCTTTTTCAGAAAGTTTGATGGCTGCTTCATCTGCAGTGCCTCCGGCTAAAGCCTGAATATAGCGGCGTAACGCACCCAATTCGGAGCTTATCGGGAAAATCAGCAAAAGATTCGAAACAATGGTTATGGCAAAACAGAGTAGGGAAATCTTTGTCGAAATAAAACCAAAAAATGATAAACCGATAAAAATGGCGGCAATAGGTATGGATAAAATAAACGCACGCCGCAAATATTGCGGATTTAAGTTTATCTTTTTTGTGTTAAGCCGTTTTACCATTGGATTTATCCGTCTATAACCTTAATAAAATACTGGACTATGATTGGAAATATTGTAATATGCAATAAGTTTTAAGGCTTCGGATGCACTCAATATTACCTTAACCAAACGAGGACGGCTGCATGGTAAAGATATACCGATGTGCGGGGTGCCGTTTCACGCTTATGAAAATTATATGGCGAGACTGATTAAAGCAGGCTATAAAGTGGCAATCTGCGAGCAAATGGAAAATCCCGAAGATGCTCGTAAACGCGGATCTAAATCTGTGGTGAGGCGTGAGGTAATTCGTTTGGTAACTGCCGGAACTCTGACCGAAGACACCCTTTTGGATGCACGGCGTAATAATTATTTGCTGTGTTTATGTAAATCACTTAAAGGCTATGGAGCCGCTTGGATAGATTTATCTACCGGTGCTTTTTATACTCAAAACATTGATGTTAATTTTCAGAGAGAAACCGCAGATGTTTACGGCTTGTTGATGCGGATTATGCCGGAAGAAATATTGATTTCGGACGCATTACTGCAAAATTCGGATTTGTTTAAGTTGTTTAATGAGTATAAAGAAAAATTGTCGGTTTTACCGCAAGCGCGATTTAATTTTACCAATACACAAAATAAATTGCTGTCTTTCTATAATGTTTCATCCGTTGATGCGTTCGGAGATTTCAGTAAAGCCGAGGTTACGGCAGCAGGTTTGATTTTGGAATATATCGAAAATACGCAAAAGGGCAGAATTCCGCGAATCGCAACTCCGGTCAGAATTATTGATACACTGTATATGGAAATAGATGCGGCTACCAGACAAAATTTAGATTTAATCAGAGGTCCACGAGGAAATTCTTTGCTTTCGGTTATCGACCGAACCGTAACCGGAGCCGGAGCACGAATGCTTGCCGACAGACTGGCTGCTCCGCTTTTGGATTTATTAGTCATAAAAAAACGTTTGGATGCGTTGGAGTTTTTTTGTAAACACAGTGATGTACGGCAAAAATTAAGAGATCAGCTGAAGTCGTTTCCGGATATTGAACGCTCATTGACACGTTTAAGTATCGGACGCGGCAGTCCTCGTGAATTGAAAAGTATTGCCGATGCTTTGCGTGTTTTGCCGCAAATTCGTAAAACAATGCTGATTTATCAACGTACAGAGGTAGTTGACGAACTGTCTCCGGCAATTGAAGATATTGTGAAACGAATCGGAAATCATGTCAGTTTGGCGGATAAGCTGGACAAGGCTTTGATTGATGTCGATGAGTGTTCGAGTTTGCCGGCATTTGCTCGTGACGGCGGTTATATCAGAAAAGGCTTTAATGCCGATTTTGATGCTTTGTGCGAATTACGTGACAACGGTGCGAGTAAAATGGAAAAAATGCAGGCCGAATATGTGCGCTCGACCGGTATTGATAATCTTAAAGTTAAAGATAATTCGGTAATCGGATATTTTATTGAAGTTCAGAATAAATTTGCGCCGCAGCTGCTTTCCGATCCTCATTTTATACATCGTCAGTCAATATTGAATGCAACGCGTTTTACAACCGCCGAATTGACAGATCTGGAAAACGATATTCGCAGTGCTCGCGAAAGAGCTTTGGCTATGGAAATATCTATTTTTGAAGATTTGCAGCGTGATGTTATGTTGGCAGCTGACGATATCTGCCGAACCGCCAAAGCAATTGCCGAGCTTGACGTGGCAGCGGCATTGGCTGATTTGGCGTTGGAAAATAATTATTGCCGGCCGCAACTTGATGACAGTAAGATTTTTGAAGTGGAAGAAGGTCGGCATCCGGTGGTGGAAGCGGCAATCAGGAAAAATAATGAGGGAACGTTTGTCGGCAATAACTGCCGCTTGTCGCCAGATGATGATCGTATCTGGCTTTTAACCGGACCTAATATGGCAGGTAAATCCACATTTTTGCGGCAGAATGCCATTATTGTAATTATGGCGCAGATGGGATCATTTGTTCCGGCCAAGACAGCGCATATAGGTTTGGTTAATAAGGTGTTTTCGCGGGTGGGAGCATCTGATGATTTGTCGCGCGGACGATCAACGTTTATGGTGGAAATGATTGAAACCGCATCGATTTTGAACAGAGCTGATGAACGTTCGTTTGTGATTTTGGATGAAATCGGGCGCGGAACGGCAACTTTTGACGGATTATCGATTGCGTGGGCGGTTGTTGAATATTTGCATGAAGTTAATAAGTGCAGATCGTTGTTTGCCACGCATTATCATGAATTGGCAGTGCTCTCGGAGAAACTTTCGGCTCTTACACTGCATCGAATGAAAATCAAAGAGTTTAATGAGCAAGTTGTTTTTATGCATGAGGTTATATCCGGTGCCGCAGATCGTTCGTATGGTATTCATGTGGCAAAATTGGCGGGTTTGCCGAAAGCCGTAATTCAGCGCGCGGAGCAGGTTTTGCAGAAATTGCAAAAAGAAAATCAAAAGAGCAATACGGCAGATTTGCGTGATGAATTGCCGCTGTTTGCTTTTATTCAGCCTCAGATTGCCGAAACGGTTGTTCAGGAAAAAGAATCGCCGGTAAATAAAGTTTTGCGGGCGCTTGATATAGATAATATGACGGCACGTGAGGCATTGGAAAAACTGTATGAACTTAAAGAAATGCTGGAGAATAAAAATGGATGTTAAAGAATATTTTGCTGATTATACCTCGTTTGTGGATTCGGTAACGGCCGAAGTTTCCAAGAACGACAATGTTTATTTAACACGTTTTCATAAGCTTTCCGAGCAACTTGGCGGCAATTATTCCCGATTGGATAATGCTATTGCCGGATTGGCGGGTGAAAGCGGAGAAGTTGCCGATTTATGGAAAAAAGTTAAATATCATAGTTTGGCTTATGATGAGGAGACACGCAATAATTTCAAAAAATACGCGGCGTATATTTCGATCACCACAAGCTCTATCCAGTATGAGAACGACGACGTCATGAAGCCCGTTTGGGGCGACGACTACTCCATCTGCTGCTGCGTTTCGGCTACTCAGACGGGCAAGGAGATGCAGT
>CACWUA010000059.1 GCA_902763905.1 uncultured Pseudomonadota bacterium | reverse complement strand
TTGTATTCTTTAAAATCAATAGACATTTTTACACGCATCAATTATAAAATATACATATAAATAACTCAAACCAAAAATTTGTAAAGAGTTTAATATGCGTCCGAGTATTTTATATCCGCTGTTTGCTCCGATTGATACGCTGACCGGTATCGGTAAGCGTTATTGCACGCTGATGAGTAATCTTTGCGGCGACAAAGTGATTGATTTGCTGTGGCATTTACCAAGCGGATTTATAGACCGCCGCTGTAATGTTCCGCTGTCACAGGCACTTGACGGCAAAATCTGGACGGGTAAAGTGCGTGTGGTGGAGCACGCGGTGCCGAAAACCAAAAAACAACCGTATCGGATTGCGGTTGAAGATGGTACCGATCAACTGATTTTGGTGTTTTTTAAAGTATTCGGTGACAGTATTACCAAGCAATTTTCGGTGGGTGCCGAAAAAATCATCAGCGGCAAAATCGAAATTTTTAACGGGCAATTGCAAATGAGCCATCCCGACTATGTTGTCGATGCCTCAAAACCGGAGCAGATGCCGCTGATTGAAACGGTGTATCCGCTGACGGCCGGCGTTACCAACAAAATGCTCAACAAACAGATTTTTCAAGCATTTACACGAGTACCGGAATTGCCGGAATGGCAGGATGACCACTATTTAGCCCAACAAAAATGGTCGAATTTTAAAGAAGCACTGTGGACGGCGCATCATCCGCAAAATTTTGCCGATATTGAGCCAAATGCACCGGTCCGACAACGTTTGGCTTATGACGAATTGCTGGCCAATCAGCTTTCGCTTGCCATTGTGCGCGGGCGACTTAAAAAGCAGAAAGGACGCTCGCTTGCCAACGCCGGTAAACTCAAAGAAAAATTGCTTTCGGTACTGCCTTTTGCCCTGACAGATGCGCAAAAACGCGTAGTTGCCGAAATTGAAAGCGACTTATTCGGCGAATATCGTATGTCACGACTGTTGCAAGGTGATGTCGGCAGCGGCAAAACCATTGTGGCTCTGCTGACAATGCTGAATGCGGTTGAATGCGGCTGTCAAGCGGCGATTATGGCTCCGACCGAAATTTTGGCCGAGCAACACGCTGAAACCATCTCCGAATTATGTGATAAAATCGGTGTAAAAACAGCTCTGCTGACCGGAAACGTTAAAGGTAAGTCCCGTAAACTGCTGTTGGAAGAACTGGCCGCCGGCAATATCGACATTCTCATCGGCACGCACGCGCTGTTTACTGAAGATGTGGCGTTCAAAGATTTGGCCTATGTTATTGTTGACGAGCAACATCGTTTCGGCGTAAAACAACGGCTTAATCTCTCGCAAAAGGGCAATCTTTGTGATGTTTTGGTAATGACCGCCACCCCTATTCCGCGCACGCTTGTGCTGACTCAATTCGGCGATATGGAATATTCCAAAATCGATGAATTGCCGGCAGGGCGCAAACCGGTTGCCACCACGGTTATGCCATTAAGTAAAATTCATAATGTGGTTGAGGCACTGCAACGCAAATTAAATACCGGAACCCAAGCCTATTGGGTGTGTCCCCTGGTTGAAGAATCCGAAAAAATTGACCTTTCCGCCGCCACCGAACGCTATGAGTCTTTGCGTAAAGTTTTCGGCGATACCGTCGGTTTGATTCACGGTAAAATGAAAGAAAGTGAAAAAGACGCAATAATGGAA
The DNA here is from genome assembly GCA_902763905.1 of uncultured Pseudomonadota bacterium. Lineage (GTDB taxonomy): Bacteria > Pseudomonadota > Alphaproteobacteria > RF32 > CAG-239 > RUG410. Next base: position 3,222 of record CACWUA010000059.1, on the reverse strand, counting down.
AAGTTCAAACAAGGTGCGCTCAAGCTTCTGGTTTCCACCACCGTGATTGAAGTCGGGGTTAATGTACCGAATGCCACGATTATGATTGTTGAGCACGCCGAGCGTTTCGGTTTGGCGCAGTTACACCAGCTTCGCGGGCGCATTAAGCGCGGTTTTGAGGCCGGCAGTTGCATCTTGATGTATGGTTATCCGCTGAGCGAAGTTTCGCGCTCACGCCTTAATACACTTAAAAGTACCGAAGACGGTTTCTTAATTGCCGAGGAAGACCTTAAATTGCGCGGCGGAGGAGAAATTTTGGGAACAAAACAATCAGGTTTTAATAATTTTCGTTTGGCTGACTTAAGTGTTCATGGTGGCTTGCTACTTGCAGCCAGCAAAGATGCGGCTCTTATGTTACAAAAAGATCCGAATTTGCAATCAGAGCGCGGACAAGCTTTACGGATATTGCTGTATTTATTTGAGCAAGATGCGGCTATAAAAACGTATAATGCCGGATAGATATAAATTTGCCTTTATATATATTTATATACCAAACGAGTGCCTATATTGCAAGGCACTCCGGCGATTATTATAACAATGCTTTTACTTAAAACCGATAAAGCATACCGGCTGCCACTTCGGCGTAATTATCCAAACGTTCGGCTCCCACATAAGAATAACGGCCGATAATACGCGCCGACCAATGCTCGTTCATATCGTATTGCATACCGCCGCCGATACGATAACCTACACGCATAAACCCTTTATCCGGCAGGTTTTTCTGAGTTATATCATAAATTGCGGCACCGCCGGTTGCCACTAAACTGAACGAACTGCACATAAGCGGCATTTTAGCATATAAATCCATAGCATAAGCGGCAAAACGCTGCTTTACCGATTGTCCTTCGTATGCGTATTTGTTTTTAACTTGCCATGATTGCTGATAAGAAAATTCGGTATATAAATTTTTATATATTTCCATACCAAAATCGGCTTTGGCTGAGTTAAAATTTCGTTTCAATCCTTGAGCAGTACCACCCGGTTTAGAGTGTGAATAAACATATTCGGCTCCGATATAAGGCTTAACCATATTCATATTGTGGTGCATCAATGCATTGGCATTGGTTGAAAACAATAACGCCGCACCGGATAATAACAATATTTTTTTCATATTCTTTTTCTCCATTTATAAATGTTCAAAAATTTTATTATTAGCAAAGTGTATATAACCGTGAAAAAATAAATTTAAATGGTGGACAGTGCAAATTTTAGCTTTTAAGATAAAATTAAAGGAGAAAAAATATGTTTCAATGCCCGTCTTTTGAATGCAAAAAATGTCCGCGTTTGTTGGAATTTCGCGCGCAAAATAAAGTAAAGTTTCCGCAATATCACAACGGTCCGGTCGAATCTTTCGGGGATTTAAGTGCCGAAATATTGGTGGTAGGTTTGGCTCCGGGGTTAAACGGTGCCAATCAAACCAACCGCCCGTTTACCAACGATTATGCCGGCGATATTCTCTATCCGGCGCTCAAAAAATACGGCTTTGCCTGCGGTAATTACGGCAAAATCAAAAATGACGGCTTTGAGCTGATAAATGTGCGTGTTTCCAATGCCGTGCGTTGTGTACCGCCTCAAAATAAAGTAACCGCCGAAGAAATTGCCGCCTGCCGTCCGTATTTGCAAGCCGAAATCACCGCTATGCCTAATTTACGGATAATTCTTTCACTCGGCTCGGTTTCGCATGGTGCGGTTTTGCAAGCGCTCGGCTATAAAAAATCAGCATATAAATTTGCCCACGGCGCGGAACATAAACTTGATAAGCATGGCATAATCCTGCTTGATTCGTACCATACTTCGCGCTATAACATCAATACCAACGTATTAACCGCCGAAATGTTTGATAAAATCATTGAACGACTGCATTTGTTAATATAAACTTGACTTTATAGTTTGTTTCAAATTATATTGAGAGCAGTTTTGTGATAGTTGGGAGATTATAAATGATTCCTGTATTTTTAATCAGTGATGAGAATTATGTTAAATACGCTGCTGTTACGATTAAATCTGTATTGTCGGGTACAAAAGAAAAGATAAACTTTTATCTCTTGGACGGCGGAATATCGGCAGAGAGTAAAAAAGTTATAGCAGAAATCATAAATGCAACCGGAAATTCCGTGGAATTTATACCGATGGATTTATCTTTATTTCAAAACTTTCCGAACATTGCTCATTTTTCCATTAATACATATTTCCGTTACTTAATTCCGGCATTAAAACCGGATATTCACAAAGCTTTATACATTGATACAGATATGGTTATCAAAGGCGATATATCATATATCTATAATACTGATATGGAAAATTACGGAATTGCCGCTGTTCCTTATATTCAAGAAGATTTAAAATTAAAGGATTTTTCAAAATATAAGCAGCAGTTAGGTATTTCTAAAAAGCATTTGTATTTCAATGCGGGGCTGCTGTTAATTGATTGTGATTATTGGCGTAAACATCAAATTGGTGAAACACTTATGGCAAAAACGGCAGAACTTCATGATAAACTGAATATGCCGGATCAAGATATTTTAAATATCGTTTTTAATAATAATTATAAAGTACTGCCGCAACAATATAACATAGTTGTTGATTTAACTGTGAAATACAGAAATTTTAATGATTATATAAAGTCATTAAATGGTTGTATTGTGTTTCATTATACCGGAGGTACCGAAACAAGACCTTGGATGAAAGCCGGTATTCCTTGCCAAAAGTTTTTCTGGAATATTGCAAAACAAACTCCTTTTTATGATGATTTATTTAAAGAATTGTTATTCAATTCTTTAGCTAGAATTGAACGAAAAAACAATCGGATAATAAAAAGAATTAAACTTTTTGGAGTTATCCCATTTCTTAAAATTTGTCAAAATGAACACACGACAAAAGTTTATATTTTTGATGTGATTTTACTGTATACATCTAAAATCAAAATATAGATGTCTATACAAAAGACAAGGACTGAATAAATTTCAACCCTTATCTTTTGTGTACAATGTTTTAATTTTCTTCAATTGTAATCAGTGGCAGACTGCCAAATAAAAAATATCTGCTTTGTTTTACAAAATATTGTTTATGAACTATATTACGCTCGGTCAAGTGTAGCTCAGAAATAACACTGCTTATTCCGTTGCGCATAAAATCAGCAATCACCATATCAATTTTCTTGAAAATACAATTGTTATTCATAAA
>CACWUA010000058.1 GCA_902763905.1 uncultured Pseudomonadota bacterium | reverse complement strand
CCTGCAGGACTATGCAAAGGCTGACGATGTCTATACTAAGACAGAAATCAACACAACTTTGCAAGATTATGCGAAGACTGATGATGTCTACACCAAGACAGAGGTTGACAACACTTTGCAAGACTATGCCAAGTCTGATGATGTCTACACAAAAACAGAGGTTGACAACACTTTGCAAGACTATGCCAAGTCTGATGATGTCTACACAAAAACAGAGGTTGACAACACATTTGCTAAGACCGACAATGTCTATACAAAGACAGAGGTTGACAACACATTTGCTAAGACCGACAATGTCTATACAAAGACAGAGGTTGACAACACATTTGCCAAGTCTGACGATGTATATACCAAGACAGAAATTACCACCACTTTGGAAAATTATGCTTCAAAGCTTAGCGTCGATGACCTGCAAATACAGGTTAACGGCAAGCAAGATGCTTTGAGCGATGAGCAAATGGCAGTTTTAAATAGCGGAATTTCTGCGTCGGATGTGGAAGAAGTGCACAATGTAGTAACAACGGTAAATACGCTGGAAACTACGGTGGCGGCAACCGGAAAAAGAGTCGACAATGTGGAACAAAGTATTGGCGACAGATCGCATTATAGCGAACAGAATTACATTAAAAATAATGAATCTGTGGCTAGCTCGCTGAATAGTTTGGATGTCGCCGTCGGTCGTACTCAGAAAAATCTGGCAGCAGTGCAAGCGGCAAACGAAGCTCGTTTCAAAAATATTGAGAATAATCTCAACCACTTGGAAGATAAAATGAAAAAAGGCTTGGCCGCCAGCAATGCTTTGGCAAGACTTGTACCGCTGAGCGGAGATAAATATAAAACTCAACTTAGTATAGCCATGGGCGGTTATGAAAATAATCAAGCCGCGGCTATCGGCGGATTCCATTATATATCAGAAGGTGTTTTGTTAAATACCGGTATCGCTTACGGCGGCGATGATAACTTGTCATACGGTGTCGGCTTAACCGTAGGCTTCTGATAAAAAGTTTAGGGAGAAACCTCCAATTCTCCCCAATCCATTCGGAATCGATGAATTATTCTCGCTACATTATCCTAGCTTTATAACTGATTCCGAATACAAAAAAGAAGGAACAAATTTATGTTCCTTCTTTTTTTGTGACATTTAATTCGCATAAAAAACATCGACATTAAAAAACACGTATAAAAAGCAGTATAATGAGGTAAATACGAAGGGGGATTTTGACGACGTGTACAAAAGAGGTACATAAGCAGCAGTGCAGAACACGTATAAAAATCCGTAGAATGAGGTAAATACGAAGGGGGATTTTGACGACGTATACAACAAAGGTACATAAAAAACAGCGGTGCAGAATATATAAAAATCCGTAGAATGAGTCAGATACGAAGTTGCCCTTTTTGCGCGGTGTACAATAAAAGGTACATAAGCAAAAAGGGCAACAAGTAAATGACCATTATACGGATTTTTTAGATGTCGGAGATAACGGATATGGCAATAATCTCATCCGGATTTTCAACCATCCCATTAGGTTCGCCGCCTTTTTTGAGCATATCGACATATTCCATACCGGAGATTACTTCGCCCCAAACCGTATATTGACCGTCGAGCCATGGACAATCAGCATAACAGATAAAAAATTGGCTGTCAGCCGAATCCGGCATCATGGCACGCGCCATCGACACGGTACCGCGCTTGTGCGGAGTGCGGTTAAATTCTGCCTTGAGCTTTTTACCGCTGCCTCCGGTGCCATCGCCGCGCGGACATCCTGCCTGCGCCATAAAACCTTCAATCACCCGATGAAATTTCAGGCCGTTATAAAAACCCTGCCGCACCAATTCCTTAATGCGCGCCACATGATTCGGGGCAATATCCGGCAACATTTCGATAATCACGTCACCGTATTTTGTTTGCAATAACAGAGCATTGTCGGCATCTTTAACCCTGTATGAATGCTTGATTTTTTTAGCTCTGGTTTCGCTCATTGCCAATTTTTTAGTTTCTTTATTTTCCAAATTTTTGGTAGAAGGTTTGGAAAGATTTTTTGTTTTGTTTTTATCCAATAAATCAGTCATTTCAGCTTCCTTTCGTTTATTTATAAGATTTATTTAGGAAGTTATTCGGCGTGATTCAAGACGTAATCGACTCTTTCTTGTGCCGATAAGCCTTGCGGATAATGTTTATCAACGTTTTTAATTACTTCTTTTAAGCCGCGGCAGTTGGCAATCTGAATAGCCAACCCCGGCCGCGCATTAAGTTCCAGCATCATCGGACCGCGGAATTTATCCAAAACAATATCTGCGCCCAGATAGCCCAATCCGGTCATTTCATACGCCAACGCCCCGATCATCAGATGTTCGCGCCACATCGGCACTTGCAACGTCATTAAATCGACGCCGGTATCCGGATGTATGGCAATCGGCATATTATGCGAAACCGCATTGTTGGCGTGACCGGTACGCATATCCAAACCCACGCCGACGGCTCCCTGGTGCAAATTGGCTCTGCCGTCGGATTCTTTGGTAGCAAGGCGCATCATTGACATAATCGGATAGCCCTTATAAACAATTACGCGCACATCAGGAATCCCCTGATAACTGAAATTTTGAAAAGCATCACTGAAGTGTACCAGTTCCTCAATCAACGCTGTATCATATTGTCCGCCCAAACTGTATAAACCGCTCAAAATGTTGGAAACGTGCTGATATACTTCGTTAAATCCGAGTTTTTTACCGCTGGCGGTCGTAAATTCCGTACCCGTAAATTGTTTTATTACCAACACGCCTTTACCCTGACTGCCGTGCGCCGGTTTAATCACAAATTCTTCATGACCGGCCACGATTTTCAACAAATCCTTAACTTCGTACTGATGTTCAATCACCCCGATTTTATGCGGAGTATTGATATTGATGCGATCCGCCAGCGTTTTGGTCTGCACTTTATCATCCACCAACGGATAGAGCGAACGTTTGTTGTTGCGACCGATGATAAAATAATTTCGGGCATTCATCCCCAAAACCCCGCGCTCACGCATTTTTTTCGGATTAGAGAAAATTTTAAAATAATCCCACATTTACTTTTCCTTAATCAGTGGCGCAAAACGTTTCAGCTCAACCAGACGATATCCGGTATAAGTACCGAGTTGCATCACCACAATCAAAATAACCAGATTCCATTCATTAAATGCAAACATAATATGGCGAATATAGGTACTGCTTATCACAAAATAAGTCAAAATCGCCACCAAAGATGTATTAATGATTTGTTTTGAAGCATTACGAGCCCCTTCTTCTTCCCATGTAATTGAAGCGCGTTCAATAATCCATGCGGTAATAATAATCGGGAAGAACACTGCGGAAGCGGCAATTTTGAAATTATACTGATAGCCTAATATAGTCAGCAATTGCATAATCAAAATCACAAAAATCACCACTGCGGAAATCCGCGGCACCAAAAGTAGGTTAAGGCGTGTCAACAAAGTGCGAACCAAAAGTCCGAGTGCGATAATCAACAAATAACAAATCAAACCCGACCAAAAACCTGTACGTACCAATGACATAGCCACCAGCATCGGGGTAAAAGTTCCCATAGTCGGAATACCGACAACGTTTCGCAGCAAAACCACCAACAGAATGCCCAGCGGAAAAATCATCAGCCATTTCAAAGTATTTTGTTCCAAATTAGGCAAATTATAAATCGTATAATCAAACATTTTACTGTTTTCGTATTTTGCACGTTTTCCCGCCATTTTGAACGATGAAACCGCCGATTGAATCACCGAGAATTTTATCTCCGATTTACGCCCACCGACCACATCAAACAGCGATACACCGCCGCGTTGGAACACCACAAAATTTTTCGGCAGACCGGATACTCCGGTTTCGATATTATACATCATCCATTTGCTGTTTTCATAAACCTCGAGCATTAAATCGGCCGGTGCTTCTCGCCGTTTTTCCGAGATTTTCACTCCGCGCACAATCCGTGCCGCAACATTTTTGAACGAAAGCAACTCAATGATTTTCTCGGCCATAATGCGTTGCGATTTTTTTACCGGCAAAAAAGCATCAACTTCCGGCTCCAAAATTTCATCATTGAGCAGTTGAATGATTTTCGAGGCATCGGAACCTTCTTTTTTGCTGTCGGCAAGCGCCCAAATTTCTTCCACCATAGCCTGTTGTTGCTCGCTTGCAAACACCGGCTTTTTGACTTTCGGCTGATTGTAATCGCGGATTTTACCGATAACATCTTCGTTATCATACAACATTATGCGATAATAGATGTTCTGTTCATTCTTTTTAGGGCCGGATTTCATAATCATGCGATGATTTTTTTCATCTTTTTCCACCGTATAGCCTTTAGCCACCACGTCTTCGCTCAAAATTTTATATTCGGCTCCTAAACGCGGCGTAGACAGAGATACTTCAATCGGTTCACCGGTCGGCACAAAAGAGATATGCGCGTCAACCGTCCAAATTTCCGTACCCTCGCGCGGGCTGAAGCTAAATCCCCAATGCTTAATTTTGTAATATGTGGCATAACTTGCAAAAGCAATTGCAAAAAACAAACAAATTGCTAAAACACCTCTTACAGAACAAATTTTCTTTTTCATCTCAAAGTCCTTATATTGATTTTATTTCAGCGTGTTTGAAATAGAAACATCAACAATGGCGCGTCCGCTCAAAATATTGCGTCCGATTAATCCCTGATATTCAAAATCATGACGTTCATTCAATGTAAATTCAGCAACAAACGTTTCCTTACCCATCTTTACATCCATGCTTACGGTTACGCGATGTTCTTCCTCACCTGTACGTTTAATCCTAACTCGCCGAGCCAACGGCTTTTCAAAATCCAATTTTTCTTTAGTATCGCGATTAACCAGCGTAAACGATACCCAGCTCTGACCATCTCGTTCAAAACGCTTAATATTGTCGGCATCAATGGAAGAAGTTGTCGCTCCGGTATCAATACGTGCCAAAAAGGGCGACTTCATCGGCGGAAAATACACCCGCTCCACT
>CACWUA010000057.1 GCA_902763905.1 uncultured Pseudomonadota bacterium | reverse complement strand
TCCGGTGGTTTCAACGGTAGAATTTTTGATATAAGATCTTACCTGATCACCGATACCGTCAACTCTTACCGAGCCGTCACCGCTTGATTCACTGCCGTATGCCACGGTTCCGACGATAGCCAAGTCATCAAACACACTTGATGCTTTGACATTAACATCAGCATTTTTATTTGTTCTTCCGTTTGTCTTGTTAATTTGAGAACCTTCAATATAGGCATTTTCTTCATTTATTGACACATAAGCGCCAAGTGTTCCGGCATAAGAAGAATTTTTAGTAGAAACGGCACCCGAAACATCAACCGTGGTTAAATTTGTATAATTGGTTGCCGCAACATCTATATACTTTCCGGCATTAACTTGTGCATTTTTAATATAGGCATTGACTTCATTGACGGCAATATCTCCATCTAAAGTTGCCCCAATAGCGCCTTTACCGCCCGTTCCTCCGGTCTGCACCCCGACGGAGCCGACGCCTTTTATTATTTTAGTTTCTAAGCCGGCCTTAACATCTACTGACTGTTCGGCACCATCTTTTAGAGTATTGATTTTTGCTCCGTCCTTGATGGCTGCGGTAATTTTATTTTGCTGAATGTCAAGTGAGAGATTTCCGGCAGCTGCCGTATTTTCGGCTTGAGCAATACCGACCGAACCTGTGAAAAGTTTCAAATCTTCTTTGGCTTCAACGTTTATATTATGCCAAGCATCAACAACCGCATTGCCGATATATGCTTCAACTGCGTTGCCGCTGTATTGACCGATAAAGGCACCGCCCAAACCGGTTTTCCCGTGTAAAGCCGTTGCCAATGCACCGCCAATCATCTGGTCTTCTGATGTTGCTTTAACCTCTATATTATTACCTGAATAAACTTTTGCACCGTCGGCGATATAAGCTTTTGATGCCGCCTCGGAAATGCTGACGGAAAGAATCCCCGATGCAGCAAATGTATTTTTATCCGGATTGACGGCTCTTGTAAAATCAAACTTTGAATTTGCCAATGTTTCGTTTGCTTTTCTGTAATTCCACAGTGATTTATATGTCCCGAAATTATACCACTTACTGCTTTCTCTCTGTTCTTTGGCTTTATTCATAAGGTCATTGGCTTCGCTTTCTTTAGCCATTCTTTCAAAATAGCCGGTTCTGTCATATTTAGGCGTATCCGAACCTGTTCTGGCGTAACCCACATTAACGGCACCGTTGACAAACAATTTATCATAATCAGACTTAACCGTTATATTGCGTAAAGCATTGACATTTCCGGCAATATAAGATTCCGCTGTATCATCAACATAATTGATTGCCAAGCCCAAACCGACATCTTTTTGTGAAGACGTAAATGCAACATTGGCATTGACATGAGTCAAATCCTTATTTGCCGTTACCGTAACATCTCTACCGTTGACAGAACTGCTTGCATCGGAAGATTTAATGGCTGCTTCTACTTTTCCGTTATCAACCGCAGAAATTGAAATTGCGCCGGCAATGCCTGTTTCATCTGCCTGACCGTTAGCGATAGCTACGTTAATATCATCTGTTTCGTCTAAGGCCTTAACGATAACATCACCTTGCGTTTTTCCTTCTTCGGTTGTTATTTTTACATTTTGACCGATATGAGAGATTGTATCCGGACTGCCCCATTGGAAAGACAATGCACCGCCGCCCGAACTGCCATCACGAGAACTGTTGCCGCCAAGACCTGAAGTTATATTGTTTATCAAACCTAACAAAGCCGCACCTGACCACAGCTGGTCATTGGTATAAGCGTTAACCGTTAAAGTGTTTTGACCGAGATTTTCCCCTTTAAACAAAACACTGGAACTATCATCTAACACCGCCTTGGCAACCGTATTGGTTACAGCAACGGTTATGGCGCCCGAAACAGCTAAATTGGCATCTTCTTTTGCTGCTGCCACTGCTGAAGATGAGGCAAAAGTATTAAACAACTGTGCCAACCCGAGAACATTAAAATCAATTCCGTTTAGTATATTCAAATTACCGGCGTCATTGATTTTCTGCTGAATATCTTTTGCATTGGTTGTTGCACTCAAATAATCATTAGCATCTTGTGTCTCAATATCTTTTACTGAAGCAGCATTGTTCTTTTTTGATGAACCATTAAACAAATTATCTGTCCACTTAAACAAATCAGGCAGCCAATCACCCCAGCTCAAGCCGTGCGTAACCGTCGTGCTGGCATCAACTAATAAACCGCCAGTCGGAAGATAAACTTTATCACCCAAAGAGGCCTCTATGATATCGCCGTTTGGAAGAGTAGCTGTCGTTTGCCCCATCTTATCAAAACGAAAATAATATGCTTTGGCATAAACCTGGCCTTCTTTAGATGAATATCCCGAAGTTTGGTAACACTCTACTTCTCTATTTGTTTCAGAGATATCAATCAAATTATCGCCATCTATTAAATAGATTTTTCCATTCTCTTCCTTTATGTAGTCGTCAAGGACTCTTATATTTTTTATACCTTCTGAATTTATTTCCCAATTCGCATGAAATTCGCCTTTACCTTGCTTGATTGTGATTCCGCTATCGGTAATAGTGTAATGTGTCTGGTTGGCATCGGTATATTCAACTTCTGTCGGGTTCCATTCGTATGATGCATACGGTATTACAATCGTTTCACCTTTGTTTGCGCTCAAACGAGAACCATCTTGCAATATGATATAATCTCCGTTTTTTTGAGCTACATATTCAGAAGTATTACCGGTAATTGTAAAATCACCATGAGCATCAGCCACCGAATCGAGATTTTTAACATTTACCGCAATCGCCGCAGAAACGGAGGTTGCGGCATTCTGAGACGTAGATGAAGCATAAAGATTGCTTTTGTTATCCAACAATGTTGATTTCAAAACAACATTACCGGCAGTGATATTCGGCTTAATACCTTTCTCTTTATCACCGATAAACGCATGGTTATCAACATTATCTACCGAAACCCCAATACCGGCTGCCACTTTAACTTTATCGAAAGAACCTTGTGCTCTGGTGTATGATCTATTACTGGTATCAGTCCCTTTTGCTTGCAGCATTGCAAAATCTTTATAAAACATCAAGATTTTACCGACAATACCTGCTTGAGAACTTTCACCTTTAGCCGTTGCACTTGCCAATATGTTGTTAACCGTTGAACCGATATAGTTTGCCTCAACATCAAGTGAGCCTTCAATGTTGGCACTGCTGTTCATTATAGCTTCATTGACTATATTACCAACAAATACACCGGCGGCAATACCGGCTACGCCATAGTTATTATCAAAAACCGGAATTAAACCGTTTTTGGTTGTGCCGTTATAGGTTCTATACAGTTCAGCATCAACTTTAATATTTTTAAGCACATTTAAAGCAACTTCTTTTTCAATAACAGCTCGGTTTGAAATATTTGCCAAAGCAATTGTCACGGCATACGAACCATAATGACCAAACGACTTACTGAATGCATCAGCAGCCATTTCGGCAATATTGGTTGATTGCGAATTTGTTGCCAATAGCACATTTGTAGTAGCTAAAACATTCAAGTTTTTAGAAGAAACCTGAGAACCAGAGTGCAAAATCGCTTCCGTCACAACATCTAATTGAGTATAATTAAAGGACCAATTTTCATAAACAGACCACGATTTGTCAAATATACCCGTGTTATTAAAACTCGTAAAAGCATTTGCCGAAAATGTTCCGATGGCGTTAATTTTTGCCGTATTTAAAACTTCAACTGAAGCTTTCGTATCTGCCATATGGAAGAAATCTGCAATCAAATAGTTTAACTCATTCGGACCGAGCCAATCAAGATATCCGCCTGCATCATCATAAGAAAGCAATTTATTGTTCATCTTCTTGGCTTCTATGCGCGCGTTTAATGCCACATCATGACCGCTGATTTCACCGCCGACACTGACTTTAGAAAGCGCTACGTTATGCTGGGTATTTTTATCATATTTTTCAGCGCTTTTAATGCCCGTCTGATATGTTTCCGTCTGCGCTACAATATGACCGCCGTTGGCATCAATTTTACCGTTCAAATTAACAATTGCCGCCAAATAATTATCTTTAACCCCTTGGTTTTTTGAAACAATGGTAACTCCGTTACCACCGTCCATTGCCAATTTATATTCCAAAGAAGATGCTGTTTTCTTAACATTAGTCGGTGTAACGTTAGATTTCTTTGTAGCCGTTACCTTACCACCGGAAACGTTAAAATCCATATTAGCGTTTAATTTGGCATCTTTGTTTATATTAATCTCTGTTCCGCCGTTAGCAATAGTAATACCTGCACCGGAATTAATCGTTCCGTCAATACTGATTTCTGCCGGATTTAATTCAATATCTGTTTCTTCGCCGCCCAAAAGCAAATAATCCGTTCCGCCCATATTAAACGACACCAAAGCATTCAAATTATCTTCAACAACGGCATTATCTTTAAACACTTTTTTCATCGTGTCTTCGGTCGGCGTCATCATTGTTAAAGAACCAACATTAAACACACCGGTTTTACCCACAACAAAGCCATTAGGGTTGGCAAACAATACATCACCGCCGATTTGCCCGTTTTTATAAGAATTAACTATACCATCTATTTGTGAAGCTGAAGAATCAAAAACAAGGTTAACTAATTTATCCTGCTGATTTATTAAATTTAAATTGGCGGTATCGCCCTCGCTAACATTAAATTTACCGAAAGTATTCAAGCCGACATTACCGGCTCCATTTGTTGTGGTTGTGCTTATGTTAAAAATATGCGGATTATTATTTTCAATCCTTGTGGCTGTTTGGAAAGGCACCCCGTTCTGATTGATTTCCGTTGCATCTGCCACGGCAGGCGCGCCAAATGTGCCGGCCATTATCGCCGCATTCAAAATCGCACATTTAATCAAAACTTGACGATACCAACGGGTTAATTGAGTAATTGCAGAACGAGAATACTTCATAGTCCAAATTCCTTTTTGTTAAAATAAGTTAACCTTTAATGTTTGCTGAAATATACAAAGCTCCCGAAGCGTATCAGAAATAATGTTAATTTGCAATATTTTTTTACTTTTTATTAATAATTTTTAATATTTGTTAAAAGT
>CACWUA010000056.1 GCA_902763905.1 uncultured Pseudomonadota bacterium | reverse complement strand
TAGGTTATGTGTGCAGCCCAAATATGTGGTTGCTATCGACAATGATCCGGTATCGGCATATTATGCTGCGGATATTATGAAACAGGCAAAGTCGCAATTCGGTGTTTATCCCAAGCTCCTATGCGTCGGAGGTAGCAGTATGTTATCCAAGTACTTGAACCGCTATGAAGACGACATAATTTTGAGCGATGGTATGAAACTGCGTATGGTGGCACTTCGTTTGGGCAGTTTTCCGGTTTGGGTACTGGATAACGGAACAAACACAGAAGCCAATATCAAGGAGATAATTGACTTCTTGACAATATACAATGATTACGATGCACCACTTATTTTCTGTGTTACTCAGCGATTAAGTAAGCGTTTGGAGCGGACCGTTGCTTATTCTACCCGACAATTTCCCGGTACACATCCTCTGAATGCGTATTATTACGTTCCGGGAGAGGATATACGTGATGTTTGTCGGCTTTACAACGGTATGGCACTGGCCGGCGGTTTGCCTTTGCTGTCGGAGGCGGCAGCTTTGTATGACAGAGTGGGAACCAGCCGTTATGTTAATCGTTATATAGCCGAATATGACGGTATGATACCAAAGTATGTCATGCAGGCCGGTATGCGTCTTGAGGAAAAGTATCCGCTGAAAGTTTCGCAAAACATTATGACCGCACCAATGCAGTATGCCAACATTTATTTAAGTCTGTTGAAGAATCGCAAGGCAATAGCCGAGGATTTGGATGATAAAATAATGGAATGGATGCAGAATTTCTGATGTAAAAATCCCTTGTCAGAGAAATTTGACAAGGGACTTTTTTAAATGAAACAGCCTCTACCAAGATGATGAAGGTTGCTTTATTGTATAAGAAACCGTTATCATTCGTATCTTAGAGCGGTAATCGGGTTCAAAAGCGAAGCTTTGTATGCCGGAAAAAAGCCGAAAATCAATCCGACAATACCGGAAAAACTGAACGGCAGCAATACATAAAACGTGGATAGCACTGCCGTAATAGAAGTGATTTTCGGCAATATGAATACGCCGATAATGCCGAATGCTACCCCGATTAAACCACCGATAAGCGATAATATCAACGCTTCCATTAAAAATTGCAATCTGATATCCCAACTTTTGGCTCCGATAGCCATACGTATACCGATTTCACGAGTACGCTCGGTAACCGACACCAACATAATGTTCATAATGCCGATACCACCGACAATCAACGATATAGAAGCAATAAAGCCCAAGAAAATCGTCATAGTTTGCGATGAACTTTGCATCATTTCCATAAATTGCGTAAAGTTCATAATCGTAAAGTCATCTTCTTTGTTGAGACCTAAGTTGTGGCGTTGGCGTAAAAGCGCACGAATTTCCTCTTGCGAGGTATAAGTATCTTCGGCGCGTTCCGCCTGCAGCATCAGCTGATTAACCATATCCGGAAATTGAGAACCCGAAACTTTCTTCTGGGCAGTAGATAGCGGCATATAAGCCATATCGTCCTGATCTTGCCCCGGGCCGCTTTGTCCGCGCGCCGTCAAAGTACCGATAACCACAAACGGAATTCCTTTAACTCGTATAGTCTTACCTAAAGGATCAATATCTCCGAACAGCTCGGTAGCCACTGTTTGCCCCAAAATCAACACCTTATTTGCGGTACGAATATCATTTTCACTGAAAAATCGACCATAGGCCAATTCCCATTCTTTGATATCAAAATAGCGATTATCAGTGCCGACAATACTGGTAGACCAGTTGGTGTTGCCATAAATTAGCTGCCCGCTGTCATTAATTACCGGAACTGCCAGGCGAATCGCCGCTACTTTTTCTTGGATGGCATCGGCATCACCGTTTTTCAATGTCGGCTGCGAACCACGTCCCATTCTGGCACCGCCGGAAGTAGATGCTCCAGAACGAATCATAATCAGATTGGTACCCATACTGCGCATTTCATTTTCAATTGATTTCTGAGTGCCATTACCGATAGAGAGCAAAATAATCACTGCCGCCACACCGATGATGATACCCAAACTGGTCAATACCGAGCGCATTTTATTGGCCTCAATTGCTCTGACGGCAATTTTGAAAATAGTTTTAAGTTCAATCATTGCATTTCCTTTTATTATTGATGGTGTCGGAGTGAATTTCGCCGTCGACAATTTTAATGATGCGTTTGGCATAAAGTGCAATATCTTCCTCATGTGTCACCAAAATGATGGTGCGTCCCAAATCGGCATTAAGTTTAGAAAACAATTGCATGATTTCAATACTCATTTTAGTATCTAGATTGCCGGTCGGTTCATCGGCAAAAATAATCGGAGCATCGTTGACCACGGCTCTGGCAATTGCCACACGTTGTTGCTGTCCTCCCGAAAGTTGGTTCGGTTGATGATACATTCGCTCACCCAAACCGACGCTGATAAGCGCCTTTTGGGCTTTTTGCAGTCTTTCGTTGTCACCGATTCCGGCATATACCATAGGTAGTTCCACATTTTCAATCGCCGAGGTTCGCGAAAGCAAATTAAAACCTTGAAACACAAAGCCGATTTTACGATTGCGAATAGTTGCCAGCTCATCGGAGCTTAATTTTTCGACATTTTCTCCGTCCAGCATATAGTTGCCGGAAGTAGGGGTATCAAGGCATCCGAGAATATTCATCAGCGTTGATTTACCCGAGCCGGACGGTCCCATAATCGCCACAAATTCTCCGGCACTGATTTGTAAATCAATGCCTTTTAATATTTCCAAGTCAAATCCGTCGAGCGGATAGCTTTTATGAATGTTTTTAAGTTGAATCAACGGTGTCATTAACGCGGCATCCTCATTCTCATCTGGCGTTGAGCTTTGTCAAAACCTCCGGCTCTGGAGATAATGACAATATCGCCGTCTTTTATCTCATCGGTAATAATTTGGGTGTTTGCATCGTCGCTGACACCGAGTTTTATGCTGATACGTTGCGGTTTGCCGTCACGAATAACCCAAATACCGCGGTCTTGATAGCGTTTGGCATTATCGCCGTCTTCCATATAAAAGCGCAAAGCCTGATTCGGTACGAGCAACGCGTCTTTGATATCGGCGGTAATAATTTCAACATTGGCTGTCATTCCCGGCTTGAGCTTCATATCACTGTTGTCAATCTCAATAACTACGGTGTATGATACAACATTTGAGGTAGTAACCGCTTCATTGCGTACTTGCACTACTTTACCGAAAAAGTATTCATCGGCATAACTGTCTACACTGAAACGTACAACTTGACCTTCTTTGACTTTGGCTATATCAGCTTCAACCACGGAAGCCTCTATTTGCATTTTGGTTAAATCTTCAGCCACCGAAAACAATTCCGGCGTTGAAAAGCTGGCAGCCACGGTTTGTCCGACTTCTACCGCTTTTGATATTACAATTCCGTTCACCGGTGATTTTATTTCGGTGTATGAAAGCTCGGTTTTAGCTGCATTTAATGATGCTTCAGCTTGTTTTACCTGAGCTTTTTCCAGAGCCAGATGAGCTACTGCATTATCATAATCGCGCTCGGCAGCTTCCAATTCTTTTTCAGTTGAATATTTGGATGCGTTAAGTTTGGAAATTCTATCCAGTACTTTTTTGAAGTATTTTATATTATTTTCTTCTACCTCTACTTGAGCTTTGGCTATTTCTAACGCAGCCTCACGCTGTGCTACGTTGGCTTTGGCATTATCTTGATCTATCAATGCCAAAAGTTGTCCTTCTTTAACTTCTGAATTGTAATCCACATAAATTTCGGCAATTCGCCCTGAAGCTTGCGTGCCGATAGAAACGGTTGAAAGCGGATTAATCGTGCCGGAAGCCGTAATACTTTCGGTAATGGCTCCGATTGACAGCGGCTGAGTTTTGAACTCCTCGTGAGTTTTGTTGTCGCTCATGATTTTCTGTCCGCACCAGATGGTTAAAGCAGTCAGAATAATATAAGCTATATGCTTTAATGTTATTTTTTTTTGATTAGATTGTGTATCCATAGTTTTTACCTCTCCATGGGTATAAATTATGCGATTTTTAGCAAAAGTCTATAAAAAAATGATAGTAGAAAGCATTAAAAAATATAAAAACGTATGTATATTTTTCGGTATAGTTGTAAAAAAATACTTTATTTTCAAAAAATTATAATGTATATAAAAGCTGTGTTATATGATAAAAGGGTGAGCCGTTTGCGAAAAAACAAGTATAAATTCAAAAGACAAAAAGTGCAATATATTGAGAAAAAACCGTTTTTGGCAGATAAGGAGATTATTTTCAGAAGCGGCGGACGGGCAAAAGTATTCAATATCTCCCATCGATTGCAAATTTGGTTTTTATTGCTGACAGCGGCGATTTTTTGTTGGTCGGGGTATAATTATTATGCGTATCATCACTCGGAACGCGTAATCAATAAAAAAGAACGCGAATTGAATAAAACCAGAGACGCGTATATTGATTTAATGTCCGATGTTTCGGCATTGCAAAACAATCTTAAGAATGTTGTAGCCGCAGTTGAAGATGCCGGTGCCGGTTTGAATGAATTGCGGGAATACAAGGAAAAAGCTTCCGTTGTGGAGGATAAGATTAAACAGATTACCGATTCCGAAACTTGGATAGATGCCGACAAAGTTGAAGATAAAGTTACAAAAAAAGAAGCGCTGATTCAAAAAGATATAGCTGTAAAAGAAAATACTTCGTTAAGAGAAAAAATCAGTGATCTTAGTTTTACGTTAGAAAATTTACAGCAGACAGTTAAGGGATTGGAGACTGCTGAAATAGCTATATTGGATAAAATAGAAAAAATGTCCGGTAAAGAAATCGAAGATATCAAAAAGTCTTTAGGCCAGATAAACCAGTCATTGCGCAAGCAAAAACAATATTTTAATCCGTTTGCCAATGCCCCGAAAGATAAAGACAGCGAGTATGTTCCTCCTGAAAATATCAAAATAAGTAAAGAATTAAAAGATAAAATGTCGGCAACTTTTAATCAGATAGGACAGCTGGATAAATATAAGATTGCAATGAGTAAGGTTCCACTCGGCAGACCTGTATATAAATATCGTCTGAGTTCGTCATTCGGTAATCGTTCCGATCCGCTGGAAAAACGGATTGCACAGCATAAAGGAGTTGATTTCAGTGCATCCAGAGGCAGTCGTATATCTGCTCCGGCAGCGGGTAAGGTTATGAAAGCCGAATATAATCGCAGAGGTTACGGTAATTTGGTGGAAATCAGCCACGGTAACGGCTTTATTACCAGATATGCTCATTTGCATAAGATGTATGTAAGAAAGGGCGATTATGTTAAATTTAATCAGACTATAGGAGAGGTAGGGCGAACCGGTCGCGCTACCGGAAGCCATCTACATTATGAAGTTTTATACAACGGTCGTAACGTGAACCCGTTGACATTTGTAAATATTCCTAGTATTAATAAATCATAAGGAGTGTTAAAATGCGCAGTTTAAAACGTTTAATTTATTTGAAAATTGCTAGGATGAGCCGCAAATCAAGTACACCGGTACCGAGTATTATCAGTTATGACACTAAAATTAAAGGTGATATCTG
>CACWUA010000055.1 GCA_902763905.1 uncultured Pseudomonadota bacterium | reverse complement strand
TCGGCAATCAAAATTTGCTCGGCAGTATTGGCGTAAAGTTCGAGATTTTGTACCAGTTTGGCCTGTTTTTGTTTGTTTTCGGCAATACTTTCGTGCCATTCATTTTTTATTGTGTCAGGTATCAAGAGTTTGTTTAAGTCTTTCATTGACTTAACCACACCGAGAATCTTGCGTTTATAAACCGTTATCAATGCGTCCTTATCTTCCGGATTTTGACACAATACTTTGCGTCCGGTTTCTTTGTGAAATTGACCGGATTTACTGTGATTCGGCTTGTGCGAAACATTAATATTTTTCAATACCTCAATCACTCTCCATCGAAATTCCCCGACTGATGCAACCGAGGTGAGGGGCAGGGCGGTTTCAACGTGACGTATATCTAATTCATTTGCCATACGTTGAATTAATGAACGATTGGCACAAGCTACCGTAATCGCATCCATTGCGTGATGACGATGATCAATACGCGGCTTTTTAAGCCAATCTTTATTTTTGATTTTGTTGCAATAAACCCAGTTACCGTCAATATCCGGCTTTTTCTCTCCATCAATGACTTCTCCGGAATTTTGCTCAACCCAATACGGATTGCACGGCAGATAACGCGGAACGGAAGTGGTTAAACCCATTAAATCATATTCCAAACCGAGTAAATTCCAGCGTTTGCGCAGTTCTGAGGTCTGTCCGCCTTTTACCGGCAAAATGCGTGTATGTACAATATCATCTTCTGTATCATCTGCGTTATCAATAATGACTCTCAAATATCTTGCCGCCATTTTGGAAACATAACGAGTATCGGTTAAATAACGGTTAGTTTCGTCTTTATCTCCAAAGTCTTCAAATTTTTCGCGCGCATCAGCTTCAAAACGCCACACTTTATCCGGCATACGACTGTGCGCGTTTTTCAGAATTTCGCGAATTATTTCCGGTTGATTCGGGTATTTTTTCTCAAAATAATCATAGGCAAAATCATCACTCTTATTCAGATTATCATTACGCGAAACCAAACACATATTGTTATATGTATCGGTACCGCCTTTGGCTTGCGGAATAATGTGTTCGATTTCCATACCGCTGAAATTCTGCGGAATTTTAATAGTCGGATTATACGCGTCAATCCACCCTTGTTCTTTGGCTAACTTATATTTTAAGATGTTTTTGCCGTTTATATATAATTTATGCTCTTTGAGATATTGCTTGGCTTCTTCATTGAGCTTTTCATTTTGTCTTTGACGCTGTTCGGCTTCATTTTTCTTTTGGGCTGATACTTCTACATCACGGCCGAGTTCAAGATTAATGTCGTATGGTTTGCCGTAAATGCGGATAATGTCATTAACCACCAAACGAATCTGATTAAGAATCATATGCACCGCCGGATTTGCTATCTTGCCGTATTTTATTTCATCAGGATTGAGAGTAGGGTTATGCTTAATTGTAAGCGGTGGTAACGGTTGTGTGTCAGTCGGCAAAACGGCACCGTAATATGGTAGTTCGGAACATTTGCCCTGCATAGCGCGGGCCGCTTCTTCTGCTGCTTCAAAATGCGGATCCGATTTTTTAAGTTTGTCGGTAATTTCGCGATGCGATAACACTTCTTTTTTCAGTTCATATAAAATGGCTTTGGTTGCGGTTAAGCCCAGCATGGTGCGATTTTTCGGTAGTTTTGTCAGTAGCTTACCGATTTGGTTTTCATCATCTATACCTATAATCGCTTTAAGTTTTTGAATTAACTCATCTTCATTATATAATCTGCCGTTTTTATCGTTCGGATTAACAGGATTAGAGATAAATTCGATAAGTTCTGCCAATTTTTCGTCTGATAAATTCTGAAAATACGGAATCTCCATAAACTCCGGCTTAGAATATAAATAAGCATTGATTGTTTTGTCATCCGTCAGAGAGATTTTGGCCTGATTTGAAAGTCCAAGTAATTTTTTGATTGCCTGCTTGCCGGCATTTTTACCTTGTAACAGCAATTCGGTGATAATACGGTCGCGTTCTTCCAAAGTTAGGCGACGTTGTGGCATATCGTTAATCGAAAGGCGGATATTGTTGGCTTCTTCATATATGCGACGCAGTTCCGACATAGGATGTGCTTTGGCTAAACGATCTTCTTCACGATAATAAATACATTTGCCAATGGCGTATGGTGCAGCCGGACGTTCGTAAAATAAAATATTATAAACTTCCTGCTTAAGTCCGGCTTTTTGCATTTGCGAGAAGTAAGGTGCTTGCGCATTCCAAATTTTGTGAAATTCGTCTTTTACCAGCCAACGCGGTATTGCATAATCGACAATATTTTTGCTGACTGCATATGCCCCTTGGCGAATATGGCGTTTTTGTTTGTCTTCGTCGGAATCTGCGTGTAGCGCTTTATTCAAACGTTTATAAAAATATTCTCCTATGGTACGGGAATCGGTTTCTTTGAGGTAGTCTGCCATTTTTTCATAAGAGGTTGGTTTTTTCTTGGATTTTTCTCCTTCATCAAGGATTTCTTCTTCCCAATCTTCTGCCGCCGAAACAAATCCGGCACCGCGATGTTTTGCCAAATGTAACAAAGCACGTCCGATATAATTCGGATTATCTAATTTCTTATCAAGGGCATCACAGCGAATTCTGTAAGGAGATTTGGCTGCAAGGTGCGGAGTTCCTTCAGGCTTGTCATTTACCCATAATTTATTTTCATAGAGTTTCTGCGCCAAAAGATGTAAGCGTTTGCGCATGCGAACATTATTTTTACGTGCCGAGCGTTTGGCGCGCCGCTCTTCGGCACCTTCCGATACTTCAAAAATTCGTACACCGGCATCAATTATATCCGTAACATTGTTTTGTTCGTCAAGAGCCACAACTGCACTGCCGATGGAACCTACACCTAAATCCAGACCTAAACGATATTTCATTGCTTTCTCCGTTATAATTTTTTACACACTATAAGAGAAAATATTTGACATTGCAATCTTAATGTGTAATTATAATCAAGTAATGTGTTGATTTTATTTCAGAGATTAACTAAACGGTCAGCACATATATAATAAGACTGAAAATGTCGTAAGATGCGGGGGTGAGTGATTGCCCCCTTGATTTTTTTGCAATAAAAAATCCTCCGCCGAAATAAGTTCGAAGGAGGATAAATAAGAGTTGAAATTGTCGTCATTTTACATCGTTTTTGGCGTACATTCGGCTCTTTCTTTGGTCTTCAATATAAGCAAGAAAGAGTATGCCGACAACACAAATCAGAATTCCGCCCAAAGCCACAACAAGTATGGTGTAGTTTCGGTGAAATGCTTGTTCAATCTGTTCTTCGGTCCACTTGCCGAGCATAAACTGCACACCTTTATAAGAGGTATTACCCTCCATCATAACAACCGTAACCAACATACCGTCGACCGGCACGATGGTAATGTCACCGCCGACACGCGGATGAGTCTCTCCTACATATACACATTTTACGGGATAACGTACGGAATCAATCTCAACAAAAACTAAACCGCTATCGTCAACAATGTGGGAAACTCCCAAAATTTTCGGTTCAACAGGGGCACTGTCAAAACAGGAACAGCCGACAAACAGTAATGCAATAAGCACACCGACCAAAATTAATAAAACTTTTTTCATAATTATATATTGTTAAGTTAAAAATTTCATCATAATTAATACTTGAAAGCAACATAACAAAATAAAACAGTTAAATCAATGTTTTTTTATAAAATGATAATTTTTATTGAAAAACAAAAGATTAAATATAAGGTATTATAATACCTCTATGTTAAAATATTGAAAAAATATAAATTTTTTAGTTGACAAGTGCAAAACTTTATGTATATTAACACCGAATTAACATTAACTTTAGAGAGAGATTAAAATGATTTCTACACATACAACAAAACCGTCGGACATCGAAAGAAAATGGTATGTTGTCGATGCCGAGGGTGTTATTTTAGGTCGTCTTTCCGCTGAAATCGCCAAGATTCTGCGCGGCAAGAACAAGCCTTATTTCACACCGAACTTGGATTGCGGCGACTATGTCGTTGTTATCAATGCCGACAAAGTTAAATTGACCGGCAAAAAGCTCGCCAATAAACACTATTATAAGCACACCGGTTATATCGGCAGCGTAAAAGATACCACAGCCGGTAAAATCTTGAGCGGTCGTTTTCCGGAACGCGTAATTCAAAAGGCTGTTGAACGCATGATTTCGCGTAATCCGCTCGGCCGTCAGATGATGACAAAGCTCAAAGTTTATGCCGGTTCTGAACATCCGCATACAGCTCAAAATCCGATTGTTTGGGATTTTGCTTCTCAAAACTCTAAGAATAAAAGGAGTGCATTATAATGGTTGCTAAAAAGAAAATTGAATCTTTGCAGGATATTAAAGCTGCAACAGCCGCGGCCGAAGAGCCGAAGGCAACCCGTAAGGCGGTAAAAGATAAGAAAGGTCGTTCTTATGCTACCGGTAAACGTAAAGATGCCGTTGCTCGCGTTTGGATTATGCCGGGTAAAGGTAATATTACCATTAATGATAAATCCATCGACGAATATTTTGCTCGTCCGGTTTTGAAAATGGTTATCAACCAACCGTTTGCCATCACCAATCGTGAAAATGAGTTTGACGTTATCTGTACCGTTAAAGGCGGCGGATTGTCCGGTCAGGCCGGTGCTATTAAGCACGGTATTTCCAAGGCTTTGAACGAATATGAGCCGGAATTGCGTGCAACATTGAAGAGCGCAGGCTTCTTAACTCGTGATGACCGTGTGGTTGAACGTAAGAAATACGGTAAAGCCAAAGCTCGTCGTTCTTATCAATTCAGTAAACGTTAGTCTTGTTTGCAAGAACAAAATTCAAAAGGTCGCTTTATTAGCGGCCTTTTTTTGTTGCATATATGGTAAAATATGCTATGATACTCGCATAATCATAGCAGTAAAGGAGAAGAGCAATGTTATCATATAAGCCGACGGTGTATGAACAGATTGTAATAGATTTTTGGAACGGCAAAAAATTACGCTATAAGGATTATAAAAAAGAACTAGCTGAACGCGGCTTTGCTGATAAACGCTATTTTGATGCTTATGTCGAGGATATGCGATTTATTCGCGATATGATGTTAAAGGACGGATTTAATCGCGAACTTGCCGAGAAAATATCGGGTAAATATTTCAATGCCGATGAAACCGCGCAGATATTTAAAGTGATTACCGATAAAAAAGAAATCGATTTTGAAGGATTGAAAGAAGCTTTGCTGGAAAAAGGTTATACTAAAAAGCAGTTGTCTTCTTTTACCGATGATATGAATTCGGTGCAAAAACTGATTAAAAATCCGAAGTTTAATCTGCGTTTGGCTGCCGACATCGTTAAAAATTACCATCCATCGAATAATAAAGACGTGTTGCGCTATGCTTTATTCGATAAAGAAAAACAAATTGTTCTTGAGGCCGAAAAAATGGGAATGTTTCAAGACGGCGAAGTGATTGAATATGATGGTTACAAGCGCAAAATGGATCGGCCGAGCCGGCAATGGAAGCTTGGTTTGAAGACTATAAACGCACCGGTAAAGCTAAAAAACTCATCTTTTTGGGGTTGTATGACAATCAGGGCAATACCGATTTCAGCCATGAAGATTTGAAATTCAATACCGGCAGCGAAGTCGAAATGTATGTGCGCTATTGCAGCGAGTGTGGAATTTCCGAGGAAATTATCAAAGAATGTCTGGTAACGCCGAATGATACGTCAACCGAAGAAAATACCGCCCTGTTGGCCGAGATTCGCAACAAATACTTTGCCGCCGATAAGGAGGTTAATTTTGTGATGTTCGGCTATCCGGCTTATCAAAAACGCATTGCTTCGGAGTTTTCCTTTAAATTCCAAGAAATGGAAGATGCAGGGAAGGTGGCTCCCAGCAATTTTATCATGCCGGTAGTACAACCCGAACAAAGGGAGGCCTATCGCTATCTTTCGTATGATAATTTGGATGGGATAGCTTTGGATATTATTCTCAGTAATTGTATGGCGCATCCGTATCGGGTTTCTGCCGGCGGGCGCTTTGATTCTAAATTAGGAGAATATCCGGAAAGATTTAAGCCATATTTGCCGTTGGGGCTGGTGTATTCTTATCCGAATGTGGCAAACGAATTGGCCGGTACCGATACCGATGTTGCCACGGTGATGAAGCTGTTGCGGGCAATACAAGACAAAGCATACGGCTGGGAAGATGCCAAAAAAGTTGATAACACCATTACCTACAATGTTCTGACTTTCCGTAAACGTATGGCGCGTAAAGGGATGCTTTCTGCCGAAGTTGCATTTCACGGCAATAAACAAAGCAAGGAACAAAACTTAAAAGCGATTGCCGCTACAACTCACAGCTATGAAGACGAGGCCAAAATCATTATGGGTTCGGATACGGTCAGCCCGAAAAAATTACAGGGTGTTGTTGAATATTTACAACACGAAAATACCGTAAAGGAGAAATAATGTTTAAAAGAATAGGAATTATCGGCGACAGTATCGCCCACGGCTTTTATGATGCAGAGGATTTAGGCTGGGTTGCCCGCTTGGGAAAAATGATGTTGCGGGCATATAGCGGCAGATATGTGTTCAACAATATGTCGCAATCCGGCGATAATATAGCCGATGCCTATCATCGCGCCGTACACGAAGTCGGTTCGCGAGAGCTTGATTTGATTATCGTTAATGTAGGTATCAATGATTTGCGCCGTCGTAAGAATAGCAATTTACAACTCGATTTTTCGGAAGGCGCTCGCATGATGTATTGGCAGAAGATGCTCAAGTTTCTGCAATCAACCGGCACTAAAATTGTGGTAACAGACTTGCTTCCGGTAGTTGAAACAAAATATACAGAGGATGCAAGTTTAATTCGGTACAATAGCGATGTTGTGCGTTATAACGAAATAATCAAAGATATATGCGCCGAATATAAGATATTGTTTTTTGCGCGCTATGATAAGTGGAAAGTTCGTGATTTGGAGAGTCTGTATCAGGATGCGACTCACCCTAATGCTGAAGGTCATCAACTGTTGGCTGAAGAAATTTTTGAATTTTTACAAACCAATTCTTTATTATAATGCTTTATTCAATAAAGGTGTTGTTTTTTTACATTGTTAATACATTGTTTTTGTGTCATTTTAAGCGTACACATAATGTCATTGTTCAACCGGTGCTAAAAAATACTGTCATGCCTTGCTGAGCCGTAGGCGAACGCGTCAAGTGGTGTGGTGTGCGAAGCACACAACAATAAAGTCATCCCTCCAAACCGAGAGGTTTGGTCAAGGGATCTACCGATTTGTATATTCTTCAATGCAGGTGTATTGGCTGCAGTAGTATTGCCCCCTCCGGCTCCCCGCTTGCGGGGAGTGAACAAAGCGGAAGATCGCTTGACGTTCGGACTTGCGCCGAACGAGCGATGACTGTGATTCATAAAACTTCCGGCTCCCCGCTTGCGGGGAGAGAACAAAGCGGAAGATCGCTTGACGTTCGGACTTGCGCCGAACGAGCGATGACTGTGATTCATAACATTTTCTCCCGCAAATCCGTACTTCGTATAATAGTCATTATAATAAGAAAGAGAATCGGTTAATATAGAAAATGCTATTATATAAAATTACGACATTTCAATATGTTGTGATTGAATATTAAAGAAAAAGATGATGGCAAGAATAATCGAGAAAATTATCAAATTAATTTACGGAGGGTAAAATGGAAAAAGAATTTATGCAATATATGACGCACAATAATTTATCGTCAAACACCATAAAATCGTATTTGTTTACGATGAAGCATTTTTGCAAACAATATGATCTTGAAAAAATCACCAAAAAGGATTTGATGAAATATAAAACTGAGCTGATTGAAAATTATCGACCGCAGACAGTCAACCTAAGGTTGCGTGCGCTAAATTGTTATTTGGAAATGGTACACAAGGAAAAGTTGAAAATGCCGGCGGTAAAGGTTCAAAACAAAACGTTTTTGGAAAATGTTATCAGTGAGGCGGATTATGAATATTTTAAGAAAAAACTGAAAAAGAACGATAAATTTTGGTATTTTGTAATCAGATTTATGGCGGCTACAGGAGCAAGAGTGAGTGAACTCTTGTCAATTAAGGCGGAGCACGTTAAATTAGGCTATTTGGATTTGTATTCAAAGGGTGGAAAAATTCGGCGTTGCCTCGCAGTTGAAGGCATTGGCAAAGAAATACGGCATAGATGAAAAAGTGGTGTATCCACACTCATTTAGACATCGTTTTGCAAAAAATTTTTTGGAGAAATATAATGATATATCATTTTTGGCGGATTTGATGGGGCATGAAAGCATTGAAACCACGCGTATTTATTTGCGCAAAACCAGTACGGAACAACGGCAAATCGTGGATAAAATAATTGATTGGTAAAAAATGAATACATTGTCATCTTGCGGCGCACAATCGTTGTCAAGATGACAATGTTGTTAAATATAATGCAGCTCAGCGAGGCATTACTTTAATAAATTTGGCTAAAAATGCGGGTAAATTTGGCTAAATTTTTTAATTGTATATTAACTTATTTTATTGTAAAATACATTGAATTAAAATTTAAAATTGGGCTTATTATATACCGGATTCTATCTTAACGGAAGTATCTTGAGTATTATTGGAGGACTTAATTATGAGATACACACGCACCGCACTCGGACTTCTTACACGTCAGTACAGAAGTGTTTTGAAGAAATGTTGGCTGATTAATGTTGGGCTGTTTGCCCTTGGAGCGGCGGGTGTAATGATGCCGAACGAGGCTGAGGCGGCGAGTGCACACGATGTTCCGAGCGGAACTGATGTCGGTAGTGTTATAGATTCTTTAACGGATACAACTTATGCAAATGAAAATGGTAAATTCGTTAATAACAGCGGAAGTATCAATTATATTAGAGGAACGGTTACTGGTAACACACATAACTCCAGTTCAGTATTCAGTGGATTAATTTATAATGGTAATTATATCGGAAATATTGCCGGAGAGTATAAAAATAACACAGTAAACGCCGCGCAAACAAATGATGCGGACGATGGAGCTGTTATCTCAAACGTCGGTACCATTGATACAATTAACGCCAATTTTGGCGGAAATTTAATGCAAAATACTGGATCCTATGGAAATCCTAATGGTGTGATATATAGTCGTAATGGTTATATTAACCATATTTACGGTTCTTTTGTGGATAATATGGTGACTTCTTCTGTTGCGGATACTACTTATGGTGTGTCAGCTGCTGCAATAACCTTTGATGGTGGTACCTATGGAGATGTAAATGCTTTGTTTCATAATAACAGAGTGGTTAATACGGGTTCTACTAAAGCTGTTGGTGGGGCAATACTATTGTTGTCAGGTTCTTATGGAGCTCCGACAGTAAAATCTCTTTCCGGTACCTTTACGAATAACTATGCGCAAGCGGCAAATAACTATGCTCAAGGCGGAGCAATTTATAATCAAGGCACTATTGGTGAGATTGTAAATGCTACTTTTACCGGTAACTATGTGAAAGGTAATTCTTCTTCTCACGGCGGTGCGATTTTTACAGATCAAAATTTGACAATTAGGGCTACTGACGGCGGGTTAACCAAATTCTCCGGCAACTATGTCAATACCGCAGATAACAACGAAGCAATTTGGGTTGATGATGCTATTTTATACTTAGATGCCAACAAAAACGGTGTTATTCAAATAGACGATAAAATTAACGGTTCCGGTACTTATGGACTTGATATCAGGGGTGACGGCAGCGGTAAAATACAAATTAACGATAGTGTTAAATTACAGGCTTCTGTGAGTGACACAACTGTTGGTGCAGCGCACATTGCTATTAGAGATGGTGCTACAGTTGAACTGGGTAGAGATAATGTATTGGATAATAATAATCTTGCTCTGGTCGGTGGTTACATTGATATGCGTAACGACCTTGTTGGTTTGATGTCGTTGCATAAATTAGACCACATGGGGGCAAGCAATATCGCTATTGATGTGGGGCTTGGTAGTGCAACAGCAGATAGCATTACGGCATCAACGCATTCAGGGAGCAGTATGATTACTATTGATGCAATTAACTTGCCGAGTACGAAATATTCCGATAGCGGTGCGAGTGTTACTGTTAATGTCACACCGGATGATGAGTTGAGGGAATATTTGCAACTTTCCGATGATATTATGGCGAATATTTCCGGCAATAATTACTATACGCAGGTTGAATATGATGCGGCCACCGGAAACATTACTTTCAGCGATAAACTTATTAACCAAAGCTCTCTCGACACGGCTTTGAATGACTATTATACGAAGTACGGATTTGCGGGAGAAAGTGTTATGAATCACAGTCATCGCTCGTTCGGCGCAAGTCCGAACGTCAAGCGATCTTCCGCTTTGTTCACTCCCCGCGAGCGGGGA
>CACWUA010000054.1 GCA_902763905.1 uncultured Pseudomonadota bacterium | reverse complement strand
TTGAAATGGAATTATACTTATTCGTTATATTTATATTAATAACATGTAGTTTTGTTCGTGATAAGAAAAACAAAACAATGTGTTTTTATGCTTGTTGTATGCTTCTTTTGTTTATAGCAGGTTTAAGGGATGCATCTGTGGGTACTGATCATGCAGGCTATATTAATGTGAGTTTAGGTAAAGATGACACACTCCGCCGTTTTTCTAATAACCAAGAAGAAAAAGCGCAAAAACGGCCGAGATGATGAATATTTGACAAGCATAATGCGACTTATCTCGCATCGTGTGCCGTATAGGATTGTTCATAAGTGTTATTGAGCCTGTAATCGGCTCTTTTAACGTTTTAAAAGGGCGCAAAGCAAGAGGTTTATAATGACAAAAAGAATGTTAATTGACGATACACAACCGGAAGAAACTCGAGTTGTCATCGTTGACGGAAATAAAGTGGAAGATGTGGAATTCGAGTCATCTTCCCGCAAACAAATTAAAGGAAATATTTATTCGGCCAAAGTCATCAGAATTGAACCGTCTTTACAGGCGGCATTTATTGATTACGGCGGCAATAAACATGGATTTCTGGCTTTTAACGAAATTCATCCGGATTATTATAATGTGTCGGATGAAGTGCGCCAAGCGGTAGAAGCAGAAGTAGATGAAATAATTGCCGGCAAAATACGCTATTTGAAAGAGCGTGAAGCCGAACGTGCTCGCTACAAAGCCGAAAAAGAAGCTCAGGAGACACGTCGTCGCATGGAAGCACAGCAAGCTCATGAAATTGAAGAATCACAAATGGAACCAGCACAGAACGTTCAGCCGGAAAATGATACATATCTTACTCCAACCGTATCGGCCGAAATGATGGAAGTATCATCTCAAACTGAAGAAAACGGCGAGAGCGCTACTTCTGTCGACGAAGCTCAAACAAAGCAACGCAAGGCCAGACGAACCTATCGCAAGCGCAAGGAGAGTACCGAAGAAAACACAACAATCACCGAAAATTCCGAAGAATTGGCAGCATCAAGTAAAACTTTCTCTGAACAGATTGCAAAATCACCTACTGCTGATGCCATTGAATCAGCTGAAGCCGACAATGATAATGCTCCCGATACAGATGAAGAGGCTAAACCGCGTAAGCATCGCAGAGCAACACGCCGCCCGCGTGACCGCAAAAAGAGTATACAAACTCAGGCAGAGGCCGTCGGTCTCAGCAATGAAATGGTTGAAGATGAGATAGACGAAGATTTAGATAGCGATGACGATGATGATATAGAAACAGAAGAAGGCGGGGAGTATAATTTTGATACACAGCGCAAACTATTGATTGCCCGCAAGTTATTCCACCGCAGCACTATTCAGGATGTCATCAAAGAGGGACAAACTCTGTTGATACAAATTGTCAAAGAAGAACGCGGCAACAAAGGTGCTGCTTGCACTACTTATATTTCTCTTGCCGGCAGATATTGTGTTTTAATGCCTAACCGCATTAAAAGCGGAGGTGTTTCTCGTAAAATCACCAACGTCAATGATCGCCGCCGCTTAAAATCAGTAATAAAAAATCTTCCGATGAATGCGGATATGTCACTTATTATCCGAACTGCCGGCGAAGATAAAAGCGATGCCGATATCATCCGTGATTATAACTATTTAATCCGCACTTGGAATGCCATTCGTTACGGAGCATTGCGGACACCGGCTCCTGCAATCATTTATGAAGAAGGTAACTTGATTAAGCGAGCTTTACGCGATATGTATACCAAAGATATCGATGAAGTAATTATAGATGGCAATGAAGCTTATCAGACAGCGCGCAATTTTGTGAAGATTCTGTCGCCGCATAATTTGAAACATATTCATAACCGTAAAGCCGGTGATGTTCCGGTATTTCAGCGTTTTCAAATCGAAGCACAGCTCGACAAGCTGCACAATCCGGTTGTACAATTGGAATCCGGCGGTTATCTGGTAATTAATCCTACCGAAGCTCTGGTTTCGATAGATGTAAACTCCGGCCGTGCCACTAAAGAAAAGGATATTGAAGAAACGGCATTAAAAACCAATCTGGAAGCGGCTGATGAAATTGCCAAACAACTTAAGATGCGTGATTTAGCCGGTTTGATTGTTGTTGACTTTATAGATATGTATGAGCAACAAAACAATGTGTTGGTTGAACGCCGCATGAAAGAAGCCATGAAAGATGACCGTGCCCGTATTCAAATTGCTAAAATGAGTATTTTTGGTCTGTTGGAAATTTCTCGTCAACGCATGCATTCTTCTTTTATGGAAAGCAATTATCAACCTTGTCCTTATTGCCACGGCCGCGGTGTCACTCGCACGGTTGAATCCGGCGCCACTTTGATTTTGCGTTCGATTGAAGGTGAAGGAGTACGCAACCGCAGCGTAAAGCTCACCGTTAATGTTCCGGTAGATTTGGCTGCCTACCTCCTCAATCAAAGAAGAAAGCAGCTTTCCGAGTTGGAGGAAACCTATGATTTACAAATTATCATTGCCGGTGATCTCAATATGAAAGATGTATCCGACTTCAAAATTTGCCGTGAAAAATTGCAAATTGCCAGCACCGCTTCACAAGATGCCACAACCACATGTTACGAAGCGGAAAATATGGAATATGATGAGGATGAAAATATTACCGATGAAAAAGAGGAAGAAGAAAACGGAGATCGTCGATTCCGCTTCCGCCGCAATGGCCGCGGCCGCAGACAGCGCCGTCCTTATGAACATCGCAATGATGGCCGAGCAATCGATAATATTGCCGATAAACAGGCAGAGCCCAAACCGGAGAAAAAGTCTTGGTGGCAAAAATTACTCGGCTGACATCGTTATGTTTATTAACTCTGTTTTTAACCGGTCTACTCATTAAACCGGTTAAGGCCGAGAGTATCACTTTGATAACCGATGCGGAAACTCAGCAATTTCTGGCAAACATTATCGGTCCGCTATACAATGCAGCCGGCATTCCTTTTAGAGCAGACAAAGTATATATTGTGCGCGATAATACCCTTAATGCCTTTGTCAGCGAAGGTAATAATATGTTTGTGCATACGGGAACACTTATTGAGGCAGATAATGTTAATGAACTTTCCGGTATTTTAGCTCACGAAACCGGACATATATTAGGCGGTCATATTGTCAGACAACAACTTAAATTGCAAAAAATGCAATATATCATGCTCGGTTCAATGATAGCTGCCGGAGCTGCTGCCGTATCAACCGGACGCGGCGACGCGGCAATGGCACTTATACTCGGTTCACAAAGTTCGGCTGTAAACAGCATGTTGCATTATCAAATTCAAGAAGAACGCAACGCAGATGAAAGCGCAATCAAACTTTTGGATAAAACAAAACAATCTACAGCAGGTTTGCAAAATTTTATGAGAAAAATAAAAAAACGGACAACCATGAGCGGCATTACCGAAAATCCGTATTTTCGCACTCACCCGATGACAACCGAACGTATTAACCACTTTGTCGAAGCCGGTAAAAACAATCATCACCCGATTGCTCACAAACTTGATGCCGATTTTGCCATGATTAAAGCTAAATTATCAGCCTATCTGCTGGATAAATCCAAAGTTGTGCGTTTATACCCGCAAAGTGATAATTCTGCCGCGGCACGCTATGCCCGCAGTATTTTAGCCTTTAGGCAAAATAACATAACACAAGCATTGGATCTGCTTGATGGATTAATTGCCGAACAACCGCATAATCCGTACCTTTACGAGATCAAAGGACAATTTTTATTTGAAAGCGGACAAGTTCAGAAAAGCGTGTCCGTCTATGAAACAGCATTGAAAATACGCCCTGACGATGTCGTCCTAAAAATATGCTTAGCGCAAGCCATGCTGGAAAATAACCCTAATCAAAGCCAATTACAGCGCATTATATCCCTATTGCAGCAAGCTCAGATAAAAGTGCCGACAGGAAACGGTTGGATGCTGTTGTCACGAGCTTATGAACTAAGCGGAAAACATGCTGCGTCCCTCTATGCCGCAGCCGAGCTCAGCTATAGCATGGATAATTTGAAAATAGCGCAAAAGCAACTTGAAAATGCTCGCAAAGCTGGTGCCGATAAAAGCTTATCGCTGAAAATATCTGATTTAGAACAACGCATAAAACAAGAGCTTCAAGATCGTTAATTGTAAATATCTCTAAAAAAATATTTGACAAATATTTATTTTTGCTTCATACTTAGACAAAATCAAATTTTTTAGATATATGAAAAAGTTCTATCTTATCGCTCTGTGTGCGATGTTCTGCCTCGGCTCAGCCGCGCAGAATGAGATTGAGGTTTCCGATTCTGCAAACGTTGAGGAGACAAGCCCTGCAATGGAAACTACCGGCTCCATGTTTAACATGGTATCCGAGTATTCTTCTTTTACGGCGGCTAATCTTACCCAACGTAAGGATGTGGTCTATCCGCTGAAACGTGGCGGCGGCTTGTTTAAGAAGCATCATATTGAGCAGTCGATTGAGATTTGCCCGACCATATCCACAGATAAAGCCTCGCAGGCGGAGTTGATATCAAATGTTAATTCAGATGATATCAATAACACCGGTTTGGGACTGAACTTCGGGTATTCCGTGAGTTTCATCCCCTGTTATGAGGACGGCGGCAAGTTGCACATGAATAAACCAGGATTTGCGTATAGTCTTGGCTTAGTCACTTCCATCACCCGCAGTGACAGGTACGGTACGACCTGTGATTTCTTGGGTAAGATTGGATTGGAAACCTGCCGCAATCGCAAGTTGGGAATCGGCGGAGATTTTCTCTGCGGCTATGGTAAAGCCGGCGGAGATGTCTTTTGGTTTGATGACATAGCCACCGATACGGCACCTAAATCATCAGCACCGTATAATGCTTGGACTTTCAAGTATGGCGGACAGATTTGGGTAAAAACCGGATTATTGGGAAATTCATTTAAGAGCAACACTGATATTCTGTTGTTTGCACGATTGATTTCCAATAAAAACCCACATATGGTGGACGAAGAAATGTCTAAAATCCACTTTAATTTGTGGAGAACGGAAACTTGGAGTTTCGGTGTAATTCTCCGCTATCGAATGTAATAAAAAAGCGTTTCTCTTGATTGAGGAACGCTTTTTTGTTGTAATAAGAAAACAGGGAAGAACATAATTTTTCCCTGTCAAAATTTTAAGTTCTTAGAATTAGGTTAATGCGTGATGATTTTTCGACGCAGTGTACACAGAGAAAGCAAGCACGCCAAAAAAACGCAGATAGCGTGTAAATACGACGAAAGCCTGTTTGCGTAGTGTACGAAAAAGGTACATAAGCAAACAGGCTTTCTAGTAGATACTAGCTAAATGCGCTTTTTTTATTTATATTGAGCGAGGTGTTCTAACAACGACCTCTTTTCATCCACATTAGCTTGAGCCTTATTCAAGAGCATATTGTAACGCTCCGGATTGGCTTTATTGACTACTTGGAAGCGGGTTTCGCTGGCCATAAATTCGGCAAGCGGTTTGCTCGGAGCTTTAGAATCCAGAGTGAGCGGAGCAGTACCCGCTTTCATATTATCCGGATTATAGCGATAGAGCGGCCAAGAACCGGTTTCAACCGCATTCTTTTGGTGACCCAAACCTTCTGCCATATTCAAGCCTTGGTTAATGCACGGGCAATAAGCAATAATGATGGACGGACCGTTATAAGCCTCAGCCTCGTTCATTGCTTTAATTACCTGCATATCGTTGGCGCCCATAGCTACTTGAGCCACATAAACATTACCGTAAGACATGGCAATCATACCCAAATCTTTCTTCGGTAATTCTTTACCGGCAGTGGCAAATTTAGCGGATGCCCCCATCGGAGTAGCCTTTGATTGTTGACCGCCGGTGTTGGAATATACGCCGGT
>CACWUA010000053.1 GCA_902763905.1 uncultured Pseudomonadota bacterium | reverse complement strand
TGTATGTTTTGCTTTATACGATTAATGCGCCGAGTATCAGCTTTTTGATGTGGATATTTAAGCTTAACGCTTGGTGGGCGCAGGCAATATATTTGATTTTTTCGACAATCGTTACATTTTTATTACATAAATACTACTCGTTTCGCCATGCGTAAATTTGTTTTTTGCTTATATTTTTGATTGCAAATGATGCAAAATTGGGATACTATGTTTCTCATAGATAATTTTGTAAGGAATTTGCCATGGAAATTATAGGAACAAGCCCGAAAACCGGTAATCCGATTTTTGATGTCGGCGAATATAAAGATGTATTGTCGATGGAACAAACACTTAATTATGAAAATATTTCAAAGTATGTAAAGGCTACTTTAAGTAAAAATGATGACGACGAATTAAATGCCGCCATAGAAAATATATTCAGACAACCGGTAATGGTGTCTGCTTACCGCAAACACGGTATAAAACCGGAATTTGTGGACGAATATATTGAGAGCCGCAAACAACAATCGCCAGGTGCAAAAATATCAATGATGATGTATATAGAAGGTATTTATAACGACGCTGCCAATTCTATGGAAGAAGAGATTGAGATGCCACGCATTTCGGGCAGCAGAGAATGGCTCAGTTTGGAATTAAAGTTTATGTTGTCGTTCAGTGCTACCGTTCCGATGAAAAAATTTGTTGCGCAAAAAAATGCCGAAAACAAAAAAACAAATATTCAAAAAACAGGTTGGCAGAAATTGGTGCAAATGCTGAAAATAAAAAAAGGCAATTATAAATCTTAACTCATACAATAATATATAGTTGGAGATAATTATGACAGTTTTGGCCGCCGTGGCAGTACCGCATCCGCCGCTTATTTTTCCGGAAGTAGGCAAGGGCAAAGAAAAAGAAATTCAAAAAACAATCGATTCTTATCGTGAAGCAATGAAATTTTTAACGGATTTTGAGCCGGATACGATCATTTTGCTCAGTCCGCATATGCGTTGGTATGCTGATTATTTTCATGTGGAATCGCAAAGAAGTCTGACCGATAATTTTGTTAAGTTTGGAGCACCGGAAGTTAAAATCACCGCCGAAGCTGACGAAAGTTTTATTGGTACGCTGAATACTTTATGCCAAGCCCGTGGTTTTCCGTGCGGTATTTTGGGCGAACAGGAGCAAAATATTGACCATGGCTCATTTATTCCGCTACGCTTTCTGACAGAAATCAAAAAGGACTTTAAAGTGGTGCGGATAGCTATTTCCGGATTGTCAATTTATTATCATTATCTGTTGGGACAAATCTTAAATGAAGTTTCTGATAAACTCAATCGTCGCAGTGTGATTATTGCCAGCGGAGATTGGTCACACAAGCTGCTTGACGACGGTCCGTACGGATTTACTAAAGAGGGACCGGAATTTGATGCTAAAGTGCGGGAGATTTTCAAAACAGCAAATTTTTTGCCGCTGTTGCAAATGTCGCCACAACTGTGTGAAGCTGCCGGAGAATGCGGACACCGTCCGTTTGTGATTATGGCCGGAGCTTTTGATTTACGTACGGTCAAGAGTAATTTACTGTCGTATGAAGGACCGTTCGGTGTCGGCTATGGTGTGGCGACTTTTACTGCGGGTGATGTTGATAAAAAGCGCAATTTCGGAGCGCAATTTAGCGAATGGAAGCAAAAACAGGTGGCGGCACAGGTACAAAAAGAAGATGCCTATGTCCGTTTTGCCCGTTATTGCATTGAAAATTTTGTGTTGAGCGGAAAACCGGTATCAATGCCGCAAAATGTAGCTTCCGAACTGGTGCAAAACCGCGCCGGAGTGTTTGTTTCACTCAAAATGCACGGACAATTGCGCGGTTGTATCGGTACAATAGCACCGTTGTATGCCAATATAGCCGATGAAATAGCTCATAATGCGATTGCCGCCTGTTCGCAAGATCCGCGTTTTATGCCGGTTCGTCCGGATGAATTGGCGGATTTGGTGTATAGCGTTGATGTGCTGATGCCGGCAGAACCGATAACTTCAACTGAGGAACTTAATATTAAAAAGTATGGAGTAATCGTCGAAAGCAATGGTAAACGTGGCTTGTTATTACCTGATATTGAGGGGATTGACAGTATAGAGCAGCAAGTGGCAATTGCACGGCAAAAAGGTAATATTGCACCAACTGAACCAGTACAACTCTACCGCTTTGAAGTAGTGAGACATCGTTAAAAAAGCTTCGGTTAAACAAATTCGTTTAATAGATAAAATAAGAATTTGCAGATTATAAAAGATACTTGACAAATTTTGGAAGATTGTTTATAATTAAATTATAAATATATTATTTAACTCCGTTGAAAAGGCAACGGTAATATTTTTTTATGTTAGAAGAATATTTTTGTACGATTGTCGGAATAAATGACGACCCTGAGGTGAAATGTTATCAGAGACCTGATGATAATATTCACGGAAAAGAAGCTTATTGGCTGGATATAACCGGTTATGCAGATCAGAAAGGAGTCAAAAAATACGAAAAGGTTTTATTTGACGAACCGGTTAGAGTGGCATTGACTATCGGTATTAACTTTAACGGCAGAAATGTGGCCGATTTGGTAACTTCGAGCAGTTATAAAGGTGATAAGAAAACGTATATTCATATCCATATATCGTTACGCTCTAATGAGTATGAGGCTGAGAAGTTGCTGGATGTTTTTCATGTCGGGGCTGAAATAGTCTTTGATATCGGAGATACAAAGCTTCTGAGAATCAATTTGGGGAGACGGAAATGACTATGGGTACAATGTAAACTCGTTTGTCCATTAAAAAAGTATGACTTGTCGGTAACAAGTCATACTTTTTTTTAGGAACCAGGAAATTTATTGGTAAAAATCGCGAATTTCCTGACAAGTTATGAGAGAATGTGTTTGCTTATATCTGTATAAATTCTGCTCATATTCTGATTGTTTTGTTGCTGAGTTTTTTGTTCAGTCTTGGTAATTTTAGAAAAATCATCTTTTGCGGTTAATTGCATTAATTTTTGCGCAGCAGGAGTTAGTACGACCGCAGTAACAACACCTACAGCAATTGTCTTAGCATTTTTCTCATTCTTCTTAAACCAATCCACAATTTTTTTTCCAAAAGACGAAGTAGGTATTTCTCTGGTAATTTCTTTTGCCTGTTCTGCTTTGAACTGCTTCATTGATTTAGTTAATTTGCTGATAGGGTTGCTCAACCTTTTCTCCAATTCGTTCCATTCTGAGTCTTCAATCTTTAGACCGTTTAATTTATCGCCTTCTGCTCTGTCGTTATTATGAGCAGCATGAGCATACGCAATCCAAACTTGTTTCAGGATATCTTTTTTATCCTCAATTGAAGACAATTGCACTGATCCTATATAATCATAAACTTCATTCGGTTTTATTCCGTTTTTACGGTAAACTCCGGCCATTATCGGCTGCTGCAATATTTCGGCCAGAATACGATTCATCCGATCTTCATTATTAAATTCTTTAGGTGTAACATCGGAAAATTTGTTGATATCCATATAGTTAAGTTTTTGTTCTGCCAGCAGCACCGAACTGTATTCATTGCTCTTCATAAGCGGATAACCTTTAGTGTTTTCAATAACCTCTACCATATTTTTTCTCCTACTAAAAAATCTGTTGACTATACTATAATGCATATTTTGTCTAAAATCAAGTAAAAAATGCAAAATTACAAAAATTTATTATATTTTTTCGCAAAAAATGCTTGCAATTTATAATTTGTATGATATACAAAACAGGCATCTTGAAGGCGAATCGTCTTTAAAGATGTTTTGTGTTAATAATATTGTGGGGGACAAGCCATTGTCTTTACCACAAACCTAAGAGAGGTATAAAATGGCTAAATCTAAAAAGAAAATTTTAGGTCTGATTAAGCTGCAAATACCTGCGGGTAAGGCGAATCCGTCTCCGCCGGTAGGTCCTGCTTTGGGCCAAAAAGGCTTAAACATTATGGAATTTTGTAAAGCATTTAATGCACAAACGCAAAAAATCGAGCCGGGTGTACCGGTGCCGGTAATCATTACCGCTTACGATGATAAGAGCTTTACGTTCATCACCAAGTTGCCGCCGGTTTCTTATTTGATTAAGAAAGCCGCCGGTGTTCAATCTGCATCTAAGGAACCGGGTAAAAAGACTGCCGGCAAAATCTCTATGGCGCAAGTCAAAGAAATTGCCACCACCAAAATGCCGGATTTGAACTGTTCAACAGTCGAATCTGCCATGAATATGGTTAAAGGTCAGGCCGTGTCTATGGGTATTGAAGTTACGGAGTAAGTCGATGAGCGGAAAGAGATTAGTAAATGCATATAAAAATATTGATAAGAATCAGGCATACAGCTTGAAAGACGCTATCAATATCGTAAAAGAAAATGCAACTGCAAAATTCGATGAGACCATCGATTTGGCAATTAACTTGGGTGTTGATCCGAAACACGCCGATCAAATGATCCGCGGCGTTTGCCAGTTGCCGCACGGCAATGGTAAAACCGTTCGCGTAGCCGTGTTTGCGCAAGGCGAAAAGGCTAATGAAGCTAAGGCAGCGGGTGCTGATATTATCGGTGCCGAAAACCTGGTTGATTCAATTTTGGCCGGAAAGGTTGACTTTGACAGATGTATCGCAACTCCGGATATGATGGGTATGGCCGGCCGTGTTGCTCGTGTATTGGGTCCGAAAGGCTTGATGCCGAACCCGAAACTCGGTACGGTTACCACCGATGTTGCCACAGCTGTTAAAAATGCCAAAGCAGGTGAAGTTCAATATCGTGTAGAAAAGAACGGTATTGTTCACGCCGGTGTGGCTAAGGCTTCCTTCAGCAGTGATCAAATCTATGACAACGCCAAATTGTTCATTGAAACGATTTTGAAGGCTAAACCTGCCAGCCTGAAAGGAACTTATTTGAAGAAAATTTCAATCAGTTCGACTATGGGTGTGGGTGTTAAGGTTGATTCTTCCAATCTTTAGTATTGGAAATCACGTCTAGCTGATAACTACTTGAAAGTCCTTTGACTTATGTACTTCTTTTGTACACCGCGTCAAAGGACTTTCTTCGTATTTATACACGCTATTCGTGATTTTTCTTGTTGCAAAGGGGAAACACCGCGGGAAGAAACCTTTTTCTATTAGCCACGTTCTCCGGCTTTTTTCTTGCTTTTCAGGAGATAATACACCGCGGCAGTCGGTGTACTTCTATAAACAGCTCTAATCGAGTTTTTTTGTGTTGCTGGGCGTTTTTTTTGTACACCGCGCAAGAGAGCTTACTGCGTATTAAGCTCTTTAATCGACTTTTTTCTGTTACAGAGTGTTTTTTAGTACGCCGTTTCAAAGGAAAATTTATCTATAAAAAAACAGCGTCTTCGATTAAGAAGACGCTGTTTTTTATAATGTGTCACAGGTTATTTTGCGGACTTATACGTTGCAAATACATTTCCTGACTTGTTATAGATAGTAAGCAATGTGTTGTTCTCTGACAACTTTGCGCTGTACTTGTCTGTAAACACGGTCGGATGACCTCCGGAGGTATGACCATTGTCCCAACCCCACATGGTAGCGGTGCTGTAGGCGAGCATACCGGCATTATCGCCGTCGGTATCATCCCATGACATGCGGGAATCTACATCATCGGCAATAACGTTAATCCACTTGCCCCAAGAGGTGATGTAGATTGCACTATTCAGTCTGGAATCTGTTGATGAGGTAAACATGCTCTTATCTATGGCATCTGGTGCGCTTGCATTCTGACGAATGAGCAACGGCAGAGTACCGTTTTCAAAGTGGATGCTTACTACATAGAGCCAACTGTTATGACCTTCCGTCTTAGATGCAGTAACTTTCACGTCCGTGAACTTACCGTAGCTGTCGGGGAAGTCAGGATTCCAAGGCTTAGCCACCGTGATGGTGCCAGGAGCTGAAGAATCGAAGCTGTTTGAGCCGTAGCTGACCGAAATCTTATCGCTGTAGCTATAAACGGTCTCGTTAACATTATCGCTCTTCTGCTTAACAGATGCTCCGGATTCTGAAGCATTGAAACTCAACGTACCGAAATCATGAGTCTTACCCTCACGGGTGTAGACAATCTTATTCGGGTCTTTTGACTCCCATTTATTCTCCTGTGTAGAACCTTTCAGCGTTGCTGTGGTGCTGATGCTGCGTGTTTCGGCAGTATAGCTCCAGTAGCCGTCAGTTTTGCTTGAAGAATCGGTGAGATCAACTTTTGCCGAACCGGTGGTCTGCGAGTTGTTTGCTTCCTTAGATGACCAGTTTGTCAGAACCTTAAAGTTACGATTGAAGATTTTGTTTACTTCTTCCGTCTTTTTGGTTCCGTCAGAATAAAGTGTAACCCATGTAAGTGAGGTTATAACATTATCCTTGTTAACGGTAATCTTCGGGTTTTCGATTTCATAATTACCCGGTGCCGATGAAGACTTGGTGTTTCCTCCGAATACCACATCGATTTTATCGCTGTAGGTATAAGTGGTGGAAGTTGCCTCGTCGCTCGTCAGCTGGACAGAATGTCCAGCTTCGGTGGCACTGAACGAAAGAGCATCAAACGTATACGTTTTGCCTTCTCGGCTGTACGTAATCGAGTTTGGATCTTCGCTGGTCCAACCGTTTGTCTGCTGACTGTTAGCCAGAGAAGCAATGGTTTTAATATCACGAATCTCCTTCTTGTAGCTCCAATTTCCGTCCTCAATCTTGTTGTTCGATTTGAGAGTAACGCTGGCAGAACCCGTGAGCTCGCTGTTGTTTACCTCATTTGAACTCCAATCCGTATTGCAAACCAAGCTGCGGGCAAAAACCTTTGAAACCTCCTCCGAATTTTCACTGCCGTCGCTGTACTTCGTGATGAAGTTGAGCGAAGCTGTAACATCGTTATCGGAAACGACAAGTTTCGGATTGCGGATTTCATAATCGGTAACGGTCTTGCCTTTCTGCACGATAATCTTACCCGGTGCCGATGAAGACTTGGTGTTTCCTCCGAATACCACATCGATTTTATCGCTGTAGGTATAAGTGGTGGAAGTTGCCTCGTCGCTCGTCAGC
>CACWUA010000052.1 GCA_902763905.1 uncultured Pseudomonadota bacterium | reverse complement strand
CAGTTTGGAGTGCCCGAAAAATTTGAGCCGTTGTTTTACAACGTTTTCAAGGGCGAAGACGGTGGCATTTATGCCGCATACGGCGAGACAATGCACTTGCTGGCAAAGAGTTCCGTTGCTTATCGCATTTTCTGCGGCAAAAATGATCTTCCCTATGGGGTGGCGGAAATTCAAAGAAAGATTTATTCTCCCAGCCAAGCCGGAAGCAAGATTCGTAAGGCTGTAGAGGACTTACATGCCAAGTGGAAAAATCTGTGCTGGTGCTTTGTTACCGAGAACATCTACACCCACGAGCAGAAGGTGTTTGCCAAGTCGGCAACAGACTACGGAGAACTGCCGGAATGGGATGTCATCAGTATCGGCGGTGCCGCAAAGGCTCTGATTGCCGGAGGTGTTTTGATGATCAAGGGCAAGGATTGCTACGAGATTGTTGATTTTGTTCCGTTTTTCGGAGCATCCGAAGGTAGCACTATTTTCTGGGCCGGTGAACAGGAACTTCTTGAAGCCTGTTTTGAGGCCGGAAAGCTGAAATTCCGCTACTTCGGACGTATTGAGAAGTTCAGGCAGACGGCTGTCAGCAATCTGCTTGAAGTCAAGAAAGATGAAGGCAAGTATGCCCTGTATCATCTTGGCCGAAACCTCAATTTTGTGGCATATTCGCTCTTTAAGAATGGTTTCAGAATTAAGGAGGATACCGGTGCAATTCGGTGCCGCTCTGCTGTTTGCTGTGATGGCATTCAAGACACTTCAGATGTCTACGTCTTTAAGAACGGGCGGTATGAAAGAGTTTAACTCAGAGAGCTGTTGGCAAAAATGCTGACAGCTCTTAATTTTTTATAAAATGCCTCTTGCTTTTTCGATAATTTTCGTCTAAAATCGTTTTCAGAATTGCAGTTTGGAGTGCCCGAAAAATTTGAGCCGTTGTTTTACAACGTTTTCAAGGGCGAAGACGGTGGCATTTATGCCGCATACGGCGAGACAATGCACTTGTTGGCAAAAAATTCAAAAGCTTATCCCATCGTTCTCGGTAGGACAGAACTTCCCGAAGATGTGGCGGAAATGCGCAAGAAAATTTACGCTTCCAGCCCAGCCGGAGACAAAATTCGTTCGATTTTCGATGTTCTGCACCCAAAACGGAAAAGGTTTGCTTTTGTTGCGGAAAGCAACTACTCTTCGGATATAAATAAGGTGTTTATCAAGTCTAAAAATACCTACAAAGAGCTTCCGGAACAGAATTTCTGCGGCATCGACAGCTACAAGGTTTTGATTGTCGGCGGTGTCTTGATGGTTGCAAAAGAGCAAACCTTCATGATTATTGATTTCGTACCGATTTTTGAGTCGTCTTCCAGCATTATTTTTTGGGGTGGGGACAGAGATTTATTCGAAGCGTGTTTTGAAGACGGAGAATTATATATCCGCTACTTCGGTCGTTTCAAGAAGTTCATACAGACGGCTGTCAGCAACCTGCTTGAAACAGAAATTGACAAGCAGTATTGTCTTGATTACCTCGGCCAAGATAT
Organism: uncultured Pseudomonadota bacterium; assembly: GCA_902763905.1. Classification (GTDB taxonomy): domain Bacteria; phylum Pseudomonadota; class Alphaproteobacteria; order RF32; family CAG-239; genus RUG410. The sequence goes on along the minus strand of CACWUA010000052.1, from coordinate 15,438 downwards.
TCAGAACTTGGGAATGTCCGATTTTAAGGATAGCTTCGAGATTGATGAAACTACCGGCACAGTTGTTTGCAACTCGGAGGTTTGCTGTGGTGATATTCAAAATAGCACCTACATCTATAAAGACGGAAAATATGAAAAGCAAGATTAAACTCAAGAGCTGTTGGCAGAAATGCTGACAGCTCTTAATTTTTTATAAAATGAAATTTTCCTCTTGCTTTTTCTATAATTTTCGTCTAAAATCGTTTTCAGATTTCAAATTATAATGTTAAATTATTTAAAACTCTCACGGAAAGGCGTGAGTAAAATTAGTGTTATGAAACAGATAGAGTTTAGTTTGGTTAAGCGTCATTACGGATTGTTTGGCGAGGACAAGGGTGAAGAGCAAGTAGTTTCAAGTATTGAAGCGGCTGATAAGGCGGCCAAAGAGGACAAATACTGCTTTGGGTACTACGTGAACCAGAGAGAGTATATTGTCAATGATGGTAAACGCTTCTATGACAAGGAATCTAAGCGAGTTAAGAACGTTGTGTTCGGCAAGTTGCTTACCCGTGATCAGGTCAAAGCCATGGATTACAACGGCAAAGAGGTAATCTTGGAACGCATGACTGAGGATAAGGCCTCACAGGTCTTCCATACTCGCACGAACCGCTGGATTCCGGTTGGTAATCTCGGTAAAGATGCGCAAATCATTGAATGTTAGAACATATCACATGAAACTCCCCTCTATCGAAAGCGAAAGATGGGGAGTTTTTAACTAAAATTTATTTTTTAATGCCTATGATACAGAAAAAATTAACAATTAACGGAGCACAAGAAATGGTTTCAGTTATTGGTATGGTTCGTTATTCGGTGGCGGCATCATTTGCTTTTCCCGATAGGCCTGATGTCAAGCATAAAGTGTTTGAATACCCGTATTTCTCTCAGCGTTTAGCAATGTTTAAGGGCATCACGCTCAAAAGCTTTGCCGGACAGACTTGTAAGGATTTCGTGCTTTTGGTGTACCATTCCGCGGCAATGCCGGAAGACAAGAAAGCTATTTTTGCCGAGCTTGAAAGAGAGTATCCGTTTATGCACAACATCTTTATTGATGGCGCAAAACTGGTATTACCGGACGAGTTCCAAAGACAGCGCATTATGACTTTCCGCATTGACAATGATGATGCGATGCCTGCAGATTTTGTCGGTAAGCTCAAAGACATTGCGGACAGCAACAATCCTCTGTATGACGACGTAGCGTTTTCAATACCAAAAATGCGCAAACTCGCCCACATCGGCGAAGATGAGTTTCAGACCAATGATTCGCTGTTTATCTCGAATTCCATGGGCTTGGCTTATTTCTCGACCGAGGGTAAAAACGTGATGGATTGCGGAAACCACCGCCTTGTGCCGTATCACTACCGTATGATGTGTATTGACGGTATGGGTGGCCTGCAGATTATCAACGGCACGAATGTCGCCAACAACTTCCGCAAGCCGCACTACAAGCAAACTGAGCCGTCGTATTACACGACAAGTAAAATGTGCGAACTACTGAAATCCGAGGGCTATCCGGAATTGGATATTCAGGATATTCCTATTCTGCCTGAGCCGTGCTGATAACAGAATAGCGCACATCAGACTTTAAAGTCTCAATTTTTACAAGAGAATCTTTATAAGGTATGGATTGAGCTCCGTACCTTTTTTTAATGTCTTCTACACGTTCTTCCAACGTGCATTCAATGCCTTTTGTGTCAACCATCATATCGGCACAATAAAGCAAATACAATTCGTCCGGCAATTCACCGTCCGTTAAATAACTGTGCTTGGTAACGGCATCGGCATATCGATACGCATTACGGCGCAAAATTTCACCGCCGATTTTAGAATGAAACTTGCCGCCATCGCTGAACTCATAACCGACATCATGAACAAAGCCAAGCAAAAACATATCTTCATGGAATTCTTTATCATTCGGACGTAAACGCTCGGCCAAGCGTTGTGCCGTGCGTGCAACTTTAATAATGTGAGTTAATCTTTCATCGGTTATCATAGAAACACCTCATAGTCATAATGGTTTAATATGGCATTTTTGAAAAACAGTACATCATCTTCACTAATTGGGCGGAAATGGTTGGCATCAACGCCGACATTTAAGCCGTTGGTACTTACCTTTCTTAAGCCGTGGATATGTCCGAACAAGTTGAACATATCCTTTTTGCACTCGCTCGGCTTATGGGTTAAATATACCGGTTCGCCATTTTTCAAAGTCAAGGTATTGTGCGGCAAAACGTCGGCTGCGGCATAAAGATTACGTCGCTACCTTATTTCCGCACTTTAAAATACATTTCAAATAGGGGATTTTTAAATTACTCATTTTTTTCAGCTTGTTTTTTTTCTTTTAAGAAACGTGATATAGTAAAAGGTATGGTCAATATATAGCAAAGAGTAAACAATCCCAATGTGAGCCAAGGTCTTGTTATCAGACAACTGACAAATAAAGCAAATAAAATCATCAGCGGAACAAACCAATCACTGCTAATTTTGGTTTTCTTTAGTGAAAGTGTCGGGATGCGACTGACCATTAAAAAGGCAACCAAAAACATTATGAAACCGCAAAAATACGGATTACGCAGAATAAACTCAAGCTCTTTATTATCAAACCATATTAAAAGCGGCATAATTCCTATTGCTGCAGCCATAGGTGCCGGAACTCCGACAAAGTAATGCGACCAATATTCGGGAACAGCAGCATCTTCTAGCATAGTGTTAAAACGAGCTAAACGCATTGACATTGCTGCCGAAAACATTAATGTTAGAATCCAGCCCCAATTCGGTAAAGTATGTAAAGACCATTGATACATTAAAACAGCGGGTGCCACACCGAAACTGACAAAATCTGAAAGCGAATCGAGCTCAGCACCGAATTTTGATGAGGCTTTTAATTTGCGAGCGACGCGGCCATCAAGTCCGTCAAAAACACAAGCAAAAAAGATACAAAAAATAGCATAAGTCCATTTTTCCATGATGGCAAAGCGAATAGTAGTAATTCCGGCACATAAAGCCATTAGAGTTACTATGTTGGGAGCCATTTTTCTGAACGGAACTTCTTTCAGTTTACCGATGGTTTTATTTTTTATTTCGGTTCTTTTTTGTAAAACCGATTTGGTATTTGTTTTGATTTTTTTTATCATTATCTGATTTCTCCTTCAATTCTCGGTGCATCTGACTTGATGTCTGCTATAACTGTTTCTCCCGCTATCATTTTCTGACCAACACAAATTTGCGGTTCTATTTTTTCAGGCAGAAAGATATCGGTATAACCGCCAAAACGGATAAAACCAAAGCGTTCTCCGGCATTAAATTCTTTAGCATATCTTAAATTATCCACAATCCGTTTACTGCAAAATACAGCAGTTTGCCGTATGACGAAATCACCACTTTCGCTGTGGTGCAACGAAATCAACATTCTTTCGTTTCCCATATTATCTTTATCAAATTTACCGGTAAATTTTTTGCCGGCATCATAAAAAGTTTTTTGAACTTTTGATTTTATGGGAATACGATTGATGTGTTGATCAAACAATCCGCTGAATATGCTGATTCGCGTAAAGTTTTTGTTTTGTAATCCGAGTGCGTCAGGCCCTTTTTCCTTATTTATGGATATGACATATCCGTCGGCAGGCGCAATAACAGCGCTTGATAATACGGGTGTAATACGTGGAACATCTCGAAAACAATAAAAGCACCATATAGTAAAAACAAAAGAAAGGCAACCCAAAGGAAACCATATGAGCGTGAGAATAACGGAAATAAGAGCACAAACACTGACAAATTTCCATCCGTCTTCATTTATATTCGGAAAAAAATAATTAGGAAAAGTTTTTTTTGCCGGTTTCATTTAAGTATTCTCCCTCTAAAAACACCGAAACGCTGTTTCTGTCGTGTTTATTATATTGGTGAAAGATAAGTGTTATCTTTCTTCGAGAAACAATTAAGCATATTTCTAAAAAAAAAACAAGTTTTATGTTGCAAAATAAAAAAATTTTATGTATAAGGCTTATCAGCGATGCGCTTGTGGCGGAACAGGTAGACGCTGCAGACTTAAAATCTGTTGGGATTTATCCCGTGCCGGTTCAAGTCCGGCCTAGCGCACCAATTTAAAAAGACTTGTAAATAGATATTTACAGGTCTTTTTCTTTTTGCTGCTTAAAAATTGGTAGTCCCGAGCAGAGTTGAACTGCTGACCCATCCATGTGAAGGATATGTGATAACCGTTTCACCACGGAACTGATATTTAAGGAAAAACTGGTAGTCCCGAGCAGAGTTGAACTGCTGACTCATCCATGTCAAGGATACGTGATAACCGTTTCACCACGGAACTGCAAACATAGAGTCTATAAAACAATTTATGATTAATGTCAAAATATTTTATAAAAAAATTAAAAATTGTGAGTGATTAGGTTTGTCAGATTCATAGTGCATATTTTTTGCATTAATATGAATAATGTGATGAAAGATAAAGAAGTAATCAATATTTGAAAATGATTTATCTGCATATTTCGGACTCCTGATGTATATAGAATATTATATACTTATAAAACATAAATAAAATTATTTCAACTATTTATTTATAATATATGGTATATTGCAATTTTTAGTATATATCAAACATTGAGATTTGTTTGTAAATAATATTGTAATCTGTTGATTCTGTGAAAAACAAATCATAAAATCAATTAAAACTTGCATTTAAAAATTGACAAGATTTTGAGATAAGTGTATATTTACATCGGTGTAAGAATAATAAGAGGTGAATAATGAAACAGAAAAAATCCATCAGAGGAAGAATAGATGATAATACTCCGAATCCGGTAGACGTTCACGTGGGAAAAAGAATCAGATTGAGACGCACTATTCTTCATATAACACAGCAACAAATGGCTGATATGTTGGGATTGACATTTCAGCAGGTTCAAAAATATGAAAAAGGTATGAATCGTGTAGGAGCAAGTCGTCTATGGGATATCAGTCGGGTTTTGGAAGTTCCTATGGGTTTCTTTTTTGAGGATATGGATGACGATGTGGCGTCGCAAAGTCCACGAATGATTAATGCGTTACCGGATATTTTACAGGTTTCGGAAAGACAATTTTCATTTGATGAAGATCCTATGAAGAAAGAAGAAACTCTCGAGTTGATCCGTGCATATTACAAGATAACGAATCGTGCCATTGCCAAACAAATGTTTGATTTGATGGTTTCTTTGTCAAAATCGACAGCCGGATTGTCTCGTATGGATGATAAATTAAAAAATGGTAAATGATCAAGTTGAAAAGCCGAAATTTTTCGGTCGTCGTCAAGGACGGGTTATTCATAAAGCAAAGAGTTTTCTTTTAAATAATTTTTTGCCGCGGATTTTGATAAATTCCGATAAGAAGATAGATTTGGAGCATTGTTTCAATGCTCCTAAGTCTTTTTATGCTTTAGAAATAGGTTTCGGCGATGGTGATCATTTGGCTGAATTGTCAAAAAGAATGCCGGAATGCGGTTTTATCGGAGTCGAGGTGTATCGCAACGGAGTAGCTAATCTTTTGTCTTTAATTACCGGAGTTAAAGAAGGAAAAGATATTGATTTGTCAGATAAAATCGAATTGTTGCCGGAACGTACGGATAATGTGAGAATATTTGATGATGATGTGCGTTTGTTGTTTGCCGCTTTGCCGGATGCCTGTTTTGATAAATTTCAGGTGGACAGCTAAATCATCCGATGATTGGCGAAACCCTCCGGCTGATTGGGCTGAGACTAAATATCAGCGAAAAGCTCTTCGCGAAGGAAGGCGTTCGGTGTTCTTTGAGTACGAAAAATTGTGAATGCTGAGTTTAACTGCCTTAAGGTTTTATTCTCTTGACATTAACTGATGTAAACGGTATTATTCATAATATGAAAACAGCTCAAGGAGTTTAATTATGCGTAATAAAGTTTTTATGTTTGCAATATTTTTCGGGGTATTTGCACTTATTAGTGAAGCTGCAGAAGCGAAAGATATTGTAACAACTGCACTTGATAAATTGGTTCATACTTATAATAATACGCGTTCTGTTCTGTTGATGATTGGCGGTTTTGGTTTGATTGCTTTGGCATTTCAGGCAATTTTCGGAAAGTTACGCTGGGGATGGTTTGCCGGTTTGGGGCTTGGTTTGGCTATGGTTTCAATATCCGGTTCGATAATCAGTTATGTTACACAAGAGAATGGTATGGGGTTTTCTCAGGGCATCGGTAGGTTTGATGATACACTTGTTCCGGGAAACAGACCGGTTCCATATTCAGGTTCCGGTTCGTTTGCACTAGGTGCCAGCAGTCCGAGAGGCTCATCTTCATCCAGTTCCAGTTTGAGCGTGGGTGCGGCTGGCTCTGGTGGCACTGGTGCTGCGGGCGGTAGCGGCTCTTCAAACGGCGGCGGTGCAGGTGATGTATCGAAAGGTGCATCTGCATTGTTGAACGGTGATGGTTCTGCAACATCAGGGGTAGCACAAGTACCGAGCGAGGCAGCAAATTTTGCCGGAGGTGCTGCTAATGTTGGGGATGGACTGAGCGGTAGAGTGGATCAGAACGGTAATTATGTAGATGGCAGCAATCGACCGCAAAATAATAATCCATCATTTGCCGGAGGTGTTGCCGATGTTGGGGATGGATTAAGCGGCAGAGTGGATCAGAACGGTAATTATGTAAATCGTGACAACAGTGCTGCTACAGGAAGTTTAGCAACAGATACTGCTGTCGGTAATTTAAATAATGCATCTGATGCCGAGCTTGAGAGGCTAAGAAATGCATTGGCACAATAAATTATAACAATTCATTTAATATGTCATCAACCGCATCGGATTTTGAGTTCTTTCGGTGCGGTTTACTTTTGAAATAATAGTAATTTAGTGAAAATAAGCGTACGGCGGGAGTTAGTCCCATACATTTATGATGATGTTTTTGAATTTTTTCAAATAATGTTTTTCTTTTAATTTTTTCGGCATAGCATATTTCATCTATTATATGCCATTCGGTATTGGTTAAACGCATACTTGTCTTTTTATTAAAAACAGAAATAACTTTATTCATTAATTTGAGCATTGTGCAAAACCTCTTAAAAGTTGTTTTTTAAATAAATATAAATCCAATGTTAAAATTATGCAACTATAAAGATAAAACTAAACTAAATTAAACTCAATATAAAAGAAAAAACAAGTAAATAAAGTTGTGGAAAACAGAATCCTTTCGCTGATTTTTGACTCGATTTTGACTCAAAGACAAATCTGTCGTTTTTTTAAAATTTTTTTAATTTTTTGCTTGCATTTGTGTTTTTGTTATGTTATAAGCGCGCTACAACAATTGTTTTGAGAGGGTTTACCTCGCAGCGAAGCAAATATAAAACATAGCGCAAACCTTTGTTGCGAAAGCGTTTGCAAAGATTAACAAATTTTAGATGGCAGGGGATACCGTCGATGGTGTTTTTTGCTGTTTAGTTATAGGAAAAGTATAAAATGGAAACACAAAATATACGAATTCGCCTGAAGGCTTTTGATCACAGATTGCTTGATCTCTCAACAACAGAAATCGTGCACACTGCCAAAAGAACTGGCGCAAGCGTAAGAGGTCCAATACCTCTTCCGAACAAAATCGAAAAGTTTACGGTAAATCGTTCGCCGCACGTTGATAAAAAGTCTCGTGAACAGTTCGAAATCCGTACACACAAAAGACTTTTAGATATTGTTAACCCTACACCGCAAACCGTTGATGCTTTAATGAAGCTTGATTTGGCTGCCGGTGTAAATGTTGAAATTAAATTGTAATTAATGTTGGCGCTTTGAAAAAGCTGTCAACCTATTAAGAAAAGGAAAAATAATAATGCGTACTGGTCTAATCGCAAAAAAATTAGGAATGTCCCGCATTTTTCAAGCCGATGGAACTCATGTTCCGGTTACGGTTTTAAGTGTTGAAGGTTTGCAGGTGGTTAATGTAAAGACTGCCGAAAAGGATGGTTACAACGCTGTACAATTGGGTACTGGTGCCGTAAAATCCAAGAATGTAAGCAAACCGATGAAGGGATATTTTGCAAAGGCTAAAGTTGAACCGAAAAAGAAATTGTGGGAATTCAGAGTTTCTGATGACTGCTTATTGAATGTCGGTTCGGAATTGTCGGTTGAACATTTCGTTCCGGGACAATATGTTGACGTATGCGCCACCTCAAACGGTAAAGGCTTTGCCGGCGTAATGAAACGTTACAATTTTGCCGGTTTGGAAGCAACGCACGGTGTATCTATTTCTCACCGTTCGCATGGTTCTACCGGTCAAAGACAAGATCCGGGTAAAGTTTTCAAAGGTAAGAAAATGGCCGGACACATGGGTGCTGAACGCGTTACCGTTCAAAACCTGAAGGTTGTTTCGGTTGATTCTGCCAGAGGCTTGATTATGGTTAAGGGTGGTGTTCCGGGCTCTGAAAACACATGGGTAAGAATTACCGATGCGGTTAAGAAGCCGGCTACAGTTGCTTTACCGATGCCTGCCGGATTGAAAAAAGTTGATGAACCTGTTGTGACGGCTGAAGTTTCGGCTGAGAATGCAGAATAGTTTAAGGATAAAGAAATGAAACAGGACATCTTAAATTTAGAAAATAAAAATGTCGGTTCCATCGAACTGAACGACTCGATTTACGGTTTGGAAGTTCGTTCCGATATTTTACAACGCGTTGTAACTTGGCAGTTAGCGAGATTACAAAGCGGCAATCACGCTACCAAAGGTCGCTCCGATGTAGCTTTGACGCCGTCCAAACCGTTCAAACAGAAAGGTTCGGGTAACGCACGTCAGGGTTCCAGAAAAGGTGCCCAATTCCGTAAGGGTGGTGTGGTATTTGGTCCGATTGTGAGAGATCACTCTTTTGATTTGACCAAGAAATTCAGAAAACTCGGTCTGAAGACCGCTCTTTCCGCGAAAGCGAAAGAAGGTAATCTTATCGTTATTGATGAAGCAAAGTTGTCAGCTCCTAAAACAAGTGATTTGAAAGCAAAATTGAGTGCTTGCGGATTGACAAACTGCCTTATTATTGACGGTAAGGAAGTAGATGTTAATTTTGCGTTGGCCAGCCGCAATATCGAAGGAATCGATATTCTTCCGACAATCGGTGCCAATGTATACGACATCTTAAAGAAGGACAAATTGGTATTAACAAAAGATGCAGTAAGTTGCTTAGAGGAGAGATTAAATGGCTAAGAACAAATCAAACAATGTAACTGCAGCAATGTATGATACATTGGTTCGTCCGGTAATTACCGAAAAATCTATGGTTTCATCGGAAGCTGGAAAAGTGGTATTTGAAGTACCTTTATCAGCTACCAAAGAAAGTGTTAAAGCTGCCGTTGAGGCAATTTTTAACGTAAAAGTTACCAAGGTAAATACCATTAAACAGTTTGGTAAGGCTAAGAGCTTCAGAGGTCATATCGGTCATCGTTCCGACTATAAGAAAGCTATCATTACCCTTGCCGATGGTCAAAACATTGATGTTACAACAGGAATTTAATCATGGCTTTGAATACATATAAGCCCACATCTGCAGGACGTCGCCAACTGATTCTCGTTGATAAAAGCGAGTTATATAAGGGCAAGCCTGAAAAGAGTTTAACGAAAGGTATTTCGAAAACCGGTGGGCGTGATAACTACGGACACGTTACGAGTCGTCGTATCGGTGGCGGTCATAAGCGCAGCTATCGTATGATTGACTTCAAACGTAATAAATTTGATTGTGAGGCAACAGTCGAGAGAATTGAATATGATCCGAATCGTACGGCATTTATCGCTTTAATCAGCTACAGTGACGGCGAAAAGGCTTATATTTTGGCTCCGCAAAGACTGAAATCCGGCGATAAAGTAATTTCTGCTTCCAAGGCAGATATTAAGCCGGGTAATGCAATGCCTTTAAAGAATATGCCGGTTGGTACGATTGTACACAACATTGAGCTCAAAGCGGGCAAAGGCGGCCAGTTGGTACGTTCTGCCGGTTGCTATGCGCAAGTTGTCGGTAAAGATGCCGGCTATGTTCAATTGAAGTTGAATTCCGGCGAACTGCGTATGGTTCGTGAGGAATGTTTGGCAACGGTTGGTGCCGTTTCCAATCCGGATAACCAAAACATATCTCTTGGTAAGGCCGGTCGTAATCGTTGGCTCGGAAACCGTCCGGTTTCCCGTGGTGTGGCGATGAACCCGGTTGATCACCCGCTCGGCGGTGGTGAAGGCCGTACATCCGGCGGTCGCCATCCGGTTACTCCGTGGGGTAAACCGACTAAGGGTGCCAAGACTCGTTCTAACAAGAAGACAGATCGCTTTATTATGAGATCTCGTCATGATAACAAGAATTAATAAGGAGAAAAGCTAATGACTCGTTCTGTATGGAAAGGACCTTTTGTTGATGGCTATCTCTTGAAGAAAGCTGACGCTGCTAGAAATTCTAGCCGTAATGAAGTGATTAAAATTTGGTCTCGTCGTTCTACCATGTTGCCGCAATTTGTAGGCTTGACATTCGGTGTTCACAACGGTCACAAATTTATTCCGGTATTGGTAACCGAAGATATGGTTGGTCACAAGTTCGGTGAATTTGCTCCGACTCGTACCTTCTACGGTCACACCAAAGAAACTGCGAAGAGAGGTTAATTATGGCTGAGAATACTATTAAACAAGCAAAGGCAGTTTGCCGTTCAATCAGAACCAGTTCACGCAAGTTGAACTTGGTAGCGCAAACCATTCGCGGTTTGAAGGCTGAAAAAGCGGTTGCCGAATTAAGCTTCTCTAAAAAGAGAATCGCAAAAGTAGCTTTGGAACTGTTGCAATCTGCAATTTCCAATGCTGAAAATAACCACAATCTCAATATTGACAAACTCGTAGTAAGCGAAGCTTATGTCGGTAAAGGAATTGTAATGAAAAGAATGAATGCGCGTGGTCGCGGCAGAAGCGCTCGTATTTTGAAGCCGTTTTCTTCCATGACCATCGTTGTTTCGGAGCGTGGGGAGTAAATAAATGGGACAGAAAGTTAATCCTACCAGTCTTCGTTTAGGTGTAAATCGCACTTGGGACTCTCGTTGGTATGCTGAAAATGATAAGTTTACCGACTATCTCCACGAAGATCTGAAAATTAAAAAATTCTTGAATGAAAAGTTGGCTCAAGCCGGCATCAGCCAAATTGTTATTGAACGTTCGGCTAAAAAGGCAAGAGTTACAATTCATTCGGCCAGACCGGGTGTTGTAATTGGCAAGAAAGGTCAGGATATCGAGAATGTAAGAAAAGACATTCAAAAATTGACTAATTCCGAAGTTCAATTAAACATCGTTGAAGTAAGAAAACCGGAGCTGGATGCCAAGTTGGTTGCTGATTCCGTGGCACAACAGTTGGAACGCCGTGTGGCTTTCCGTCGTGCCATGAAAAGAGTTATGCAGTCTGCTTTGCGTTTGGGTGCCGAAGGTATCAAAGTAAGCTGCAGCGGTCGTTTGGGTGGTGCGGAAATCGCCAGAACCGAATACTACCGTGAAGGTCGCGTGCCTTTGCACACATTGCGTGCGGATATTGACTATGCAACCTCAACAGCTCATACAACTTATGGCGCTTGCGGCGTGAAAGTATGGATCTACAAGGGCGAAATCATGGGCCACGATCCGATGGCGCAAGACAAGAAGTTGACTGAACAAAAGTAATAACGCGAGGTTAGAGAAATGTTAAGTCCAAAACGTTTGAAATTCCACAAGCAGCACAAAGGTCGTATTCACGGCATGGCTAAAGGTGGTTCAGAATTAAATTTCGGTTTATACGGTTTGAAGGCTCTGACTCCTGATCGTGTGACGGCACGTCAAATCGAGGCAGCTCGTCGTGCGATTACACGTCAGATGCAGAGAGCAGGAAAACTGTGGATCAGAATTTTCCCGGATGTACCGGTATCGGATAAACCGGCCGAAGTACGTATGGGTAAAGGTAAAGGTGCTATCGAATTTTGGGTAGCCAGAGTTAAACCGGGTCGCATTATGTTTGAAATTACGGGTGTTTCGGAAGAAATCGCTCGCAGAGCTTTTGAACTGGGCGCCGCAAAATTGCCGGTTAAGTGCAAATTTGTAAAGCGTTTGAACTCTGATATCGTTAAAGGAGACGCATAATGGTTAAAACTAAAGATTTACGCGCTATGACGATTGATGAATTGGAAAGCAAGTTGGTAGAATGCAAAAAAGAGCAGGCTAATTTGCGTATTCAACAATCTACCGGTCAGTTGGAGAATGTTTCTAACATTCGTAAAACTCGCCGCGATGTAGCCAAAATCAACACGCTCATTACTGAGCGCAAGAAGAATAGTTAGGAGAAAAGATATGCCTAAGAGAATTCTTCAAGGTGTTGTTGTTAGTGATAAACAGGATAAAACTGTCGTGGTCAGTGTAGAGCGTCAGGTTATGCATCCGGTTTATAAAAAATTCGTGAAGAAGAGTAAAAAATTTGCCGCTCACGATGAAAACAATCAGTACAAGGTTGGAGATCAGGTTTCTATTGAAGAATGCCGTCCGATTTCTAAGCATAAATCTTGGACTGTAATTTCGTCTGATAACGCCTAAGATATGAAGGAATAAAAAAATGATACAAATGCAAACCAACCTCGATGTTGCTGATAATTCAGGCGCACGTCAGGTGCAGTGCATCAAGGTTCTTGGTGGTTCCAAGAGCCAGTGATATTCGCCGCAAAGACGGGAGTGTAATCCGTTTTGACAGTAATGCCGCAGTTTTAATCAATAAAGACGGTGAACCGATCGGTACTCGTATCTTCGGCCCTGTTACGAGAGAATTGCGTGCAAAGAAATTTATGAAAATCATTTCATTAGCACCGGAGGTATTGTAATGCCTAAAATGAAAATTAAAAAGAACGATACGGTTATCATTTTGTCGGGTGACGACAAGGGTAAAACCGGCGTTGTAAAAAAAGCACTTCCGAGAGAAAGCAAGGTTGTTGTTGAAGGTTTGAATATGGTTAAACGCCACACCAAACCGTCGCAAACAACTCCGGGCGGAATTATCTCGAAAGAAGCAGCAATTCACGTTTCCAATGTTGCCATTGTTAAAGAAGGCAAGGCAATCAAAGTCGGCTACAAAACAGTAGACGGCAAGAAGGTTCGTGTTGCTCGTAAAACCGGTGATGTAATCGATTAATGGGAGAAAATTTTATGACAAACTATGAAAATTTATACAACAACGTCATAAAGAAATCTCTTGTGGAAAAATTCGGTTACAAAAATCCACATGAGGTTCCGAAGCTGACGAAAATTGTATTGAATATGGGTGTCGGCGATGCCGTTACCGATAAGAAAAAAGTAACATCCGCTATGGAAGAATTGGCTGCCATTTCCGGTCAACAGCCGGTTATGACGAAGGCACGCAAGTCTATTGCTACCTTTAAGCTCAGAGAAGGTATGCCGATCGGATGCAAAGTAACTTTGCGTTCGGCCAGAATGTATGAGTTCTTGGAAAGACTGGTTAACATGGCTTTGCCGCGAATCCGCGACTTCCATGGTATTACCGGTAAGAACTTTGACGGCAAAGGTAACTTCGCATTCGGTATTAAGGAACAAATCATTTTCCCTGAAATCAACTACGAAAAGGTAGATGAAGTCAGAGGTCTTGATATTGTTATTTGCACAACAGCCAAGACAGACGAAGAAGCAAAGTTTCTGCTGACCTCGTTTAACTTGCCTTACAAGAAATAAGCGGAGATTTTACTATGTCAAAAACAAGTTCGGTATATAGAAACTTGAAAAGAGTTAAGATGGCTGCTAAGTATTCGAACCGCCGTCAAAAACAAAAAGCAATCATGATGGATAAGAATGCAACTCCGGAAGAGAGAATGCAGGCTCAGTTTGCTTTGCAAAAATTCCCGAAGAATTCTGCAAAATGCCGTATTCGCAATCGCTGCAGAATCACGGGGCGTTCACGTAGTTATTACAGAAAGTTCGGTTTAAGCCGTGTTGAATTGAGAGATTTGGCAAGCTTTGGCGAAATTCCTGGTTTAGTAAAATCAAGCTGGTAAGGAGGGAAGATATCATGTCTATGAGTGATCCTTTGGGCGATATGCTCACACGCATCAGAAACGCACAAAGAGCGAAAAAGAGTGATGTTGTATCACCTGCTTCTCGCTTGCGTGAAAATGTGTTGGAAGTTTTGAAACGCGAAGGCTATATTGTCGGTTATGAAAAAAACAATGTTCGCCCCGGAGTTGATGAACTTCGCATTCAATTGAAGTACCATGAAGGTGCTGCCGTTATAACTAAGATTTATCGTGTATCCACTCCGGGTCGTCGCGTTTATTCAAGCGTGAAAGACTTGCCGAGAGTATACAACGGTTTGGGTATTTCCATTATTTCTACACCGCAGGGTGTTATGAGTGATAATGAAGCCCGTAAGGCCAATGTCGGCGGTGAAATTTTGTGCCAAGTGTTCTAAGGAGGTAGGAAATGTCAAGAGTTGGTAAATATCCAGTTGTTGTTCCTGCCGGTGTAGAACTGAGCATCAATAACAACACGGTTGTAGCAAAAGGTAAATTGGGCGAATTGTCCTATTCTTTTGATGACAGTCACGTTGCAACAAAATTTGAAGACGGTAAAGTATCGGTTTCGCCGTTATCTCAGAGCAATGCAGCCAGAGCTTTGTGGGGCACAACCCGCGCTCGCATTAACGAGATGATTAAAGGTGTAAGCGAAGGCTTTACGAAAGATATGGAATTGGTCGGCGTCGGTTATAAGGCGCGTGTTGAAGGTAAGAACCTGATTTTGTCTTTGGGTTTTTCGCATGAAGTTACTTTTCCGGCTCCGGAAGGGATTAAAATTTCTTGTGCATCTCCGACACAAATTTCAATCTTTGGTGCAGACAAACAAAAAGTTGGCCAGGTTGCGGCAGAAATTCGTAAGTATAGAAAACCTGAACCGTATAAAGGTAAGGGCGTAAAATATACCAACGAATATGTACGTCGTAAAGAAGGCAAGAAGAAATAAGGAATAAGTCGATGAATACACCAAAAAAATTGTTTGAAAGAAGACAAGCACGTGTAAGATATGCTTTGAAAAACGCAGCCAACGGCAAGTTAAGATTGTCGGTTTTCCGCAGCGGTAAGCATATCTATGCACAAATCATTGACGATGTAAAAGGTTTGACAGTTGCTTCTGCTTCTACCTTGGATAAGGAAATCAGAGGACAAATTAAAAAATCTTCTACGGTTGAAGCCGCTGGCTTCATTGGTAAAGTAATTGCTGAAAGAGCTACCAAATCGGGTATTTCCGAAGTGGTATTTGACCGCGGCGGTTATATATATCACGGTCGTGTTAAGGCGTTGGCCGACGCAGCTCGCGAAGCTGGTTTGAAATTCTAGGAGATGAAGATGGTACAATCTACAGATCGTCATAA
>CACWUA010000051.1 GCA_902763905.1 uncultured Pseudomonadota bacterium | reverse complement strand
GTAAGGACCCTGATATCACTGAGTTTTGCCATAAAAAACACCTCCTCTGCGCAGTCTCGTCACTACACAGGGAGGTACGGCGGGATCCCTCTCCGGGAACCGGCCGTTCTGCCTTGTATGCAGCAGCGGGATGCGACGAAAGAACCGCAAGACCTGAAACAAATGTCTTTTCGTCCCGGCGGCAACTCTCCGTCCCCCGGGCACTTGACGCACTTTCATCTACTCTGCCTGATGTTGTCTTTCTGCCTTCACCCTATCATCATCCGCATTCTCCATCCAGTAAACAACGGTATAATAATCCTCAAGATTCATGTCTTTGTATTTATCCGTAAAAACATAATTCCGAGAAGATGACAATTCATAATGTAATATCATACTTTCCGCCGCGGTATTGCACGGACGGATAAAAGACTGTTCCAGAGCGTATCGTAAAAAAGCCTTATCGTTCATCATCTTCCCCTTTGGAGCTATATTATTGCAAAAGCGTTATTTTTTAGTTAATATCTTTTATAAAATAATTGCATTTTGTATTTTAGTCTCTTAAACTTCGTACTGTCGAGATTGTCCGACTCGATGAGGGTATGACAACCCTAATCCCAAGGACAGGATAACTTTTGCTTTAGCAAGAGTTATTTTGTGATGGACTCACCATAAGGTGGGTGCCATCGAATAGGTTTTATCCGAATAAGATGGACTAACGCCTTGGGATTTAGTTGTCAACACCCACCGCCTTATCGCGGTGTTTTTTTTATTGTTCGGACAGAATGCGAGAACAAAATGGGTAAAACCTGTGCCTTTTTCGGTAATGACTATGACTTTATGCACAACAGAAAACGTGAACGCCGCCCCAAGCCTGAACTTAAAGAACTCATCAAAAAACAAGCAATCCGCCTAATAGAAAAAGAAAATGTTACCGATTTTCTTGTTGGGCAAATCGGCGGATTTGAACAAGACGCTTACGATACGGTTCTGAATATAAAAAAAGAATATCCGCATATTCGCGTAATATTGGTAATTTGCAGTCCTACCGAGTTAAACTTGATTGATAAGGATGACAGCGGTTATATTTTGCACAGAAGATACTTCGACGATTTTATATATCCAGATAAATGCGCAGTGGGGTATAAACGTTTTTGCATAATATACCGCAATCGTTATATCGCACAACATACTGATTTTATCATTGCTTACAACTGCTACAAAGGACGCGTATATCAAATTTGTCAAACAGCTGCAAACAAAGGTGTTACTGTCATCAACTTAGCCGAAATGAAGTTAAACAGTATTTAATATCGCTTATTCTTTGACCAACTGTTTATACTGTTTCAAGTCCTTCATGTTTTTGCGAATTTTCTTTGTTCCTTCGGCGGTCATCGGCTTACCGACTTCATTCGGATTATCAAGGCTCGGCTTCTCATTAACACCGCGGTCAGCCATATCCTGCTTTACGCCATCTTTTATCGACTGGCGTAATTCGGCAATTTTTGCTTTATAAATCCTTTGCGCCATCTCTTCTTCTTTAACCAATCCCGCTATTGCCAAATCTGTGCGGGAACGCCCTTGCATTTCTTTTGAACGCTCTCCAAATTGCTGTTCGCCGAATTGCATTGCTAAATCTGTTCGCGCACGCCCTTGCATTTCTTTTGAACGCTCTTCAAATTGCTTTTCCAATGCGGCAAATTTATCGGCTATTTTATACTTTTCGAATGCGGCAACCCTCTTTTCCTCATCGGAAGTATAATCGTAATAATTGTTGCCGATTTCTCTCTTTATCTGTATTATTTTTTCTTCCTTTTGGGCTAATGTGTTAAAATACGTTTCATCTTCACTTACACCTTTAACATACTTAAACTCAGAACTCGGAGCAAATTTTTCCACACAAGAATTAAATTTGGTGATAGCCTCTTGCATTTCTTTTTCAATTTTTTTGGCGTTTTTATTCATCATAAGTCTGCCCAAACCGGTTTTCGGCTCGAAGCTCAATTTTGCGGCTTTACCGCTTTTAATTTCTTCCCAAACAGCAGCTACAGATTCTTTACTCGGCTCAACACATTTACAGTCACCGTCACGGCATAATTCTTCAATTTTATGCTCAATTGACAACAAATCCATATATTTGTAACGCGCTTGTTCAAATAGTTCTTTATCTCTTTCGGACTCACGCAAGTTTGCTTTGGCTATTAGTGATTTATTTATATGCGATTTATCTTTATCATACTGCTCTTGAGTAACCACAATTACCAGCTCTAATGCTTTACAAAACTTTTTCATTGCCTGTGAAGAAGTATTAAGATTGGCCGCACGCTCAATATAATTGTTCATCAGATAATAGTTTTCTTCATCCTTATTGCGATTTACCAACATATTTTCAACTACTTTGGTCATCATCTCAAGCTGAGTTTGCGCCGAAAGTTTATCGCCGTATTTATTAACAATCTGCGCACACAAATCCGGTGTCATTTTGGCAGGCTGTTCCAAAAATTCCGGTCGATATTTGGCTACCAATTCAATATCCGGAATACCGGTTATAACATTCTTTTTCCGCAAATCATCTGCTTGTTTTTCAATAAATTCCTTTTCTTGTTTTGAAAGTCTTTCGGTTTTTAATTTCTTATCTAGTTTAGCTATCTCTTTGTAGTTTAAATCTACCCGATTGTTTACCTCATCAACAATACGCTGGGCTTTGCACTCTGCCACTGCCGCCTGTAATGTACCGAAGTTGATGTCAGTTAATTGTAACTTCGGCTCGCTAAATCCGCGCAAATCAAAATTATACAGCACTTCATAAAACAGCTTTTGAGTTGCCTCGCCACAAGGAGCTATATCTTTAAAACTTTGTCTTAATTCATTTCTGAAACCGTCATAACGCATACTTTCATTAAAATCCGGTTCTTTGGCAAGTTCAGCCAGTTTGAGCTGTTGTGCCGGTTTTTCGGCAGTTTTCAGCAAATCGACAAAGACCGGTAATGACGGAATCTTTCCTCTGCTACTATGTGATTTTAATTGTGCTTCAAGCGCCGCTGCCTTAACTTCCCATTTAAGTTGAGAATATCCCATCGGCTTGATATCTACAAAACTACCGGAATATTCTCGGCGTTTATATACCTGTTGCAATACAATATTTGCTGCCTGTTCCAAATCGGCGGAATAGGTATGTTCCGGAGTATCGGTAAAGTCTAATTTCAACCCTTCTTCATATTGCAAACTCGGTGTCGAACCATGAGATATTACATGCATTTCCAAACCGATAGCCGCCAATTGCGCTGCCGGTTCCAGCTTTCCAAACCATTCTTTATCTTTGCGCATATGTTCGCACATTGCTGCGTATGTTACGCGCCGATATTCCGCATCATTGGGCTTATAGTCATCTCTGGCGCTTTCACTCGACATAGCTATGATAAGTGCACTATCATGCGCAGGATTACCTTGTTCAAAGGTTTTTTCCAATGTTTTTTGCATAATATATGCATAAGCATTTTTGTCGGCATTGTTCTTATAGCCGTATTCATTACAAACCAACGGAAAACGCATAATTTTGGTAGCATCCTCCGCAACCGGCAGAAAAGTCATATCATAAGCACCATCTTTAAGGTAGGCTTCTTTTGCTTGCTCAAAATACTGATTTACCGTAACAATATTGTTGTCAATTTCCGTTATTTCTTTGTCATAAATTTTATATGCAACCATTTCAGCTCTCCTATAAGAATGATTTATTGCTATTACTATAAACCTCTTATCTATTTTTGTCAAATACTTTTTTGCACTTTACCAAAATCAGCGGCACCGTCATTTCCTCTTTGGTATATCCGGCGTGAGTGGCCTTAAACAACTTTTTCTCGCGTTTACCGGAATCACGAGCATAGAGTCAATCAACGGATGCTGTTTGCCGTAACCCAAAATATGCGCTTGCAAAAATTCTTCCTTAGTAAAAAGTACAAACTCCTCGCCGTAATATTTATTAAACAAATGCACAAACTCATCATGGCAACCGTCTTTAATCCAAAAAGAAATTGTCCTACTCTCAATAGTCGGCGGCAAACGGAACGTATCGAGCAAATCCTGATGTTCTATGATTACGTCGTCAACATCTATGCCGCCGTGGTCGGCAGAAATTATTACCAAAGTGTCATGCAAATCGGCACACATTTTTTCAAGCCGATTGTTTATATCGCGTATCAACTCCGCCGCAATCGCGGAGTGTATGCCGTTATAATGCATGGTATGGTTCGGCTCGGTCCAATAAGCGGAAATAATCTTGCGCTTATCACTTGAGTTAACGGCATTTTCAATCCCTCGGCACAGTTCTTCAAAAGTTCCCGCCCCGCCCTCGACAAAGGCCGGAAATACCTGATGATATTCAACTTCGGGATTTTGCTCGGTAATTTTTTCATAAATACTTTTGTATTTCAAAATCGTTTCCGCCGGATGCGGCGTGGTCAACTCTTCTCCGGTATAAAAGTCAACATTGCGAAAGTTTTCGATTATGTGGCCGTATTGCGGAAAATAGTTCATCCAGCCGATCCAGCCGGAAGCTATCGGCGGCAGGCCGGAATGAAAAGTTATGGTAGCGGCGGCGGTGGTCGGCGGAAAAACCGTTGAAATATCAGCCACCCGATGCATATATAAAAAATCATGCGGATTTAGATGATATTCCAGAATATTTTTGCCAAAGCAATCCAAAATCAGAAACACCACATTCTGATAGCCAACCGCCAATTCTTTATCCAAAATCGGCAAAGACTTATATTCGGTTTCTACCCCGTAATGGCGCAAAAGCGAATTGCTTAAAGCCAGAATACTGTTATCAAAATCAACTTTTATATCTTGTTTTTTCATCACAAAGTCCTCACAATAAAAGAAAAACGGCGCATTGTTTCGCTGCGCCGTCTTCTTAAATATAAGTCATTATTATAACGGCAACAATGGCGACCATGCCGGATCGGATGCCTCAGACGGAGTTACGACGCGGCGTTCGTTATAACCGGTTAAGTCAATGGTATATAAACGAACCGGACCGCCTCTGTCTTGGCGCGAATACATAATTACGCGGCCGTTCGGCGACCAAGTCGGGCCTTCTACCAAGAAACCGTCGGCCAAAATGCGCTCGCCACTGCCGTCCGGCGCCATAACACCGATATAAAACGCACCACCCGACATTTTGGTAAAGGCAATGTAGTCACCGCGCGGCGACCATACCGGAGTGGCATAACGGCCGTTGCCGAAACTTATGCGCTCGGCTTCACCGCCGCTCGAACTCATAACATAAAGCTGTTGATTGCCGCCCTTATCGGAGTTAAACACGATTTGCGAACCGTCCGGAGAATAGCTGGCCGAAGTGGCAATCGCGCTGTCAAATGTCAGCTGTTTAACCGCACGGGTTTTGAGATTCATCTCAAAAATATTGGTTTTACCTTTGTTGGCATAGCTCATCAAAACTTTAGAGCTGTCCGGCGCCCATACCGGTGCAAACGTCATCCCCGGAAAGTTCCCTAAAACCTGCTTGCTGCCTGTGTTTAAGTCCATTAAATAAACACGCGGACTGTTGCCGACATATTCCATATAAGTAATTTTCTGCATATTCGGCGAAAAGCGCGGGGTTAATACCAAATTGTGCCCGTCAGTCAAAAAGCGATGATTTTCGCCGTCCTGATCCATAATGGCCAAACGCTTAACCTTACGCGGTCCCTGTCCGTTTTCGGAAACATAGACCACGCGGGTGTTGAAATACCCCTTATCGCCGGTCAGGCGCTCATAAATCGCATCGGCCACAACGTGGGCAATCCGGCGCCAGTTTTCGGTTGTGGACGTAAACGACTTACCCAGAAGCTGCTTTTCCGCTACCGTATCCCACAAGCGGAAATCCACCTGCAGTTTATTATTAGGCAGCTCGGTAATTTTGCTTTGTACCAAAGCCTCGGATTTAATGGCCTGCCAGTCAACAAAGCTCGGCTTCTGGTCTATTGAATTAAGCGTTTCGATATAGCTTCCTTCCGGAATGATTTTAAACAAACCGCTTCTATCCAAATCGGCGGCAATCACTTCGTGAATTTTATCGCCGTAGTTTTTACCGGCAATTTTTGTAAAAATGTTGGAGTTGGAACCAATCATTTCCGGAATGGCAATCGGCATCGGATTACGAGTGGCGCCGCTGACTTCAATTTCCAGTTCGGCATGTGCCGGCATACTGAAAAACATCAGCAACGCGGTCAATAAATATTTTATTTTCATTTTTAACACCTCTAATAAACGTTTATTTTGTTATATCATACAAACTGCTTAAAAAAAATAAAGCAAAAAAACAGGTTATAGACAGCATATTCCGTTTGACTTTTTTGGCGTAAAACGTTAGTTTTAGTCAGAGGAGAAAAATGGATATAAAAGAATTTAAGCAATCACTTAAAACTTATCAAGCGCTTATCGGTTTTGATTACGGCTCCAAGCGTTTGGGGATTGCCGTATCCGATTTACTCAGAGGAATTGCCACTTCATACAAAATTCTTTATCGCTCAAGTTGGGAAAAAGATGTGGCGGAAATCAAGCGTATTGTGACCGAGAAGGAAATCGGCGGAATAGTGTACGGTCTGCCGTTGCAAATGGACGGATCCGAGGGCGAAATTGCCAAAGAAGTGCGCGCTTTTGCCGAAAAACTGGCTCAAGAAATTGATTTACCGTATATGTTTTGGGACGAGCGTTTGTCTTCGTCGGCAATGGAGCGTTTTTTGATTGATGAAGTTGATATGTCGCGAAAAAAACGCAAAAAAGTGCTTGATGCCTCAGCTGCCGCCTATATTCTGCAAGGCGCCTTGGATGCGTTGCAATACACCGGATAAGGAATTGACCGTGAGCAAAAATAATACTGCCGAAAAAAAGCCGTTACTTAAACGCATTTATGCTGAAGTTTACGAGTTTGCGGAAGCGGTCGTGCTTATTTGCGGCAACATTATCCGCGGAATATGGTGTGATTGTAAGAATAACGGCCGACTGCGCGGCCGCCTGATTATGCTGTTGATAACTTTTGCCCTTTATATACTTTTTTCGATATTTTTCAAATCCGCCGACATAATGCGGTAATATTATTATTTTCCACCGCGGCTTTTCATATCGGCTATTTTGTCCATCACACTTGTTTTACCGAGAGTGTTTTTGTTATCTTTGGCTTGCAAAATATCCGCCACTTGTTGGTCGTGGGCCTTCATTTCGGCTTCGGTTTTGAACACCTTACGCTTGCTGTCGGCGTATTCTGCCTCTTCTATCTCTCTGAAAATAATGTACCCGATACGAGACACATCTTTGCCGACAATTTTGGAGGTTATCACGCTGTTTAAAACTAAATCTTTTACATTTTCACCGACAACTTTTTGCAAATTTTCTTCCAAATTGTATTTAATACTATTATGGCCTTTAAGCGGCTCCACACAGTCAACGATTTTATTATTCTCGACCTTTAAATAAATCCCGTCCTTGCTGGTGTAGCCGTAATTATCATCCCAGACTGTACAAAGATTATAGCATCCGTAATATTCGTTAAAATTCTTTGCCATTTTTTTACTCACTTGGTTGTCTTATGTCACATATGGTAACATTAAACACATATTTTGTCAAGCAATTATTAAACTCAACAATACAACAAATCCAGTAACTTGCCGACTGTCTTTTTCAAAATAGCGATGCGCTCGTTATACGACGACAAATCTCTGTCGACAAACAGCTTCTGGTCCGGTCGGATTTTGAACACGCCGAACGAACGCGCCACCAAGTCTATCAGCTTATCCGCCGCCGCAAATTTGTTGTTATGAAAGGCAATCAAAATTCCCTTGGCACCGGCATCAACTTTGGCAATATTGGCACGATAACAAAGTTGTTTGATTTCAATGGTTTGCAACAGATTTTCCACCTCCGGCGGAATGGCGCCGAAACGGTCAATCAACTCCTCGCGCATATCCGCCAATTCATTCGCGTCTTTGAGCGCGCCGATGCGGCGATACAGGCCCAAACGCACTCCCAAATCACGCACATATTCCTCCGGAATGAGCAGCGGCACGCCGGTTGTTATTTGCGGAGCCCAGTCAGAATTATTGAGTGCGGCATTCATCTGTTCATCGTGTCCGGCTTTTTGGCGCTGAATTTCCTCATCGAGCATTTGGTGATACAGAGCTATACCCACGTCTTTGATATGCCCCGATTGTTCGGTACCCAAAACATTGCCGGAGCCGCGAATGTCCATATCGTGACTGGCAAGCGAAAATCCGGCACCGAGCGTATCGAGCGCCCGCAAAATATCGAGCCGTCGCTGAGCCACCGGATTAAGCCTTTTTTGAGGTGGTACCGTAAAATAGCAATAACCGCGGATTTTGGAACGCCCTATCCGGCCGCGCAGTTGATAAAGTTGCGCCAAACCGAACATATCGGCGCGATGAATAATCATAGTGTTGACGCGCGGCATATCAATCCCCGATTCAATAATCGTGGTTGAGAGCAACACATCGTATTTGCCGTCGGCAAAGGCCCCGATAACATCTTCCAGTTGTTTGGCCGGCATCTGCCCGTGCGCCACGGCAATTTTGACATCGGGCACCAATGTGCGCAACGTTTTTTCCATCTGCGGAATATCCGAAACCCGCGGACACACAAAAAACGTCTGACCGCCGCGGAATTTTTCACGATAAATCGCTTCTTTTATCATCACCGCATCAAACGGCATCACAAAAGTGCGTGCCGCCAACCGATCGACCGGCGGAGTGGCAATTATGCTGAGCTGTTTCACACCGGTCAAAGAGAGTTGCAAAGTGCGCGGAATCGGTGTGGCACTCAAAGTCAGCACGTGTACGTCGGATTTTAAGGCTTTCAGTTTTTCTTTATGCGCCACCCCAAAGTGCTGTTCCTCATCCACAATCAGCAGTCCCAAATCGGAAAAAGCAATATCTTTAGCCAGTAATGCGTGTGTACCGATAACGATATCGACAGCACCTGACTTCAAGCCTTCTTTGGTTTCACGTGCTTCTTTGGCGGTAGTCAGACGCGACAGCATCCGCACTTTGAGCGGAAAACCCTGCATACGCTCGACAAAGTTCAGATAATGTTGGCGCGCCAGCAAGGTGGTCGGCACAATCAGCGCCACCTGCGAGCCCGACATAGCTACCGTAAACGCGGCACGCAAAGCCACCTCGGTTTTACCGAAGCCGACATCGCCGCACACTAACCTGTCCATCGGCTCGCCCGCACCCAAATCCTGCAACACGTCTTGAATGGCGTGCAGTTGGTCATCGGTTTCGTTAAACGGAAATTTAGAACAAAATTCGTCATAAATTCCGCCTTGCGTAATAAAACATTCGGCGGTTTTGAGATGCCTTTCCGCGGCAATTTTAATCAGCTTTTCGGCAATATCCTTGATTTTTTCCTTAACCTTGGCTTTTTTGGCTTGCCAAGCCGCCCCGCCCAACACATCGAGCTGTACATTTTCGTCATCGGAGCCGTAGCGCGACAAAACATCGATATTTTCTACCGGAACGAACAGTTTATCATCGTGGGCATACACTATTTTTAAGCAATCGTGCGGTGCTCCGCCGGCCATAATATTTTCCAGCCCCATAAAACGGCCGATACCGTGTTCGATATGCACCACCAACTCGCCGACAGCCAGCGCCGAAACATCGGCGATAAAATCTTTTGAAGTTACTTTTTTGGCTTTGCGATGTTGGCGTTCGCCCAAAATATCCTGTTCGGAAATCAAACACCACTCTTTGTCGCGAAAACCGTGTGCCAAATCCGCCAACACCAGTGCGATTTTTTTGGTTGTCGCCAACTGCGAGGCCTGTGCCCAATCGCCGGCCAAAACCACATTTTTAATGCCGTGTTCGTTCATCAGATTAAACAGTCGTTCACGCGAACCTTCGGCGTAACAACAAACAATCCGCTTGCGCCGTGCATTTTCGTTCAAATAATCGTTGAGTTCGGTATAAACCGCCGCCGCGCTCACATTTTTGCTATGGGCAAAATCACGCCCCGGAACGGTTTGCATATCAACAACATCATCTGATGCGGCGGCCGTCAACGCGCTGAACTCCGCCGCTTTTTTATTTTGCAATTTTTGCTTAAATTCGTCCTCGGTCAAATACAACATTTCCGGATTTAGCGGGCGATACGCCTCATCATCCGACTTGCCGCGCCGCATATTGACGGCCTCCAAGCGCGCGGTGTAATAATCGTATATACTCTCGGTTTTGGTCTTAAGCGCCTCCTCAACATTGCGCCCGACGGCAACTGCAGCATTCGGCACATAATCAAACAACGTCGGTAACGCATCGGCATAAAACAGCGGCAACCAATTTTCCATACCGATATATTTGCGCCGCTCGGAAATCGCTTCGTAAAGCTCGTCGTGCATACCGTCGGCACCGAACAATTCGCGATATTTTTCGCGGAAATTACGCACGGTATCGGCATCCAAAACCACTTCGCCCGCCACTTGAAAATCATATTCTTTCAACTCGCCGGAAGTGCGTTGTGTCACTGCATCAAAAAAGCGCAGTCGCTCGACTTCTTCATCAAACAAATCGATTCTCAGCGGATAATCGGTACCGCTCGGAAAAATATCTACAATATCGCCGCGCACCGCATATTCTCCGGGCTCCATCACCTGTTCGACGCGAGTATAACCGTTAATTGAAATATAATGCAGAAAATCGTCAAACTTCAGAGTGCCGCCGACTTTGATTTTTTTCTGTGCGTTACGAAAAATTTTTACCGGAGGAAGCTTTTGCAACACCGCCCCCAAACTGGTTACGATAATCAGCGGTTGTTTAAATTCACTCAGCACCAACTGCGACATAACGGATATGCGCCGCGCCACAATATTGGTATTGGGCGAAACGCGGTCATACGGCACGGTATCCCACGCCGGAAATTCCAATACCGTAAATTCGGGATGAGTTAGACGTAGCATTGAGGCAGTTTGCGCCAAAGCATTACCGTCGGCCGCAATATATATCAGCGGTCGTTCTTTTGACGCCATCAAAGCCAGCACCCACGGCTCATAACCGTCGCAAACCGAAGTTATTTTTTTGCCGCACAGTGCATTAAAATCCTGTTGCATATCTTTTGCTTTCCGATTTACAAACTTATCTAAAATATATACAATACAAACACTATCGCAACAAAAAACGTTACCGAGGAGCAAAGTCCGTCTATTCCGTCTGTGAGATTCACCGCATTGACAAATCCCACGATCATGAACATGGAAACCGGATAAAAGAGGAATCCGACATTCACATCCCCTAAAAAGGGAATCGAAGTGACCGACGCGTCACCGATCATGGCGAGCGTGGCAAGATATCCGCCGCTGATGAGAATCATGAAAATCATCTTCTGCCCCGGCGTCAGACCGTCGTTCTGCTTCTTGATGACCTTGATGTAATCGTCGAGGAATCCCACCGCGCCAAAGAGCAGCGACATGAGAATGCCCGCGACCATTCTGACCCAATAGCCCTGCGTCTCGTAATAGGAGGCGATTTCACCCTTCTGCTGCAAATAGTAATACAATGGCAGGCAGACAAGCAGCGAACCGACAATGCCCGCAATGAACATCAGACCGCCCATTGTTGGGGTGCCCTGCTTTTTTTCATGCCACTTGGGGCCGATTTCCTTGATTGTCTGTCCGTACTTAAGACCGTGCAGCCACGGAATGACCTTTTGTCCCAGGGCGGCAGTGATACCGAAGGACAGCCCTGAGGCCAGCAGACTGATTAATTCC
>CACWUA010000050.1 GCA_902763905.1 uncultured Pseudomonadota bacterium | reverse complement strand
GTAAGCAGCTTCGCGAACGCTGTTCTCATTATATTTTGTAGACATTTTAATTTCTCCATAATTTTATAATAGTTCAAATTACATGCTTAAGTATAATCACTTTTTACCAAGCGTCAATAGTTTAATATGTAATTTTTTAGAGGTGTGCAAATTAATTATTCATTAAGGTTTAAAAATAAATTTTCACAAATATTTGATAATAACAATCATTCTTTTTCAGTGTAATTTCACTTGCAATTTTGTAGATATAAAGATATAGATGTATAAAACATTTTAATAATTAAAAAGTTGCAAGAACCGAGTGTTCGATCATATTATACAGGAGTTTATTATGGATAACACGTTGCCTAAAGAAGAAATAGAAGCCATTGTGAACGGCGATCATGGAAATGTTTTTGCGGTGCTTGGCATACATCGTGATAAGGGGTCGAAAAAGGTTTTTATTCGTGCATACCAACCATTCGCAAACGAAATAGAAGTGATTGATGATAGCAAAAAATCACTGGGAAAAATGACCAAACTTGATGCACGTGGTTTCTTTCAAATAAACTTTGATAAAACTGAAGAATTCAAATACAAATTCAAAATAACCAATGACCAAGGACATGTGTATGAAGCTGAGGATATCTATCGATTTCCGGCAACAATCGGTGATATTGATGCTTATTTGTTTGCACAGGGAAATCATCGTGAAATGTATAAAAAACTCGGCGCGCACTTGATTGAAATGGACGGAGTTAAAGGTGTGGCTTTTGCTGTGTGGGCACCTAACGCTAAGCGTGTATCCGTTGTCGGCAGCTTCAATAATTGGGACGGACGTATAAATGTTATGCGCAAGCATATAAGTTGCGGTGTTTGGGATATCTTTATTCCGGGACTGGTTGAAGGTGAATATTATAAATTTGAAATCAAAACTCGAGAAAACAATATTTTAAGCAAGGCCGATCCGATGGCAACATTTTCGGAAATACGCCCTAAAACCGCTTCAATAGTTTTTGATATCAACCATTATCATTGGAACGATGGTGATTGGATGAGTTATCGCGCAAACAACAATGTTTATGATAAGCCAATGTCGATTTATGAAGTGCATTTGGGATCTTGGCGCCGTAAAGGCGATAATGGCTCCGAGTTTTTGACCTATCGCGAATTTGCCGACAGATTGGTGCCGTATGTCAGCAATATGGGATTTACTCATGTGGAATTTATGCCGCTGTGTGAGCATCCGCTTGATGCTTCTTGGGGGTATCAGATCACCGGTTTGTTTGCGCCGACTTCACGCTTCGGTAATCCGGATGATTTTCGCTATATGATTGATAAATTCCATCAGGCCGGTATCGGTGTGATTATGGATTGGGTGCCGGCACATTTTCCTAAAGACGGACACGGTTTGGCCGAGTTTGATGGTACTTGCTTATATGAACATGCCGATCCGCGCAAGGGCGAGCAAAAAGATTGGGGAACCAAAATATATAATTTCGGCCGCACCGAAGTTTGTAACTTTTTATGCGTGAGTGCGCTTTATTGGCTCAAAGAATTTCATATCGACGGTTTGCGTGTTGATGCGGTGGCTTCTATGTTGTATTTGGATTATTCCCGTAAAGCCGGTGAGTGGATTCCGAATGTATACGGCGGTAACGAAAATCTGGAAGCAATCGCCTTTTTACGTAAGATGAATGAACTGATTTATTCGCAGTCGGCAGGTTCATTTTCATGCGCCGAAGAATCAACCGCATGGCCAATGGTATCACGTCCGGTTTCTGCCGGCGGTCTTGGATTCGGCTTTAAATGGAATATGGGATGGATGAATGATACATTGCACTATATCAGTCATGAACCGGTGCATCGCAAGTATCATCACGGCTTGCTGACATTCGGTTTGTTGTATGCTTTTAATGAGAACTTTATCTTACCGATTTCCCATGATGAAGTGGTGCATGGTAAAGGCTCAATGCTTTCTAAAATGCCCGGAGATGAGTGGCAGAAGTTTGCCAGTTTGCGCGCATATTACGGATTTATGTGGACACATCCCGGTAAAAAACTTTTGTTTATGGGCAATGAATTTGCTCAGGATTG
Source organism: uncultured Pseudomonadota bacterium (assembly GCA_902763905.1). Taxonomy (GTDB): domain Bacteria; phylum Pseudomonadota; class Alphaproteobacteria; order RF32; family CAG-239; genus RUG410. The sequence goes on along the minus strand of CACWUA010000050.1, from coordinate 6,222 downwards.
GGAGTGGAACTTTAATGAAAGTTTGCGCTGGCATTTGCTTGAGTATCCGATGTATCAAGGAATGCAAAATTGTGTTCGTGATTTAAACCTAATGTATAAAGGTAATGCACCTCTTTATGAAGAAGATTTTGACTCGCGCGGTTTTGAGTGGATTGATTATGCCAATTGTGATGACAGTGTTATCTCATATTTCCGAAAAGGACACAATCCGGATGATTATTTGATTGTAATATGTAATTTTACGCCGGTGGTGCGTCACAACTTCCGTGTCGGAGTGCGTGAGGCTTGTGCATATCAGGAAATTTTTAACAGCGACGATAAAAATTATTGGGGCAGTGGTGTACGTAATGAAGGACCGAAACAGGCGCAGAATTACGGTGTAAATAATATGCCTTATTCGATTGAACTGGTATTACCTCCGCTTTCTACGATTGTTTTAAAACCGATGAGATAAAAAATGACGGAGATAAAAGTTTCATCCGGAAGAGCATATCCTTTAGGCGCAACCTTCGACGGTAAAGGTGTTAATTTTGCGTTGTTTTCGGCTAATGCCGAAAAGGTGGAGCTTTGTTTGTTTAACCGCAACGGCACTAAGGAAGAAAAACGTTTTGTTATCAGCACCAATGATAACAATATCTGGCATATATATTTGGAAGGTATAAAACCGGAACAGGTATACGGATATAGAGTATACGGGCCATATAAACCGCAAGAAGGTAAACGTTTCAATCCCAACAAACTGTTGTTAGATCCGTACGCCAAAAAACTCATTGGCAAATTGATTTGGCATAAAGCACTTTTTGGCTATGATACCGACAGTCCGCAAAAAGATTTATCATTCAGCACCTTGGATAGTGCGCCTTATGTGCCGAAATCCGTGGTTACGCAAGATACATTTGATTGGGAAGATGATAAATATCCGCAAATTCCGTTTGAAGATACCGTTATCTACGAAACGCATGTACGCGGTTACACTATGCTGCATCCGAAAGTTCCACAGCAAATTCGCGGTAAGTTTGCCGGAATGGCTGCTGATTGTATAACTGACTATCTTGACTGGCTCGGTATAACGGCTGTAGAATTATTGCCGGTGTTTGCGTTTTTCGGTGAAAAAGGCGGTATGTATATTGATAATTATTGGGGCTATGAAACACTTTCATACTTTATACCTGAAGCCAAATATATGTATGGCAATGATATTGATGAATTTAAAAGAATGGTCAAAATTTTGCACGCGCATAATAAAGAAGTTATTTTAGATGTCGTTTACAATCATACCATTGAGGGTAATCAGATGGGGCCGACATTGTGTTATCGCGGTATTGATAATGAAAGTTATTATACTTTGCAGGCTGAAAATAAACGCTTTTACTATGATTCTACCGGTTGCGGCGCATCGTTTAATTTACAAAATCCGTATGTGTTGACATTGGTAATGGATTCGTTGCGCTACTGGCATAATGTTATGCATGTTGACGGTTTTCGTTTGGATTTGGCGACAAGTTTGAGCCGCGTACGCGGTAAATTTACTCAAGACAGCGGTTTTTTGCTTTCGATGCGTCAAGATGAAAGTATGCGCTCTTGCAAAATTATTGCCGAGCCGTGGGATGCTACCATGGATGGCTATCAAATCGGTGCATACCCTCCGGGATGGGCGGAATGGAACGATCGCTATCGTGATGTGGTGCGGCGGCTTTGGCGCGGTGATGAAAAACAGATCGGAGAGTTTGCCAGCCGTATATCCGGTTCGAGTGATATTTTCGGATATGCCAATCGCGATATGTGGAGCAGCATCAATTTTGTTACTTCACACGACGGGTTTAATTTGACAGATTTAGTTAGCTACAATGAAAAGCACAATATGTCCAACGGTGAAAACAACCGCGACGGTAATGATGCCAACTGGAGTTATAATTCCGGCGAAGAAGGCAAAAGCCAAAATAAAGCCGTGTTGAAAAATCGTCTCTTACGCAAAAAAGCAATGTTGGCAACACTTTTGATGTCATTCGGCACTCCGATGCTGGTGGCCGGTGATGAGCTGGGCAACACTCAGTTTGGCAACAACAATCCTTATTGTCAAGACAATGTGCTGACGTGGATTGTTTGGGAGGCGATTGATAAAGAAGACAGAGAGTTGACGTGCTATGTTAAAAAGCTGATTGACTTGCGTCGCAGAATGGGCATATTCAAACGCCTCAAATTTTTCAGCGGCAAGATTATTGAAAAGTATGCACGCCACAAAATCAAGGATATGATGTGGCTGAAAAATGACGGTACGGAATTTGAAAACACCGATTGGTATTTAGATAGTCGACGTAGTTTAGCCGCGTTTGTATATCAGGAAGACCGCTCATATATTATGATTTGTAATGCTAACGCCTCGGAAGATGTTTGGCGCTTGCCGGCATTTTGCAAAAATGCTGAGGTTGAAATTGTGCTTGATAGCACGGACACACTCTCCGGAAATTACATAAAGCCCAATGAAGAATTGACGGTTCCGGCTTGGAGCGTAGTTGTTTTGGAAATAGTAAAACCGGAGTAAAAATATGACGGACTGTTGGAATGAATTATTGCAAAAAATAGGGATAGCCAAGACGTTCAGCGATGCCGCTCAAAATCATAAAACGTATACCGTAGATGACGAAACTTTACGGCAGATGATAAATTATCTCGGTTATTCGCTTGAGGATAAAGCGGACAGTGAGCAGTTGCTGCAAAAAATAGAAAACAAACGTCGACAATATGTATTGGAGCCGATTTATGTTGTACGTACCGAGCATAAGGTTTTTAGTGCAGTACTCGATATCAAAAATGTAGATAATTTGTCTTTGCGGATTTTGCATAACGGTAAACCGCTTAAAGTTGATTATACTTCTGAAATTGTTTCCGTACATTGTAGCGGACATCATGAGTACGCACACATGAGTTTTGAAATTATCTCGGAATTACCTCCTCAGTATTACGAGATAGAACTCAGTGCAAACAACAATATTTCACGTTCCGTGTTGGCGATAACTCCTGATAAATGCTATGTTCCGGAAGTTTTGCAAAACCGCAGATTATGGGGATTTGCCGTGCAATTGTATTCGCTCAAAAGCGCACGTAATTGGGGTGTGGGAGATTTTACCGATTTGGCTGATTTTGCAAAGATGTGTGGAAAAATAGGAGCTGATGTCATAGGGGTAAATCCGCTGAATGTTTTGTTTCACGACTATCCGGAAAATGCCAGTCCGTATTCTTCCATCAGCCGCTTGTTTTTAAATCCGATATATATAGATGTGGAAAAAGTCAATGGTTACAAGCCGGAATATGTTGATGCCGCAACTCTTGAGTCGGTGCGGCAAACAGCTGATATAGACTACAGCTTGGTCTATAATCTTAAAACAAATGTATTGAAAAAAATATTCAATAAATTTATTACCAAACCGCAAAGTAAAGAATATAAAAAATTTGCAAAGTATTGTGCGGCAGCTGGAACAGATTTGGATAATCTGGCAACATATCAAGCCATTTATTCGGCATATTGCGATAAAGTATACGGCGGTTGGAGAGCATGGCCGAAAGAGTTGCAAAGTCCGTATTCAATAGCTGTTGCGACCTTTAAAAAAGAGCATCAGTCTGAGATTTTGTTTTTTAAATTCATGCAATATATTGCGGATTTACAATTGCAAAATGTTTATCAAACGATTGAAGATTCCGGGCTAACTATCGGATTGTACCGTGATTTGCCTGTTGGGTTGTGTAAAGATAGCGCCGAATTGTGGAGCGGTAATGATTTATTTATCAAAAATTGCGGTGCCGGTGCACCTCCCGACATATTTTTTCCGACCGGGCAAAAATGGTGTTTGGGCGCATTTAATCCGTATCGCTTAAAAGATGCAGCTTATATGCCGTTTATCAAAATTCTGCGTGCGGCAATGCAGGGGGCGGGAGCACTGCGCATAGATCATGTGATGAGTTTGATGCGTCTTTATATCATACCGGATAAATCTGAAAACGGTACCTATGTGTATTATAATTTTGATGATATGCTCGGTATTGTAGCATTGGAAAGTTATCTTAACAAATGTATGGTGGTTGGTGAAAGTATTGGTAATGTACCTGACGGATTCATCGATAAAATTCATGAACGCGGCATTTATTCGCTGAGTGTTTTGTGGGCGGAACGTTGGAACGGTTGCGGCGATTTTAAGGCTCCGTTTGATTTTCCGCAAAACGCATTTTGTTCGGTCGGCACACATGATATGGCACCATTAAAAATGCGTTGGTTCGGCTATGATATCGAAATTATGTATCGCCTTAAAATGCTTGATGAAACCGAGCGACAAAATCAATATAAAGGGCGAGAAGATGAGCGTCGACGTTTGCTGGCAGCACTTGATTGGGCCGGAGTTTGGCCGGTCGATAAGCCACGGCAGAGCAATTGTTTTTATGGCGAAGGCTATCCGAATGGTATTATGGAAGCGGTAGAGGCCTACACGGCCTCGTCTGCAAGTGCGGTTTATTTGGCACAGTTAGAGGATATTTTCGGGGTTGAGGTATTGCAAAATCTGCCGGGGACGGATAGAGATAAGCACCCGAATTGGCGGCGTAAATTGCCGGTAAAAATTGAGGATTACGAACAAAACGAAGACTTTGTACGAGTAATCAAAATCTTCAACGAAAAACGCGGATAAAAAACTAAACTGATTATGTTTAGGGTGTGTTTTATAAAACGCAGTCAGCGAATAATAAGAGACGAACCAAACGAAGGTTTAGGCTTTTTTATTCTCTCGGAATCATTTTTGCAATTACTTAAAAGGGTGTCAATATTTGACTTCTTTCGCGCATAACACGCCTCGGGAAACAAATAACTCTTCTTAAATGTTCGAATCATGAAACGTACGATTTTAAATTTTTCGGCATCAGTCAATTCGTTGAGAGCACGCATGATAACATAATCCATATACGGTACTTCGTAGCAGTTTTTAATAGTTTCGGTAATGCGCACATTATGCCCCGGAAATCCGAAACGCGCTTCTTTCATTTTAACTTCCTTTCAATAAAAAATTAAGTCGCTTGGTTAAAGCGACCGGAAGCTCAAAACTACTCAACAAGAAATAGTGCGGTATATTTACCGCAAAGGCTATTTTACCGCCTTCCGGCCAATACAAGACCAGAAGTCAGTATTTGCGTTATACTGAACGCTTGTTGAAAGAGGTTTTGAGACCTCAGGCAAGTAACCAACTTGCTTAAGTTTAAACTAAGCAAACGCGATTAATAAGTCAAGATGTATTTTTTTGCAAAGTAAAAACTATCCTAAAGGCTATATTGAAAGCTAATCTAAAAGGCATAAGTCATCTGCGAATAATATTGTTTTAATCAAGAAAGGAGAAAAAGATGACTTATGGTGTTCGTTATCCGACTTTAGCGTTTATTACCGGTGGTGCCGGAGAAGCCAATGACGGTATTCCGCCGCAACCGTTTGAAACATTTTGCTACGATTCGGCATTGATGCAGGCCAGAATCGAAAACTTTAACGTTATTCCGTATACCTCTGTTTTACCGAAAGAAATTTACGGCAATATTGTGCCGGTTGACCGCGTGGCCAATCAGTTTAAACACGGTGCGGTGTTGGAAGTGATTATGGCCGGCAACGGTGCTTGCCACGACGACCATAAGGCGATTGCCACCGGCGTCGGCATCTGTTGGGGCAAGGATTCACACGGCGAACTTATCGGCGGTTGGGCAGCCGAGTATGTGGAATATTTTGATACGCATATCGACGATGATATTGCCCGCGGTCATGCGGAAATGTGGCTCAATAAATCGTTGCAGCACGAGCTGGATATTCGCGGTGTGGAAAAGCACAGTGAGTTCCAAATGTGGCACAACTATATCAATATTACGCAACATTTCGGCTATTGTTTGACCGCTCTCGGCTTTTTGAACTTTGAAAATGCCGAGCCGGCAAAAGCCTGAAAACGGAGGAGGGGCGGTGCTGAAAACACCGCCTTTTAATGATGAAAGGAATAAGAATGCTGAAAAGAGAAAATAAAGCTGTCACACCGGCAAACTCGCAGAATAATTATAATGCGCAAGGGCTCGGTGTGTGGGCATTGGCAGCGATTGTGGTCAGCTCGATGATTGGCGGCGGTATTTACAGTCTGCCGCAAAATATGGCAGCCGGTGCCTCGGTTGGTGCGGTATTGTTGGCGTGGCTGATTACCGGTGTCGGCGTTT
>CACWUA010000049.1 GCA_902763905.1 uncultured Pseudomonadota bacterium | reverse complement strand
TTTTGATTTGGCAATTTCTTCCGGCGTGGTGCCGCTCGGAGATGTATCTTTTAAGGCATCAAGCCGTCCGGCAACCGTCGGGTAGTTTGCTTTCAAAAATTCCATGTATAACGAGTTGACTTCCATTTTTGCCTCCGTTGGTTAAAATTATCTTGATGTATCAAGAAGTTTATCGATACGCGCTTTCATTGTAGGATTTTCCGTGTAGTGAAGCTTTTTATATTCTTCTTTGGCTTTTCCTTCCGCCATGGTTTCAACCGGTTTTTCAACAAACTTATCGCCTTCTTTGACCTTGTAGGTGACCTCGGCGTTGGTCAGACCCATGCGTTTGGCATGGATTAAGGCAACGGCATCAGCCTTGGCATCATGTTTATCAAGTTCTTCTTTATTCATGTTCCGGCGCAAATTTTCCAAGCGCTCTTCATTAAAAGTTTGAATATCGTCTTTTTGCTTGTCGTTAAGTTTGCCTTCCACATTTTTCTTAGAATTGACGATTTCTGCCGCTTCGGTAAACAATTTATTTGCCGATTCCACCATTGCTTTGGCTTCGGTGGATTCCGGATTGGAAAATTGATGTCCCGGTAATATAATTGGCTTACCGTCTTTATCTTTGCCGACAGCTATCCACCCATATTCTTTCATACCTTCGAATTTTTTTCTGATTTCTCTTAATCTATCTGCATCATTACTTAATTCCTCAGCATTGGAAATTACGCGAGGCTGGGTATCCGTATTATTTTTAGGTGCATTGTTCTCGGTTGTATTTTCAATAACAGGTTGTTGAGGCTGATTTTGCGGATTCATTGCATCAGTTAACTGCTTAAAACGATCTGCGCCTAAATTAGCAGCCAATTTTTGCATATCTTCCGGAGAAAATTCAGGTACATCACCAGTCATTTTTCTGCCGTTTAACAAGCAGGCAGCACGCAGCAATACAGCGGTTTCATGTGGCATTCCCTCGGTAAAATTAATCGTACGATTTTTATTATCCGGTTCGTTGATAATCGTTTCAAAGGTTTTAATATCAGCATTTTCCGAAACTTTAACGCTGTCCGGAGAAGAATAAGTAACGGTAACACCATCGACTTTGGCTTCAAAATGGTCTTTAATTTCCAAATTCGGTTCAAACTTTGCAATTTTACCGGCGGCTTCCATTGCCTGATAATTTTGGATTTTTTTCAAAACCCATGTTTCCGCATTAGTCGGCTGTGGCAAATTTTTGGGTTCATCAGATATTACACCGACTTTAAGTTCTTTACCGGTATCTTTTTCTTCGTCAGCCTTTTTTTCAATCATCTTGTCTTTTTCTTTATCGTATTCGGCAATTACTTTATCCTTACCGTCTTCGTTTTCGCCTTTTAGTAAAACTTTATCACCGACAACACTATATCCGGCTGTTTCGATTTTACTCATAACCTCTTCAATGTTGGCGCATTTTTTCCAATTAATTTGGGCTTTTTTTGCCGCCCATAATTGGGCTTTAGTCAATGTAAATTTAGGTTTATTATCATTGTTGTCGGTTAGTTCAGTCATTTTCTTATCTCCCGTATTTTGTGTAATTTTATGATTGGTATTCAATGCCGTATTTGTATCTTTAGGTATCGGACGTTCCGGTAATTTGCGCAACGGTTCAGCTTTGGCCAGAGGCAGATAAATACCGAAATCATTTCCTTTTAGCAGGGATTTATACTTTTGGGTTTGTTTTGAATCAAGCTGATTTAAGACTCCGCGAATATGACGGGTAATTATCGCATCAATAAATTCGGAGTTATAATCAGATCTTTGTTTATAAATGTTATGCAAAAAAGTATCTTTCGGAAATTCTTTTTCTTTTTTAATTTGTTCTGCATAACGTTGTGTTGCCACTGTATCAATTTTACCGATGATAGTCCATGCCTTAGTTGCAATATTGTGTTGTTTTGACATTTGGGCAATTGCATTTGCCAATACAACAGCATTATCCGGATTAATATTTTTATCGCTTGCCGCCAGTTCTATTACCTCGAGGATGGCGGATAGGCGAATATCCTTTTGTTTTAATGATAAATCTTCCGCATTCATATAATCACCAAGCGTATCGGAATACTCATCGGAATTTTTACCGAAAATATATCGTTCGGCATCTTTCAATGCTGCCATCTTATACTCTTCTTCAAGCATCATAAGCGACATTTTATAGTTGGAACCGTCGATTTTAGTTAAATCAATATTTGCCGCCGAAGCCACCAGTATATATTTTGCCAGATTCTCTTTTTGCTTGTCAGTCAAAGGTTTAGGAACCCTTTCTTTATTCGTCTTATTAACATTTTTATTTTCGGCTTTATCTTTTTTAGCGGTACGAGCAGCTTTTCGCGCTTTCGTTGTTACAACCGGTGATGAAGCAGTAATGTTTTCTGCCGAATGTAAACTTCTTCGCGCTGCGATAATAACGGAATCAACACTGCGAGTATAGATTCGATGCTTTGGTTCCAAATGCTTTCGGGCTTCATCTATTGCTGTTTTGTAATCAATAGCTTTAGTAGAAGCCAATTCGGAAATGATAGTCTTTGCTTCCGCACCGGAACTATCGAGATCTTTATCGGCATAAATCTCGAGTAACCGTTTATATTTGTTCTGAATGTCAGATATTTTACTCATAATACGCACTTTCAATAAATTCCATTTGTTACTATAATAGCACGGCTTTTATGTTTTGTCTAGTCTTTTTGTGTAAAAAGTGCATTATTTTTCATCACTTGTTTTTATGAGTTTTTTTATCTTTTTCAAAAGTTTCGGAGTGGAATGTCCGTAATCGGCAACCATACAAAAATCTGCCTGTGGAATTGCTTGATACAGATCCCATGCTTGTTTCGGCGGGCAACAGAAATCCATGCGGTTATGAGCGATTATTATCGGAATATGTTTGATTTTATCTATATTGCGCAAAATTTGATTTTCGTTAATAAAAAAGCGATTACGGTCATAATGGGCATAAATACGGGCACTGTTCAGCACATTTGCAGTAGCGGTTTCAAGTGGTGCAAAACTCGGATTGAGCTGCCCTAATTTGTATTCGTAACTACCGAAAGAAGAAAGTGCGCTCAGATAATCTGTTTCATTTTCCGAAAACAGTAATTTGTTGTAAGCTTCAAAAAAATTCTTTTGCGGAATAATACGGCGCATTTCTTGCCATAAATCCGGATAAAAACGCTCACTGTCGCGTTTTACCCACATATAATCTTCATTACGCGCCAAAAATATTGCGGAAACAATAATGCGGCGCACCAGTTTGGGATAAGCCTCGGCAAACAACAGGGCCAGAGTTGAACCCCATGAGTTGCCATGAAGCACAATCGGTTCGTTGATGTGTAAGTACGCCAAAAGATGCATGGCATCTTGCAGCAGATAAGCAGTTTCATTGCGAAATAATAAATCTCCGGCTTGTGATAATCCGCATCCACGCTGATCAAACTGTAAAAAACGATAACGTTTTAAATCAAATAATTTGGCATATTTAGGACGTGATTCCCCACCCGGACCGCCATGAAAAGACAGTACCGGAATTCCCACCGGATTGCCATATTGATAGTAGTGTATACTGTGTCCGTCGGTTGTCGGCAAAAAACCTTCGTCAAACGGTTTCGGCATACGATTGAACAAATTCCACAACATATAGATACTCTCCTTTGCTTTAGTGTATTATAAAAGATTATTTTGAAGTTGCAAGCATAAAGCATTGATTATCTCAAAAGGGATAAAGAGGTTAATCCTCTTGAAATTTTGCAAAGTATTTGTACAATACACATATTGAGTTTACGGGAGGTGCCAAATGAAGTTTGCATTTATATTGTCAGGTTTACTGGTATGGGTAAATATTTCTGTTGCCGCTGAGTCTATTGAAGATTATGCACAGCGCTTGCGCGAGAATTTTGAAGCATCAAAACATTCAACAGTGGGGGCTCATTCGCCACTGATAACCAAATCTGATGCAAAGCCGGAGATGAAACCTGATATGAAACCTGATGTGAAACCGCAGCAGCCGACAGTTAAGCAGCTGGAAAAAACGGTAATAACAGTTCCGGAAAAAAATGTGGAAAAACCAAAATATTCGGAACATAGAGTACCGGAAGTGCGGGATAACAATAAAGCTAAACCGCATCACAATGAGTATCATAAACAGCCGCTTAAAAGATCTGATCATTTTAAGCCGAAACCTCCTCGGCCGTTGCACCCGCAGCCGGAACGTGTGGTTTATCGCACTCAAATCTACGCTGTGCCAAAATCTGCCGTATCTTATGTAACCTCTTCCGGCGGTGTCGTTTATAATGCCAATCCGCACATATATACCCCCAATGCTTATGCTTGCAGCTTAAAAGGCGATATTAAATATTGTACCGACAGTATCGGCAAGCCATTGAACGGTCGTGTGGTGCAAAATTACAGTGACAGTATTGCTTATGAAAATTATAAAAAAGGCTATCTTTCGGGAGAAGTTTCCATTTATACTATTGATGGAACATTAATTCAGACTGTTAAATATTCCAAAGGTTTAAAAAACGGCAAAGAAACTGTTTATTTTGGCAACGGCAGAGTACATTATGTGGCTCACTACAGCCGCGGTCTGCTGAACGGCAATGTTACACAATACGATATAAATGGTGTTTTGCTCGGAGAAATGCGCTATCGTAACGGGCATTATACCTCGCGTTATTGCCGCAACGATACTGCCAACGATTTATTGCGGGAACGTATTCGTGCCAATGAGAAAAATGTATTGATTTTATGCGCCGATAATTAAAACAGAATAGGGAAACAATCGGATTTTAACCTCTTTTCGGCTGTTTCAGTGCGGCATGATCTTTGCAGTCAGAGCTTTCTTGTTTGCTGATTTCTTCGTGATAATGATTGACCACATGGTTCAATTTATGCCAAAACTGCTCTTCATAAGCGATAATACTGCCCCATACCGCCATTACAAACATAATGATGGTAACGACACTTTCGGCAATTTCTAATTTTTCTTTTACTGTATATTTCATACTTTCGGAAATAGTGATAAAACACACAAATTCAAGCATCTGAAAGTTTTATTTTACCACAAATATGATGCGGCGGAAAATATATATCACAGCAACCGATAATCACTCATAAAACCGGTGTAGAATATCAGCCGTTTCATCCATGTTGCGGGCAATATGAAGAGCACCTGCCTGATAGCATTTTGCGGCATATTCATCGTTGTTATTACCGGTTGCACCTATATATGCAATAACCGGCATATCGGCGGCAACACCGGCAGCAATGCCTACCAAAGAGTCTTCAATAACAACGCAGTTTTCAGGTAAATATCCCATTTGCTCGGCTGCATATAAAAATAAATCGGGAGCAGGTTTTCCGTTGGTGACTTCATAAGCGGTAAACATATTGCCGTTGTTAAAATATTTATAAAGTCCGAGTTTATTAACTTTCAACGCATTTTTTTCTTTGGTGGCTCCGGTGGCAATACAGTGTGAAAAATCACGATTTTGAAAAAGCCGTTCAACGCCTGCCGTCAGCTTGAGTTTGGAATTAATCAGGCTTATGGTATTGGCTTTGAGTGTATCCCAAAACGGAGCTTCCAATTTTATTTCCGGAAAGCCCTTACTTAGCAGTTCAACTTTGGTTTTATTGGATTTACCTCGAATATAATATTCAACCATATCGTCGCTCAATTCCAAGGCAAAAAACGTGCGTAAACATTCAATCCAATTATTTACCCATAAATGCTCGCTGTCGGCAATCACACCGTCAAAATCCCATATAATAAGCGTTTTTGGTTTCGTTATCATTAAGTCCTCTTGCGTTTATTATAAAAAAACGCGTTTCAGAGTCAATTACGGCATAAATTTTTACACAAATTATACACATACCACTAAAAATAACTGTTAATTGACATAAAAATATCATATAACCTATGTAAGGAGAATGGGGATGCGCAAGTTATATGATATATTGCAACAAATATGGCAGAGAATAAATTGGCAACCAAATGTCTGTACTTGGTTGGAGTTTTTGTTTATTGTGGCGGTGATTCCGGTAATGCTCCTGGCTGATCCGACATGGTTTGTTGAAGACGGACTGGTGGAAAATATTCAGCTGATTGTTTTGTCTTTGGCCTTTATCTTGGCATTAAAGTCGCAAAATCAGCATCGTTTTTTTGTTTTTTTAGGTATGATAGTCTTATTTATGATTATGCGGGAGACAAATCTGTTCCGCGGTTATTTTTGCGAAAAATATTTATCTCCGGATGATATTTGTCGTTGGAAAGAATTTAAATACGGCTATCTGGTAACCGGCGGACGTTTGATTTTTGTCGCGTTTGTTTTATGGTACTTTATAAAAAATAAGCTATGGCAGCCGTTGTGGAACTATATTGTTAAGGCTCCGATTTATATATGGGATTTTACTTTTTTGGTATTAATGATATTAGGTGGAACCGTTGCCGAATTTTCGTGTATCGACAATGAAATTATGGAAGAATTCTGCGAGCTTATCAGCTATATTGTCGTCGGCAATTGTATTTGGCGTTATCGCCAAGTCAGCGTATGATATTTTATGTAATCGAATCTGTGCTTTCTTTTGAGAGTGCAGCGAATTTTTATTGACAGATAAGTCGATATACGCTACAATAATACCCACAACAAAATTATGAATATATTATGAATAGAGAAAAGAAGTTAGCTTCCTTTTTGGCGGAGCTGGGATTGACACCCGAAGAGGCGGTTGCGGAATGGGTGCGGAGCGGAGTTGTTGATTTGAAAAAAATTCAACAAATTTTTACCTCCGATGACTGTTTTGTTAAATCTCCTCATGAGATAGAAGTTGGCATGTTTTTGTGCAATGACGGCAGAATAAGCAAAAAATTTGCTGCCGGTCGAAATTGCGCAATGGTAATTGCAGTCGGTGAAGATGGTGATACTCTGTCGGTGATGTGTACGGAAAAAGCATCAATGTCATTCTGTACACAAGAGGAGAAAATCTATACGGATTCAATAAGCAGAGGTTTGAGTGCTACGCACTTTCTCAAAGAAATGGCTGAGGTTTCCGGTATGTCGGTTATTGCCGCAGAATATTGTTTATCCTATACCAACAAATTTGTTAAGCCGCAGCAAGCATTTTTGCTTTCTATCGGAGAAATAAATAAATTCGGTTCCGATATGGCGAAAATCGCATTGGCGGCACAAACTGCAGACATGACAGATGAGTTCTGGCTGGTAACGTCGGCTCACACAGACGATGAAGATATTCCACGCTTTATGACCGGAACGTTTGTTGCAGACGGGCAAAATGTCGGAGTTGATATTGCCTCTGCATCTTGTGAAGAACAGTTGGCGGTATATCCCGTCTACGAGATTAGCTCATCGCTTTTAAGGTTCTGACGCAAAAGAGATTCGACAGCAGTGTCGAATCTCTTTTGTTTTGAAATTTTCTGATTATTTATATGATGCGCGTTGGATTCTGTCATTGATTGCCAACCCGAGACCGGTGTGCGGAATAGGGGCAATAGCTATTTTTCCGCGCGGCGCTTTGCTATCTGCCAAACGCAAATAAGCAAACAAATTGCTGGCAGCTTCACATAAATCTCCTTTGGGGCTCAGATTGAGATGCCCGTCAATCGTACCAAACCCTATAAAATATTCATCTTTTTCCGGTTGAGTAACGTTTATGCGTAAAACATTACGCGGAGCATAGTGGCGCAACAGTTGCCCTGGTGCCGATGGCAATTCGGGATTACCGGTTGAAATCAAAATTTCTTCGCCTAAAAATTCCTCGATATCTTCTTTAGCGGTACCGCCGGCACGAAGCAGTACAACTCTTTTGCCGGTCAAATCCAAAATAGTTGACTCCACCCCTACCGTACAAGCTCCGCCATCTAAAATCATATCTACCTTATCTCCCAAACCTTCGGATACATGCTGCGCCGTAGTCGGACTTATCGATTGATATTTGTTGGCAGACGGAGCCGCAATAGGCACTCCGCTTTTGCGAATAAGTTCCAAAGCAATAGGGTGGCGCGGCATTCTTACCGTTAGTGTACGCAAACCGGAGCAGGCTAAATCTATACTCGGATTTTCATCAATACGTTTAAGCACAAAAGTCAGCGGACCGGGCCAAAAACGCTTGGCCAATGCAAATACGCGCTCATCAACAGCGGCATATTCTTTCAAAAAATCAACTTCGGCAATATGTGAAATCAGCGGATCAAAACGCGGGCGCTGTTTGGCGGCAAAAATGGATGCAACCGCTTGGGCATCATATACATTTGCTCCTAATCCATAAACTGTTTCTGTCGGAAAAGCCACCAATCCGCCGCACTTGATAATTTCAGCGGCTTTTTGTATATTTTGCGGCGTATAGTTGTAAATATTATCAATCATCTCAAAACTCAAAAATCCTGCATAAAGCATAATCCAATTCATTTTCCGAATATTCGTCGGTAACCTG
>CACWUA010000048.1 GCA_902763905.1 uncultured Pseudomonadota bacterium | reverse complement strand
ATTTGCAATTAGTACAATTTATTGAAAAAGCTATCATAGAGAGTAAACCTGATATTATAATAACCCATCATCCTGCAGATACAAACGATGATCACCGTCAAACATCCGTATCCTGTCAGGCTGCCATAAGATTATTTCAACGCCGAAACGATGTCAAACCTGTTAATGAAGTATGGTATATGGAAGTTCCGTCATCAACAGATTGGGCGATTGATTCCTCACTTCATAAATTTAATCCCAATACCTTTGTAGAAATAGGGGAAGCCGGTCTGAAGCAAAAGATAAACGCATTGAATGCATATCGCGGAGTTATGCGAGATTATCCGCATCCGCGAAGTGTCGAAAATCTATCCGGTTTGGCTGCGTATCGTGGTGCTCAGGCCGGTCTTATGTATGCCGAGGCTTTTGAATGCGTTTTTAAGAGAATAGCTTAATAAAAAATTTGAATGGTGAAAAGATGAATGATTCATATAATGGGCATAAGGTAATTGTTTTTGCGCAGGAACACTATAATCCTTTGGGGCAAATACGCTCTCTTGGCGAAAACGGAATTAATCCGATATATTTTTCATTGAAAAGAAATCATGAAATAGCGGTTTACAGTAAATATATATCCAAACTGCACCGTGTAAACACACTTGAAGAAGGATATAATACATTACTGCGTGAATACGGGGATTTTGATTATGACCACCGACCTTATATACTGTTTTCCGACGACAAATGCATAAGTTTTATGGATAATCATTATGATGAATTAAAAGATAAATTTATTTTATTTAATGCATCATCTGCGGGACATATCAATCATTTTATGAATAAGTATAATATCCTACAAGCGGCCAAGGAATGCGGATTTGATATTCTTGATTCTTGGCTTGTAAAAAAAGGAGAGATTCCTGAAAATATTCAATATCCGATTATAACAAAGGGCATAAACCCTAGTACAGGTGGTTATAAATCAGATGTCTTTATTTGTGAAAATGAAAAGGAATTAATGGAAGCATATAAAAAGATTATCAGTTCTGAAGTCTTAATTCAGAAATTTATTGATAAAGAAAATGAATATGCTTTGCAAGGTTTTTCCGTAAATCACGGAGATAATATATTTGTAGCAACCGCCATCAAATTCAATTATCTTATAAAGGGTTATTATAGTCCATACATGAAAGTTTCCGTGTTTGATAATAAAATTATAGATAAAAAGCTACGTTTGTTGATGAAAAAAACAGGTTATGAAGGTATTTTTGAAGCAGAATTTTTAATTGATAAAGACGGAAAATATTATTTTCTGGAAATTAATTTCCGAGCTTCGGCATGGAATTATACAGGGAGTTTAGCGGGTATGCCTTTATCTTATTTGTGGGTAAAGTCTATGGATAGAGGGAATATTGATCCGCATGACTACAAAAAGTTTGATGATTTTATGTGCATGTCTGAAGCCATTGATTTTGGAAAACGCGTTGATACCGGAAAAATTAGCCTGATTCAATGGTTATTTGATTTTAAACAGGCAAAAACATTTATATTTAATGAAAAAGATCCGGAACCTTTTAGGGCTATAATAAACCACTGGGATGATTTTAAATAATAAAAGAAAACCAACTCTTTTTATTCATCTAAATTTACCTCACATTCTTCTTTCCGATATTTTTCTCGAGTATCTTAAGGCCCATGGTGTGCATTTGTTCGACGGAGTTGTAGCGTTATTCTTTCAAGACCACTGGGCACACCACGACTTCCATCAAATCCGGTGCGGTCTTATAAACGCATGCTCCTGTATAAAACTATATCTCTTTCTTTTTCTTGGCAAAGTCCAGAGTTCTATCCACGTTCGGATAGAGACGATATTGCAGCGCAAGGCGAGGGGTTATTTGCCGCTCTCTGATTTTCTTCAAATTTTCATCCAAGAACGGATACTTTAATTTGCAGAGTTCGTTATAGAGCACATTTATCTTAAAGTTTGAGCCATAAGTGCGCTCACCTGTATCTTGTCCTTCTCAACCGCAAATCGCATTTTGGTATTCTTGGCCGACACCGGCATCACGAAGTTCAGGTTTTATCCAATACCTGAAATAATAGGTATTTTTTCTGCGTTCTAAATGGTTATATTTTAAAGCCAAACTGTCTTACCCACTGTCTCACTTGTGCTATTTTATCAAAAAAGTGTCATTTAGGGGTGTTTTAAATGAAAAAACCTCTGAAAAATCAGATGTTTATCAAATTTCTTGGCTGGGGCGGCTGGAAGCGTTTTTGTCAACCCCTTAAACCTCTGTATTTTCAAAAATATTTTCTCATGGGCGGAGGTATGGCAACACTTTGTGTCACATTATTGTGTCACACCCATCTGCAACTTAAAGACAGCATACAAAATTGCGCTTAAAAGTCAAATTAATTTTTCGGTATTTTAACACATTTCATGGAGTTGGCAACAAATTTTACCCATCGGTAATATTTTAGCACATTTGCAACAAAATTAAAAAATATTTTCCCTTTCGGTAAAATTTACTTGATTTTAATTTTTATCATGCTATAATTTTACCGAGAGGTAAAATATGAAGATTAAAACAGCACAAGATATTGCTATTCTGATTAAAACCGAGCGGAAAAAGCAAAACTTAACTCAGACCGAACTTGCCGGATTGTGCAATGTCGGCTTACGTTTTATCGTGGATGTTGAAGCAGGTAAAGAAACCTGCCAAATCAGCAAAGTATTAAAGGTTTTGGACGTTTTAGGCATCAATTTGAATTCGGAGGAATAGTATGGCTTCACTTGATGTATATTTCTATGGCAAAAAGATTGGAACACTGACGGAAAAGAATTCTCGCTTGAGTTTCAAGTATAATGAGGATGCCGATACACCTTTATCGGTCAATCTGCCGTTACAAAAAGAAGCTTTTAACGATAAGCTTACACGCAGTTTCTTCAACAATTTGTTGCCTGAAGAAGGTATTCGTGAAGCGGTTGCTCGCTATAAGCAGGTGTCTTCAAACAATCCGTTTGCGCTCTTAAAGGAAATCGGCGGCGAGTGTGCCGGTGCGGTTGAACTATATCCTCAAGGCGCCAAAAGAGAAGACGAACCGTCAGGATTAACGCCGATAAGTGAAGAAAAAATAGCAGAACTGTTAAAAAATCAGGCGCAGATACCTTTGTTGGTCGGAGAAGAAATCCGTTTATCTCTGGCCGGTGCTCAGCAAAAAATTGCTTTGGCTATTCTGCCGGAAAACTCGGATAATTATTACCTTCCGCAAGGTTCTTACATTTCAACGCATATTATCAAGCCGCAAAATCCGTATTTTGAGGACATTATTTACAATGAGCATTTTTGTATGTCACTTGCAAAACTTATCGGATTGCCGACTGCTCATTCGTTTATAAAGAATTTTAGCGGTCAGTCGGGTTATGTTGTTAAGCGCTTTGACCGTGAAACCGATGATACTGCGCCATCGGGATTAAGACGTGTCCACCAAGAGGATTTTTGCCAAGCGTTGTGTATGCCGGATAAAAAATACCAAAAGGAAGGCGGGCCGAGCATTAAGCAATGCTATAAGTTTATTGCTGCGGCTGATTTTAATCGCAAGGCCGATGCTTTGATGCAGTTTTTGAAAACCATAGTGTTTAACTTTATTATCGGTAATTCCGATGCTCACGGCAAGAATTTTTCTTTTCTGCATCGTGGCGGCAAATATGAACTTTCGCCATTGTATGATTTGGTATCAACGCAGGTTTATACAGTGCTTTCGCCGAATTTGGCAATGTCTGTCGGAGGTGAATACAATCCGAATTTAATTCATCGCAGTCATTTTATTGCCATGGCAAAAGATTTGGAAATTAAGCCGACAATGGTGGAAAAGATTATTGATGAAATGAGCGCCAAAATAACAGCGGCATTACCGGAACTTGATAAGCAATTTGCCGGAAACGGTATCAAAACAGAGATTGTTGCTCAAATAAAGGCATTGATAGAAAACAGAATAAAACAAATTTCATAAACTTTGGGACCGAATGTCTACTTTTGCAAAAAAGTAAAGGAGGCCACAAGGCCTCCTTCTTTTAGCGGTGTATCGGTACGGCGCATTAGATTATTGATATACTATTGCTAAAAACACCAAGCCGAAATAAGCAAGCAGAATTCCGAAGAATGTCCATAAAACCGCACGATTGCTTAAAAAGTGCACGCCGCCGGTCAGTAGAATAATCGGAACAAAAAACAGCAAAGTGCCGACAAAAGATGTCCAACCCATCGTCCAATCTAAAGTTCCGTAATCCGTTGCGGTCAACCACAATAAATATCCCCAATTTAAGGCAAACCATACGCCGACTTCTGCCATCCGCCAAAGAATATCCGGATTAAATCTTACTATCTTCCGCCGAACATAGTCATATAAGAGATAGAGCGGAATTATAAAAAAAGAAATGCGTATATAATATTCTGAGGAAAAAATGCATGGTTCACCTCCGTACCATATCCATTGGTATATTAAACCCTTTTTCCATATATTATAATCACAAAATTGTCCGTTATTATTGGTTTCCATACCGGCACGATATAATGTGACGGCTACAATGGTTGCAAAAATGAACCATGCTGTCGCCAAAATATAACATATTATTTTTTCTTGTTTTCGAAAAAGAACTCCAGTAGCTTTTGCATCCATTGTTTTTCTCCTAACCAAGGTTTTGTATCATAAGCTATTTGTCCGTGTCCACCAAAAGGCGAAATTGTGTTTGCGCCGGTTCCATTCCAAACAGTAGTAATTCTATCCATGGTTGGATTATCTAAAGAATTCTCTATTTGTTTTAGAAGTAGTGCGCTTAATTCAATATTTTGTTCTGGTACTTTGGTATCGTAATGCTTGCCGTTAAAATCTTCCCAAGTTTTGCCTTGAATATTCATCGGCATCTGACTATCTGACCATCCCAGAACATCCGCCCAGTAATTAGCACTTCCATAGTTGCCGCAAGCATTTTCTGTAAACATTACAGCTCTTAACTTGTCCGGATCAAGGTTAGCTTTTTTAGCATATTTTTCAATTTCTTCATTATATTTATCAACATAATATTTGCCGACCCATTTCCAACAATGCTTTGCCCATTGCCCATCCCAATCAGGATTTTCATCAATATGCAAGCGCAAATTTTCACCATTTCTTAAAGCCCGAATACGCTGAGTTGCATTTAGATAATTATCATATTGGGGAACAGTAGTTACTTGTGTTGCCGGATTATTCCACGGGGTTGGGGTTTGATTTTGTAACACTGGCGTTGTGCCATAGCTTGGATTTGCGCTAAAATTTGTATTTTGATTAAACCCGTTGCTTGTATTTCCGCCGAAACCGACAGTGTTGTTATTCCAACCACTTGTGTTATTATTTCCCCATCCGCCGGTGGAGTTGTTATTTTGAAAATAACTGCTCGGTTTGCCGACTAAGCTTTCGGTGTTGACCGTATAATCCGAATTTGTGGTTACTTGGCCGTTGTTTATGCTGTTATTCAGCCGATTTGTTACGTTTTCAATGTTTTGCTTAATGTTTGAAGTGCCAAAGCCGTAGTTATTTTCAGGCGAACCACCCCAAAAATTTGTGCCGAACTGCGGATAGTTTTCTTCGGCTATCCCTTGCTTGCTGAAATTCTCCGCCAGTTGATTTTCTCTTGCCAACCGCGCGCTTTGATACCGCCGTTACCGGATTGATATCCGGTCAATTTCTTTATTTCATCCCATATATCCATGGTGTCCTCCTTTTATTTAAATTTTTCATTTTCATTTTTTATCTCCATATTTTGTTGTTACATTCGCACCAGAATAATATATTTCCTATCATATAACGACGCATAATCAAATTGCAGAAGGATCAAAACCCTTGCAATTTGTCATAAAACATACTATTTTGGTATTGTGTACTGTAATATAAAACAAAATGATTGTCAAGTTTAAAATAAGAAAAATACAATTAAACATAATTAATTAAAATAAAAATCTTATTTAAGGTAGTATAGAATTCTTAATGCCTTTTGATTCGAGCAAAAATGGATCGGGAATCAAATAATGCCGGAATTCTGATTTCGGAATTAAATAATGTCGGAAAGCGCGAAAATGAAATCAAATAATTCCCTGTCCGCATTAAATAATGTCGGTAGCGGAATTAAATAATGCCGCTCCGGAAATCAAATAATGTCGGGGTAATTTGCTGAGATCCTTATTCCATCAGGCGTTTAAGGCAGTTTTTTCTTCCTAAAATATAGTATAAAATAGAACATAAAAAAGAGCTATTATATAATACTTTTTTATCGAAATAATAGCCCTTCTTTTAATTGCAAATTAAAATAGAACCGGAATGTAAATAGGCCCCAGAAAAAGAAAAAGTTGCGCTAAAAGAAAAAGAGGTAGGCAAACAAAATTGCTACCGAAGGCATCTCTTTCTCACCCAAACAATAAGAAAGTTCCACCTGTTAAAAAGCAGAACTTCCATAGAAAATAGAGATTTCTATACTATTTATCGGCAATTTCGCGACATTCGCAGATAAATAATTATGTGAGTTTAATTTTATAGGAGAATAGAGATGAATAACAAAAAAATACGTTCGAAAGACCCAAAAACCATAGATTTATTAACCGGTGCCATAATTTTGGATAATACAAAGGCTTTGAAGAAATTGCTTTCCAGCGATAAAATTGACGTGAATGCGCGGGATTCGCATAATTTGATACCATTATTTGTTTGCGTTAAGTTCGGTCGTTTGGAATGTTTGAAACTGTTGTTGGAACATAATGCCAACCCCGATATTACCGACAATCTCGGGCGCACGGCTTTGATTTATGCTCTACGCAAGCAAACACTTAAAAACCGATATTTGACCATAAAGGCGTTGCTTGAGGCAAATTGTGATGTAAATTACGTCAGCAGTCAAGGAACTGCCATGTTTGTAGCAAAATCCTTGCGCCGTCCGATGTATGTTAATTTGTTAAAGAAATATAATGCCGTGTAGGTGGGAGCCATGGATAAATATTCAGACAGTATCGGCGATTTTATGGTTGCAATGGCGATGGATGAGGATTTAGGCAATATCAAACTGTTGGAGCGCGTTTTTACCAACATTGATTTGGATAATCTTGATGAAGTTATAGAGCGCACCAAACTATATACCGGTAAAGAACTTGATGATATTTTGAACATTAACGGCGAAACTTTGCTGAATTTATGCTGTATGCAATCGTCTAATGCCAATATAATCCAGTATTTGCTGGATCTCGGGTGCTCTATGCATATTCCGAACATTTACGGTATGGACGCCGGCATACATTTATTTTCCAACAAACGGATTGATCGTGAAACCGCCATGGAGTTTCTGAGTATTTACCACCGACAAAAAGAAGAACACGACCTCCAACAGATAATTGATATCGGAAACAGTTAAAAAAATGCCGACAGAGAAATTTGCCGGTTTTTGTTTTATTTTGCTTCAAAAAGCAACAGAACTATGCAAATTTCCCCTTTTTCGTGAATAATTATTAACAATTGGTAAATTTTTGTTGCGTATGAGCCAAAATACCAGTAAGCTCGAACTATCGCAGTTTGTATGCTGTTATGGTTTTAATTATTGCAAAGGATAAGACAATGAGATATTCCCGTTCCGCCATTACCCAGTTAACCAAGTGGTATAAATCCGTTTTAATCAAGTGCGCGTTGTTGAATGCGGCTTTTTTTGTTTCTATGGGAGCAGTTAATGCCAATGCGGCCGCTCCGACGATAACCAACGGCGACGATGCCGCATATACATGGAAAGAAAGCGGTGCCAATACCGGCATCAAAGTCAATGATGGTGAAACGGATTATTACTTAGATGTTAAAAAGACGGGATATACCGATGGAGAAGGTGCGCAAACACTAAATTATTCTTGGGATGATACAACCAAACAATTAACGGTAACAAATTCCGGTGAGCCTGTCAAAACCGATGGTGTGGAATATGTCGGCAATACTGGTACATGGGGAGGTGCAGGCAATTATTCGAGTGGCACCGTTGATGCCATAGCCGGAGATTTTGTCGGTAATTCGGCAACAAAAGAGGGCGGCGCGATTTATGCTACGGGAAGTAGCCAAATAAATGGTATTACCGGCAGTTTTATCGGTAATAGATCAAACAGCGGAAGTTTCGGCGGCGGTGCTATATTTCATAACAGCTCCAATAATATAGGAACAATCACCGGTGATTTTATCGGCAATTACGCAGCATATAAAGGTGGTGCGATTCTTAACACAGGAAACACAAACATAAACTCCATAACCGGAGACTTTATCGGTAATAAAGCTGCCGGTAACGGCATTGGCGGGGCAATTTATAACTATGTTGGTCGTTTTAGTTCCATAAGCGGAAACTTTATTGCAAATAGTGCCAATCAAGGCGGTGCGATTTTTAATGAAAGTCAGGGAAAATTTGATAACATAACCGGGGATTTTATCGGCAATTCAGCAACAAAAAACGGTGGTGCGATCTATACTTCAGGATACAATACGTATGATTACACTCTTGAGGGATATACAAATTTTGTGGATTCTTCGTTTATAAATAATACGGCTGAGCAAGGGGCGGCTATTTATGCATATGCCGGAAAAGCGAGTGTTACCGCTAAAAACAAAAATATTGAATTTACCAACAACATTGCCACCGGATCAGGTACTAAAGAAGGGTATGGTATTTATTTAACGGCATATACATCCTCATATGGTGAGGTTTCTTCCGTGCTTGAATTAAATGCGAACAGCGGTAAGAAAATAACCATAAATGATACCGTATATTCAAAAAATGTAGGCTGTCCGAACGACGGCAAGGTTGTTATTAACAATGATCCTAATTATAACAGCGGCACTGTTATTTTTAATAATAAGTTTGATATAGACCGTATGGAAATTTATGGCGGCACAACTGTTTTGGGGACTGGTACAGCGGCAACATCTTTGACTAAGGCTCAATATTTGGAAGTTTACGGCGGAACGCTTTCAATTGCCAATAATAATATTGATACACTTGTGTTTGGTGAAATTACCGACCGAAATTCGTTCAATTTAGCAATTGATGTTGATGCTGGGGAAATAGTGACGGCAGATAAGATTAATGCCAGTTTATATTACTCATCTTCATCTCCGGTGTATTTATCGGTGATTAATTTTATTAATTCTACCGCTGAAAGCGGCGAAGTGCAAATCGCCGATGGTAATTTTAGATATGGTTTATCATTGGCAGACGATGTTGATTCGGGAATTTATGCAACAGTGAGCTATGATAAAGCAACCGGTATATTGAGTTTTGCTGATCCGATAAGCTGGCTTAAACCGACGCTTGGTAGCGATAGCGCTTATAAGTGGACTCAAGTCGACACGGAAATTATGCCGGTTAATTGGACAATTGGTGACACACCAACAACATTCTATGTTGATATTTTGAAGAAAAGTTATACGGATAATACCTCAGCAGAACACGATTTGAAATATACTTGGAATAACGAAAATCATCAATTATCTGTTACAAACTCTGATGATACGGCATTAGTAGCAACAGCAGTAAGTGTAACAGGTGAAGGTTCATCTACCAATCCTTATGTCCTTACTGGCGACTATACCGGCAATAATAATTCATTGGGATTTGCTCGTTGGGATAGAGTCGATTCTATTACAGGTGATTTTATCGGTAATACCAAAGGTGGTATCGGTCTCGGTATGGGCATTACTATTGGAAATATAAAGAGTAACTTTATCGGCAACTCAGGCGGAAGAGCTTTTTCTTTTTCGGGTGATCATAGCTGGAGTACTAATATAAACAGTATTAAAGGAGATTTTATAGGTAACTCCAGTGGTGCAATTTATATATTCAATTGGAATAATGGCGGTATCGGCACAGTAACAGGTGATTTTATCGGGAACAAAGCAGATAATGGTGGCGCTATTTTGCTAGCAGACAGTCATATCAATTCCGTAATCGGTAATTTTGTTAATAACTATGCCGGAAATAACGGTGGTGCGTTACAAATTGGCGATGGTATGAACGGTGCATACATTTCTGTTACCGGCGATTTTATCGCTAACCAAGCAGTAAGCAAAGGCGGCGCACTTTATAATACAAAAGGTGCTACGACAAAATTAATTGACTCATCATTTACAGGTAATATTGCCCCTGAAGGTGCCGCAATTTATATTGATAAAGGTGAAGTAACCGTTACTGCTCAGAATAAAGATATTGAATTTACAAACAACAATTCAACAGGAACTACAGGCGGTGACGGCTATGGTATTTATAATATATCAAGTGGTTCCAGACCTTTCGTATTAAATGCAAAAGAAGGTAGAACTATAACCGTAAATGATAAAGTTTATTCTGAGCAAAAAATAAGCATTAATAATTACTACGCAGGAGATTGGTCAGCCCAAAACGGAACCGTTATCTTTAACAATGAATTTACACAGACAGGTGCAACTGAAATCTCGTCTAATGAGTCAAATGCCGGCGGGGGAACTGTTGAATTTAACGGCACAACAAGTTTAGGTAATTTAGATGTATCGGGAACCGCTACGTTAAAACTCGGCACAGCCGCAGGAAATTCAATATTCGGAGCTGTTACATTCTCAAGAAGCCCAATACTTGATGTAGCAAACGGTTCTGTTCAAACATTGAATGTTGCTTCAATTAAAAATAATGCAAAACTTAATATCGATTTGGACTTCACCGGCGACAGTGTTCTTGCTGATGCCATAAATATTACCACAGGTGGTAAGACCGGTGTTCTGACTTTGGATGGTATAAGTGCAATCGGAACAATCAGAGAATTTGCAAATCTTGAAATTTTAAAAGGAACAACAGATGGTGTAACGCTCGCACTTTCGGCTGCTTTGCAGACTGATACAAGATTTAACGGCGAAGAACGCGAAATTATTACAGGAAATATTAATACATACAAAGACAGTGTAGCTTTTGATGAATTTGCAAACAACGAATTTGTTGATGAAACTTATGCCAAAAAGGTTGCAAATCGCTTATTTGTTACTGATGGCACAAAACTGTCTTACGATGAAATCACAACCGTGCCTGAATACACCAAAAGCTCAACAAAGCAAGATGTATTACAAGCTCTAAACCAAAGCACAAGTGCAACAAGAAGCTTGACAACAACAGATGCAACAAAAACTTATGCGGTTGGTGCTGATTTAGGCACAACGGGAGCAGGAACTTTAACGGTTCAGGGTGCTGTCAACGGTGAAAATAAATCAACGCTTAATATGGCAACAAAGTCAGGATTTGTTATAAGTAATGCAGATACTACGTTAAACCTCACAAACTTAAACATCATCAACCTCAAAGACACGGCAGATGGCGGTTTGCTCAACATTTCAGGTGAAGGTTCAAAAGCCAATCTTCAAAATGTGACCGTTGCAAGCACAACAAATAATGCTATTGTTAACATGCGTGAATTGAATTTATCGGGTGTTAACTCTATTGCTAAAATAACCGGAGCAATAGGTGTTACAAACATCACCGACGGCACAACAATCATTACTGCAAACGGATCCGTAACGCAAGATAAAGTCAATCTGCAAGGCGGTCGTTTATTTGTCAATTCGGGCGCAACCGTAACTGCAAATATAATCGGTGATGAAAATTATTCGTTTGATGCCGGCAGTAATAATGGCGGAGCTGTTTTCAATGAAGGTACAATTTCAAGAATGAGCGGAACTTATAAAGGAAATTCTTCTGCAGTCGGCGGTGCTGTCTTTAATAACGGAACAATCAATACCCTGTCTGCTAACTTTGATGGTAACAGTTCAGCCGGTAATGCGGGAGCTCTTTTCCATCAATCAGGCCTCACAATTTCATCATTGACCGGAAACTTCAGTAACAATACTGCCTACGAATCCGGTGGTGCTATTTTGAACCGTGGCGGCACAATCACAACATTAACCGGTGATTTCGAAGGTAACCGAGCGCAATGGGGTGGCGCTATATTTAACATGGGAATAATGAACCTTGTAGACTCTTCTTTTAGGAATAACATCGGTATCGTAAACGGTGCAGCAATTCAAACAAAAGGCGAAACTGCCGTAACTACCGTAATTGCAAAGACAAAAGATGTGGAATTTACCAACAATAATTCTACCGGAACAGCCGAGGGAACAGGAACCGGTATTTATGTTGAATCCGGCACATTAAACTTGAACGCCAATACAGATAAAAAGCTAATCATCAATGATGAAATATTATCTGTAGGTAATATCAATATCAATACCGATGAAAATTATAACGGCGGTACGGTTATCTTAAACGGCGAATTGAATTTGGGTTACAAAACCGTCAATCTTGCTGGCGGGACGCTCAAACTCGGCACATCTGCGGCAACGGCCAACTTCGGTGGGATGAAAGTATCCAATACGGCAACGCTTGATTTACAAAACGAAGCGGCACAGAATACCGGTCTTGATACAATTTCTATGACTTCAAGTGATGAATTAAAACTCAAGGTCGATTATGACGGCTCTACCGGCAATATGGATAAACTCATTATAGAAGGCGGTTCGGGTAAAATTACTTTGAATGCCATTAAGGTTATAGCTGATGGTGATGCCACTTCAACCAGATATTTGGCCGGTGCCGCCAAAAACAATATAACGATTGTTTCTGAAGCAATCGTTGCGGCAACCGAAGACTGGCGTTACACCTTTACGCCGTCTGCCACCGACAAAGGTTTGTTAAACATAACGCGTAAGAATTTGAACTCTAATTTAGCGACGGCAATGGCTGATGCCACGATTGGTTCATACACCATGAATTCAGACTTTACGTTTGATGAAAACGGTCAGGGAACATTGGCCGGCGATGGACGTAATTTCACCATTTTCGGGCAAGACCACGTTATAGACGGCGGTGGTACATACAGCCATATAAAAACTTCTGCCGGTCAAACGCTGAGCATTGAAAATGCAAAATTCCAAAATATGTCACCGTCAATCAGCAATCAGGGCAATTTGAACCTGAAAAATGTAACGTTTGCCGCACAAGATTATATCGATATTAATAATGACGGTATCTTAAATTTAGACGGTACCAATACGGTCAATTATATAAGTTGGTATAACAGTGGCACGGAAATTGTTAATGTTAACAGCGGTACCACAACCGTTAGCGGCGCTATCTATCAAAACGAGCTGAATGTGGCCGAAGGTGCAACCTTAATCTTAGGCAACGACTATTCCAGTGTGCAAACGGCTTTTGATAATAAAGGCACGGTAGAAGTTGCCAATCGTTTGATTTTGAACGGTGCAGATATGAAAAACAGCGGCACCATTAACGGCGACGGTGAGGTGCAGATTTATAACGATGGCGACGGCACGGCGTATATGGAAAATACAGGTACCATGAATAACGTTTTGGTATCAACCAAAGGTACGTTGAAAACTGCCGCGGAAAATATCAACGGCACACTCAAGAGTAACGGCACGTTATTACTGAGCGGCACGTTGAACAAAGACATTGAAGCCGTTGATCCCTCATCAGCAACCGGTACGATTAAAATTGACGGCACCTTAAAAATTGATGCTTCCGGAGCCGAAGGAAATACAATTTATACCAACCATAATGTGTTTGATTTGAACAACGGCACGCTTGATATGAAAAACGGTAAAATTGATACGTTGCGCGTTAATTTCAACAATGCAACAGGTGCCGGTAATTTGGCGCTTGATATTGATTTGAGCGGAGAAACAGTGGCAAACGACGTATTTTCGGCGGCCGGTGTCGGTATTGGCTGTAATGATACGGTAACCGTCAGCGATTTGAACCTTATCGGCACTTTGAAACCGTTTGAGGCACAAATCTTAAAAGGTGACATTCAAAATCGTAAGTTACTATTGAGTGATTCGGTAGCAGCGCAGTATAATAAAACCGATACAAAGACGCGCTATGAAAGTGACGATTTGACCGCAACCGCTTCGTGGAATGATACTTTCAATACCAGAAAATATGAAACGGTTACCACCAAAAAGCTCGAAACCTATTCGGCTGTTGCTACGGTGGAAAATCATAATTCTTTACGCTATACGGAAACAACCGGAGAGGAAACTCTGGTGGAAGAAAGTAACATCTGATGCCAATGCAACCCATAATGTATCGGAAGATTTAGGCACAACGGCGGCCGGCAAGTTGACGGTTCAAGGTGCGACCGATGGCGAAAATACTTCGACCATTGACCTCAAAGGCAAGAAAGGTTTTGAAGTTGGCGAAGGCGCCGAAGTAGTATTGGATACGGTTAAGATTACCGGTGCCAAAGCCGCGGACGGCGCGTTGATTAATAATGAATCCGGCACAGTTACCTTGAAAGATGTTGAAGTGGCGGAAAACAGCAAGCCAACCATCAACAACGGCTCTACAATGAACTTGTCCGGTACCAACAACATTGATTCCGGTATCGGCGGCAACGGCACAACCAACATTACCGACGGCCAAACAACGTTAGGTGCAAAGTTGACACAGAAGAAAGTCAACGTCAAGAGTGACCGGAAACGGTGCGACGGTTATCAAAGGCAATGTTCAAAGCAAGGCCAAAATTGCCAACGATATTACCATCAACTCCGGCAAGAGTTTGACCGCAAATGCCGACAATATCCGCAGTGATGTTACCAATGGCGGCACTTATGCCGTAACCGGCGGCACGATTAACAACAAAGTGGCCGGCGGTGAGCTGAAGGTTAAAGGTGATGTTACGGTCGGTGACAATGCTGATGTAAGCACAAAATCGGCGAATGTGGCGAAAGGTGCTTCGCTTGATGTCGGCACAAACAGTGTTGATTTGGGTGATGCCACAATTGACGGCACGGTTAAACTCGAAATTACCGATATTGCGGCAAGTTCCAACAAATACACCGGCGGCCAGATTAACGCAAAGAGCTTGAATTTAGGTAAGGATTCAAAACTTTCGCTCACAATTGCACCGAACCTGATTGCCAAGAAGACCTCTACCGGTGCTTTGGATATTATCAATGTCAGCGGTGCAACAACCGGTCAATTTGCGGAAATGCTGTCGAATAACCGTTATAAGTTAGCTTCGACAAGCGACGGTAAATTCGTGATTACAAACTATGCTTCGGTTGCCGATATCATCAACGAAGCCGGCGGCACCGGCAATAATATTGCTACCGGTGAAACGTGGGACGAAACAAGATTTGCAACCGGTTCCAAGGCAAGTGAAGTTCAAAGCGTTTTGAACGAATTGTCACAACACGATGAACACGGTTATGTTAAGGCCTTAACCGATTTAGCGCCGACCGATTCAATGGCGCACGTCGGGATTACGCAAGACTTTAACAATCTTATCGGCGAACAAGTTGCCGCCAGATTGAATCGTGAAGGTTTGAACTCCGGCGATGTATTTGAAAAACGCGGTGCTTGGATACAAACGCTTTACAACCATTCCAAACAGGATGAAAATAGCAAGAATCAAGGCTTTACCGGAAAAACAGCTGGCGTTGCCTTAGGTTTGGATGGCGAAATTAAGGATAACCTGACCGTCGGCTTAGGCTATGCATATGGTAAGAGCGATGTTGATTCGGCTGGACGTGATATAGATATTGACGGCCATACGCTTTACATTTACGGCAAATATCAACCATCTGCATGGTATGTTCGCGGTTTGGCGCATTACGGTTTTGCCGAATATGAAGAAAAAGCCAATATTGCCGGTATTGCCAATAAAGCAAAATATGATGTCCATAACTACGGCGCCAGAGCATTTGTCGGTTATGATATGCCGAATGGCTTTACACCGGAAGCCGGACTTCGTTTAACCCGTATTGACCGCAAGAACTATACCGATAGTTTTGGTCAGCACGTTAAGAGCGATGGAATTGACGTTTTGACGGCGTCACTCGGCATAAACTATTCTACTAATTTTGCTGCCGATAGCTTTATCTGGTCGCCGAAAGCACGCATTGCCGCTACTTACGATTTGTTAAGCGATGATTCCAGTGCAACGGTAACCGTCGGTAACGGGCTTTACAATATTGAAGGCAAAAAGTTACATCGTCTCGGTGCAGAAGCCGGTATCGGTGTCGAGATTAGCGTTGGTAGTTGGGAATTTTCTGCCGAATATGATTTAGGTACACGCAAAGATTATCTCAGCCATACCGGAATGCTGAAAGCAAAATATAACTTCTAATACGGTTATAATTAACGAAAATCCCTGTCGGAGCAATCTGACAGGGATTTTTTTACGATTTAATCCGCATTGGTATTTGGGAAACAAAACACAATTTCGTAAAACTCAATAAAACTCAAAAAATTTTTATTTTTGGATTTCTGGAAATGATTGTTTTTCCATGCAAAAGTTAAATCAGAGAGCAATGGTGCTCTTGGATTTTTAACGAAAGGAATACTAAAATGAAAAATTTTTTGAACAAATATAACGCAACCAACTTAGAAACAACCAAAGACGAGAGTCAGCTTTCTTTAGAGGGCTACAAACACCGTATTTTGAAGATATTGGATGAGAACATCATCAACTTCATCGCCGAAGAAAAAGAAAAGGCCTATCGTCGCAAAAAGGAATGCAATGCCAGACGCCGTGAAAAACAGCATCATATGAAACAAAGAACGACTATGCCGTCGGAAAATGTTGTAACTCAGCAAAGCGTCGTTTTTGTGCCGAGATATCAAACACTTTAATTTTTTGAAAGGAAAAGACAATGCATTATTTGGTAGTTGCAAAAGTTGAGGATTATTTTGACGTTGAAATTCTAATGAATGCCTTGACATTTCATGATTCTACGCGAGATAACCAGAGTTTATGCGGTAAATGGGAAAAAATTGCAGACAGCGTTGAAGAAATTGCCACATCAGACAAAGATGAAATCAATGAGGTAATTGATAACGATGACATGTCTTTCAAAGATAAGGTTTTAACGTACATTGAACTTTGTGGCTTTCGTCTCGGATACGATGGTAAAGTATATTGCAAAGCTTCTGCCCATTTTGATTATTGCTCTTTTGGCGGCCGCTTCGTAAATGAGAACTTTGCGAATGTAGTGCCTTACCAGAAGGTAATTGACAAGTATGGTAGTGTGGGAGCATTTGTTTTACCGGATTACGAATTCTATTATACCGATGATAACAAATGTCCTTTTAAACCTGATGATCTTGTTTATGTCATAGACGGACATAACTGAAAACAACGCAACAAAACGAAGGGAGCTTTAATGCTCCCTTTTTCTACGCGTAGCAATAAGATTTTTCATTTATTTATACACATGTGTAATACTTTTCTTATTTTAAACTTGACGCAGTAAATTAAATATGATAGCATTATAATACCAAAATAGTATATTTTGAAACAAATTGCACCGGTTTTAATCCTTCTGCAATTTGATTATGTGTCGTTATGTGATAGGAAATATATTATTTTGGTGCGAATATAACAACAAAATTTGGAGATAAAAAATGAACGTGAAAAATTCAAATAAAAGGAGGCAACCATGGATATATGGGATGAAATAAAAAAATTATCCGGATATCAATCCGGAAACGGTGGAGTTGATAGTTACGGTGTTGACCACAGCGGATTTTCAACGCGTGATGAGTTGGAATATCAAAGCGCGCGATTGGCCAGAGAAAATCAACTGGCGGAAGATTTTGCTAAGCAAGGG
>CACWUA010000047.1 GCA_902763905.1 uncultured Pseudomonadota bacterium | reverse complement strand
CGGAGAGAAGCTTAAAACATTGAGTTATCCGGAACAGGCTAAGGCTATGGAATTTGAAATTTTAAATCAATTCAAAAACAAAGAATTTGACGTGTGTGAATTTGTATTTGCACGTTTTTCATCTGCCATAAGCCGTACTTTTGTATGCGAGCAAGTTTGCCCCATGGATTTAAATACCGAACATTTAAGCGAAGAAGAATTAAAAATGGTCAACCGCTTCGGTAACGCATTTTACGAATATTTACCGGATAAACTGGCGGTACTGGAAAATATTGTGCCGATTCTGTTTGATGATGATATATTCAAAATCATTGTCAATTCGGCAGCCTCAGAACATGGTGCACGTATGACATCAATGGACAGTGCCACCCGTAACGCAAAAAATATGATCAGCGAATTGACCTTAAAATACAACAGTTTACGACAATCGGCAATCACGACTGAGCTGATAGAAATTATCGCCGGTGCCGAAGCGATTTAATATGATAGGAGAAAGTGATGACAAATGAAGCAAACAAACATTCAATCGGCCGCATCCATCAGGTGTTGGGAGCGGTAGTTGATGTTAAATTTGAAGATGAAAATGATTTGCCGAATATTTTAACCGCTCTTGAATGCAACAATAACGGCAAGCGTTTGGTTTTGGAGGTAGAACAACACTTAGGCGGTGACGTGGTGCGCTGTATTGCACTTGATTCCACCGACGGCTTGGTTCGCGGTCTGGAAGTTATCAATACGGGAGAGCCGATTAAAGTTCCCGTCGGGCCGGAGTTGCTTGGCCGCATTGTCAATGTTTTGGGCGAACCGGTTGATGAACGCGGTCCGGTTAAATCGCAAAAATTTTCCCCTATTCACCGTGATGCTCCAACCTTTACCGACCAATCCACCAAAGAAGAAATTCTGGTTACGGGCATTAAGGTTATCGATTTGCTGGAACCATACTGCAAAGGAGGTAAAATCGGCTTGTTCGGCGGTGCCGGCGTGGGCAAAACCGTATTGATTATGGAATTGATTAACAACATTGCTAAAGGGCACGGCGGTTACTCGGTGTTTACCGGCGTGGGCGAACGTACCCGTGAAGGCAACGACTTGTATCACGAAATGATTGAATCCGGCGTTATCGACTTAGAGGGTGACAAGTCCAAAACCGTATTGGTATACGGACAAATGAACGAACCGCCTGGAGCGCGTGCCCGTGTAGCTCTGACCGGTTTGACCGAGGCCGAATATTTCCGCGATCAGGAACATCAGGATGTGTTGCTGTTTATTGATAATATTTTCCGCTTTACGCAAGCCGGTTCCGAAGTTTCCGCATTGCTCGGCCGTATTCCGTCCGCCGTGGGTTATCAACCGACATTGGGTACGGATATGGGCGCAATGCAGGAGCGCATTACTTCTACCAAAGACGGTTCCATTACTTCGGTGCAAGCGGTATACGTTCCGGCCGATGACTTAACCGATCCGGCTCCGGCCACAACCTTTGCGCACTTGGATGCCACCACGGTGCTGTCGCGAAAAATTGCCGAGCTCGGTATTTATCCGGCGGTTGATCCTCTTGATTCCACCAGTCGCGCCTTAAATCCGGAAATTGCCGGCAAAGAACACTATGAGACAGCGCGCCGCGTACAGGAAATTTTACAAAAGTACAATTCTTTGCAAGATATTATTGCCATTTTGGGTATGGACGAGTTGTCGGAAGAAGACCGTCAGGTGGTATCACGCGCCCGTAAAATTCAGCGTTTTCTGTCGCAACCGTTCCATGTAGCGGAAGTATTTACCGGTCTCAAAGGTGTTTATGTAAACCTCGAAGATACGATTAAAGGCTTTAAAGGTATTTTGGACGGTTTGTACGACGACTTACCGGAAGCTGCATTCTACATGGTAGGAACAATTGAAGAAGCAATTGCCAAAGCCGAAAGTATGAAAGAGAAATAAAAATGGCCGAAAATATAACGCTCAAAATATTTACGCCGGAAAAAACCGCATTGATACGAAAAGTATATCGTGTAGTTTTGCCATACGGCAAGACAGATTTGACGATTATTGAAGATCGTGCTCCGACTTCGTTGATTTTGCACGATGGAGCCATGCATATTTTAAACGAGGATAATTCAATTGCCGACACCTATTTTTTAGATGATGGTGTGGTTGATGTGGCCGATAATGTGTGTAAAATCTCAACACGCCACATTATTCATCACTCAAAAATCAGTTTGAAGCGTGCACGTGAATTGTTGGCAGAAGAACCGCAAAATGCATCATATTATAATTCAATTATCAATTATCTCGAAAACTTCGGATAATGACCGTCGTTTTAAACCAAAGGTAGAGCTTGATCTTTTTTGAGATCAGGCTCCTTCTTTATTAAATAGTGTGCGTAGATAAGATAAAAAAATTTGTTGAATATATTTTTATATATTTACCATTCCGCAAAGCAAATAAAATCCGATTTAATAAAAATGTATAATTTTTTTTACGATTAACTATATGAATCTTAGTATTATTTTGCGTTCATACACATAAATATTAAATACTATATATTGTTTATTTACTTTTTATTAACACTATATATAGTATATAACAGATTAACAAAACAACACCAACACTTTTTAAGGAGAATATAAAATGACTGTTATCAATTTCAATGATATTGCTTTGACCGATGCCGAAAGACAACCGTGTGAAGTATGGACCAGAGTTATGGGGTATCATCGTCCTGTTTCGGAATTTAATAAAGGAAAAAAGTCAGAATACTATTCTCGTAAATGTTTTGTTGAAGAAAAGGCAGTTAAGCACTTGGATGCTGAAGTTCAAGCTTGTGTTTGTGCTGCTGCTGAATAATCACAAGTTTTTCAAATACCTCCTTAACTCCCGTTTATTCGGGAGTTATTTTTTTGACAAAACTATAGACATTGTGAAATTAATCTGCTATACTAACCTAAATTGAGGAGTATGACATGGCTGTAAAAACCAGATATCAGACAATAAATAATTTGCTGCAAGCAGGAATACAATTGGCTTGCACGCCGGCCATGCACAACTATCTGAACGTTTTGAAAGATGCTCAGCACAATAACGCTTCGCTCAACGGCGGCACCAGTTATAACGAATCGGATAAGCCGACTCGGAAAATCTCCTATGTATATGCCTTAAACTCGATTTATCGCGATTTATTGCAGTGGCAGAGACAATATCCGGAAGATGAGACCATTCCGCAAATGCGGCAACAAATTTGCAATATGTTTCCGTACTTTATGGAAAACGAATTTCCAATTCGAGAGGATGCAAATACGTTAAACTATCAAATAAATGATGATTGCATCCAAATAAATACCAGAAACTCCGAAACACAAGAAATTATTGATCCTCAATCGTTTACGCTTGATGATGAGCATTCGCAGATTCTTGAAGATTTTTTACATAAAATAGATTTATTTATTGACAATAAATACTATCCCGATGCAGATAATTTGCAAGAGCATCCTTTCAAAGACAAAGCACCTTCAAAGGAGCCTGATAATTATCCGAAATTATCGAAAAACCGTGTGCATATTGAAAATGCAACCGATGAGGCTAAGGTTGAACAAACATCCAAACCGGTCAAAAAGAATGATTTAAGTAAAAATTTGCTTACTTCGATTAACTTTATTCGCAAAATGCAATTTTTTATTGCCCGTAAAACTCAAGGCAAAGAAGTGCACGATTTTCGGACTACCGAAGAAAAATCACGCACATTCCGCAACGGTTTTATTCATAATATTGAAAATGTTTTGCAAACAAACAAAGATCCTGATGTTTCTTTGTATAATAGTACTCAAGATTTTTGCAACTTTTTAGACAGCAACGGAATGCAAATGGTGTGGTATAAAGAACCGCCGTATGAATCAGAATTTGTAAATCATCTGGACGAGATGAAGCAAGATTTAATAGGCGATACACCAGCAGAATTTTACAACACTAAACTACCTGTATTTTTGGATTTATGTAATAATCTCAATGAATATAGCCCTGAGGAAAGTGCCGTATTACAAAATAAAATAAACGACTTCATGAGCAAGCCGGATAAAAAAAAGCTAATTGATACCATAACGGAAGCACAACGTTTGTCTCAAGAATTGCGGAATATCGATGAAACAAAATCTAAAGCTATGCGAGCCGCATGGAACGGCATGATTATCAATCCGCCTAAAAATCAATTATCTCCTTTTTTACAAGAAATCATACTTATCAGAGAACGTCTGGGCAGTCAAAATATTTCCGAGGAGATGCAAAAGAAAATTTCTGATTACACCGCCAAAAATTACAGAATAGAAGATTATAATTTTGAAAAATGCAAAGCTTGGAATATATGTAAACAAGTTCCTCAATTTAAGCAATTCGAAAATAATTTGTTCAGTAAAATCTGTGCCTTAGGTATTTCACCGCAAGAAATGGAAACTCTCACTTATGCCGATATCGCTTATCTGATAAATAATACCATGACTTCGGTCAATAAATCTCTTCGCGATAATCAAGGAGCTGCCATAGCTTCAGATAAGACCACATACATCAAGGAACTAGTACAAAACAATGAAAAAGAATTGCGCAAATCATTGCAAAATTATTATCAGCAAAAATTTACCATGCAGATGATTAATGACGGTGTAGCCCAAAAGAAAAGCGATGTAAAAATTCAGAAAAAAGTAGCTGCTGATGCTGCGATCGCCGCCGAAAAAGTAATCAATGATATGAAAGAAGGAAGAGCAAACGACGATTTTAATGTTCACCATAATTTTAGTTTGAGCAATATTGCCTATTTTGAAAAAGTTACCGGCAAACCGTTTACGGAAATAAACAAATATGTTGTATTAATTAACAAAGAATTTCATAGCTTAATTCATATGAACGAAAATAATGTTGATAAATATGGCAGAATCAAAATGGATAATAATGTGACACATCGCACTAAATACGTGTTACAACAACGTTTATTAACCGAGAACAACAACATAACGGGATATATCGGGCGTGCTTTTTCATTTGCAATAATGCTTAAACCATGTATCAAAGCCATAATTGATTTCCGCAGTTTTATATTTGATAAAGAAACCATACAGGAAAACATAAATTTACAACAACAGCTTATTGAATTTCGGCAAAGCAAAAAGAATAAATTCGGCAAACTTACTTTACCTCACCTTAATCCAAAAGAGCTGAGGAAATACCTTAGAGAGCTGTTGCAACCGGCTAAGGAAATAAACTTAGAAACGCCAGCTCAGTTGCAATCTGAATTGCAAAAAGCGCGTGAGCTGGATAAGATGAACCAAGAGCGCCGCATCAGTGATTTACAGGTGGTTGATAAAACACCGAAAATGACCAAAGTGCCGACACAATCCAAATTAGGTGCCCAAATTGCAGCTTGGCATCAGCAAAAAAAGAAAGCTTTTCAAAAATAATCTTAACCTTTTTTTTGTCAGTAACCGATTGCATATAAGAAATCTGCTCCCTATATATTTGTTAAAGGAGCAAAAAAATGAATATGGAAAAATATACAGACAGAAGCCGCGGCTTTATCGAAGAAGCCCAAAAAGTAGCAGTGCGCTGCAATAATCCTTATTTGATTCCGGCACATTTGCTCAAAGTAATGCTTGATGACAACGAAGGCATGGCGGCTCATTTGATTATACAAAGCGGTGCAGATTTAAACACCGTACGTACGGCAATAGAACAAGAACTGACTAAACTGCCGAGTGTAGAAGGACAAGGTGTACAGCTCAGTATGTCGCAGGATTTTATGCGTATGCTGGACTCAGCGGAACAGATAGCACAAAAGGCCAAAGATGCTTATGTCAGTGTCGAACGCTTGCTGCAAGCTGCTTTAATGCAAAAAAATTACGGCGTTAACCCGCAGCAACTCAATCTTGCCATCAACCGTATGCGACAAGGCCGAACGGCCGATTCCGCCACTTCGGAAGATAGCTTTGAAGCATTGAAGCGCTTTGCCGTTGATTTAACCGAGCGTGCAGCACAGGGAAAGAATGATCCTATTATCGGGCGTGACGAAGAAATCCGCCGCACTATTCAGGTACTTTCTCGCCGTACCAAAAACAATCCGATACTTATCGGCGAACCGGGAGTAGGCAAAACCGCTATCGTAGAGGGTTTAGCCCAACGTATTGTCAACGGCGATGTACCTGATGCACTTTCTCATAAACGCCTAATGGCTCTCGACATGGGGGCATTAATTGCCGGTGCCAAATTCCGCGGCGAGTTTGAAGAACGCTTAAAAGCGGTATTACAAGAAGTGCAATCGGCTAACGGTCAGGTAATTTTATTTATAGATGAAATGCATACGGTTGTCGGTGCCGGTGCTGCCGAGGGCTCGATGGATGCTTCTAATTTATTGAAACCGGCATTAGCACGCGGTGAACTGCATTGTATCGGAGCCACCACCCTAAAAGAGTATCAAAAATACATTGAAAAAGATGCCGCTTTTGCGCGCCGTTTTCAGCCGGTTTATGTCGGTGAAACCGATGTGGAAGATACTGTTTCCATCTTACGCGGTATTAAAGAAAAATATGAACTGCATCATGGTGTCAGAATTGCCGATTCTGCATTGGTGGCAGCAGCAGTAATGTCCAATCGCTACATTTCTGATCGTTTTTTGCCGGATAAAGCCATCGATTTGGTTGACGAGGCTGCCAGCAAGCTCAAAATGGCACTTGATTCCAAGCCGGAAGAACTTGATGAAATCGATCGTCGTTTGATTCAGCTAAAAATTGAACGTGAAGCTTTGCGTAAAGAAACCGATGAAGCCTCTCAAGAACGCTTACAAAAAATCTTAACCGATATTGCTGAACTTGAAAAGCAATCCGCCGAAAAAACCGAGGAATGGAATGCTCGCAAAAGCAGCTTAAATGAATCAAATACTTTACGTGAGCGCTTGGATAACGCCCGTATTCAGATGGAACAAGCTCTTCGTAGCGGTCAATTTGAAAAAGCAGGCGAATTACAATATAAAGAAATTCCGGAATTGGAAAAACGTCTACAAAATATTCAACAGCAAAATCATTTGCAAGCTTCCGTAGAAACGGTAACACCTGATATGATTGCCTCAGTTGTCTCCAAATGGACTGGGATCCCCGTGGATAAACTGATTGGTAGCGAACGTGATAAATTATTGAATCTGGAAAAGAATTTGGCTCAGCGTGTAGTCGGTCAGGATCATGCCTTAAAGGCTGTATCCAATGCCGTACGGCGTTCCCGTGCCGGCTTGAAAGATCCAAATCGTCCGATAGGTTCATTCTTGTTCTTGGGGCCGACCGGTGTCGGTAAAACCGAGTTGGCAAAAGCTCTGGCCGAATTTTTGTTTGATGAAGAAAACGCATATATCCGTATAGATATGTCAGAATATATGGAAAAGCACTCCGTAGCACGTTTAATCGGTGCACCTCCGGGCTATGTCGGATATGATGAAGGCGGAGTTCTAACTGAAGCAGTACGCCGCCGTCCGTATCAGGTTATTTTGTTTGATGAGGTTGAAAAAGCACATCCGGATGTGTTTAATCTGTTGCTACAGGTTTTGGATGAAGGTCGCCTGACTGATGGCAAGGGACGCACAGTTGACTTTAAGAACACTTTTATCATTCTCACCTCTAACCTGATAACAGAACCGACGCAAGAATATATGCCTATTTTGAAGCAATACTTCAAGCCGGAGTTCTTAAATCGTCTTGATGAAATTTTGGTGTTTAATTCACTTCAAAAAGATGATATTCGTCGTATTTTGGATATCCAAATTGCCCGCTTGCAAAAGCGCTTAAATGAGCGGCACATTACTTTGAAACTGGATGATGCCGCGCACGATTGGTTTGCTGAAAATGGTTTCAGTGCCGAATTCGGAGCCAGACCACTCAAACGCATTATTGTACAAGAAATCGAAAACCCGCTGTCAATTATGTTGCTCGATGGAGAGGTTTCTGATGGAGCAACTGTTGCGGTTTCGGTCATAGATAATAAAATTGTATTGAAAAACATAATAAATTCAACCAAATATAACTGATTATTCCATGACAACCAAAAGGCGAAGGATAATCCCCTCGCCTTTTTTTTATTGTAAAACGCATATTATATAGGTATAATTTTCCGCCAAATCAATAATTTTAAAAAATATTTTTTTACCTCTTGCGTCGATTTAATTTCCATCCCATATCATTATCAGATGCTAGAATTCAAATAGCAAACAAATTTTTGAAAAGGAGAAAAATTATGTCACATTTTATAATGAAAAAGCATGAAGCAGAACCGCGTACCAGTGACGTGTGGGGTTTACAGTCTGATATCAATCGTTTGTTTGATGCGTTTATGAGCCCGTTTGACAATTCAGAATTTAAGCATAATTCCGTATCACCTAAGCTCGATATTGCCGAACTCAAAGATAAGTATGAAATTAAAGCAGAACTACCCGGAATGGATGAAAAAGACATCAACCTTTCAATTGATGACGGATTAGGAATTATTATTTCTACTTTGAGAGAAGGATATGATGG
>CACWUA010000046.1 GCA_902763905.1 uncultured Pseudomonadota bacterium | reverse complement strand
TATGTCACCGCATATTTTGCCGTTTTCGCGGTTGATGCCGACATCAATTAGAATCGAATCGGCTTTTATCCAATCATTTTTTACCAATCCGGCGACTCCGCAGGCTGCCACCAAAATGTCGGCCTTACGCGTAAGTTCTTTAATATCGCGGGTGTGAATATGGGTAATAGTCACCGTACATTCTTGATTGAGCAGCAATGTTGCCAGCGGACGCCCCACAATTAATGATGCACCGATTATAACCGCATTTTTTCCGCACAAATCGGAACATACTGATTTAATCAAAGTCATTATTCCGAGTGGAGTTGCGGCAATAAAATACGGCTTTTCGTTGTTTTGCAGCATTCCCGTATTATAAGGATTAAAGCCGTCGACATCTTTAAGAGGAGATATGGCGTTAATGATGCGGCTGGTGTTGAGATGCTCAGGTAGAGGCAACTGGACAATGATGCCATTGACGAAAGTATCGTTATTGCATTGCCGAATAAGTTGCAGTATGTCATTTTCCTTAGTGTTTTCTTCAAGATGATAAAGTTGAGTTTTCATTCCGATTTGGGCTGCAGCTTTTTGTTTGTTGCGAACGTAGATTAAACTGGAATCGTCGTTTCCTACCAAAATTATGACCAATTTCGGTTTTGTCGCTAAAGGAAGAATTTTTTGTTGCAAATCAGTGCGAATCTGTGTGGCAATTGCACGTCCGTCGATAATTTTAGCGGTCATCTTTTTTCCCTTTAATCAAGCTATTTAATTTTTCTGTCAGTTGCGGTGTCAGTGTTTGAGCTACAAAAAACCTCTTAAAGTGCGTTGTCGCGCCGCTTATCAGTTCAATGTTTTGTTTCGGTATATCCAATTCTTTAGCCAGCATGCGGATAATTTCTTTATTGGCTTTCCCTTTTTCGGGCGGAGTGGTTACACCTGCTTTCAAATAAGTTGAATCGTCAGTGTATAAAAACAATTCGCCAAATCCGCATGTCGCAGCATTCGGTGTCAGTTTTATGCGGATATAAAATCCGTTTTTTGCCGCTTCAAAAAAAGACATTTTACATATATCGATCAATCCATTTGGTTAAGTTGGATATAAATTGATATATAAAAATAATTACCAGCAGCAAAACATAAGGCGCAACGTCGTATCCGGAAACAGGCGGTACCTTTTTGCGAATCGCTTTATATACAGGTTCGGTCAGATTTTTGAGTATTTCCATAAATTTCTCGGCGTATTTGTTATGTACCGAAAGCAATTTATAGTGTAGCATCCAATAAAGTATGATATCTACGGCCACAACTTTGAAATACAAATCGATTACAATACTCAGAATATTTAACAGCGGCAGTACAAATAATCCGACTATACCCATTTTTTTACTCCTTAATTAATGTTTTTCATCATCAGAAGATGATCCTTCTGCTTTTTCTAACACAAGAAATCTGTTCTTGTCAAATCTTCTTTTGTTATAGGTGCCGCGCAATTTAGCAATGCGCTCGCCTATGTTCTCAGTCAAAACGTTTGCCGTAGTTTTGCTGTTTTCGGCAGAAACTACGGTAGAAGCCGGAAGCTCTGCCGGTATATTTACTTCAAAACGCAATTCTAACAGCATAATTCTTTTAAGCCAATTTTCAGCACTGAAAGATTCGGTTAAATCGTTGTCATCATCGTGGTCGATATCAAGGCTTGAACGTTCTTTGGGACTAAAGTTATAATTATACCCCAAACTTTGCAGCGATTTCAGCATCTTATAAATCGGTTTGGCGCGCTCGTATTCATCGCGGCCAATTTCCACATCGGGGGTATCCCGCGTATAGTTCTGGATTAAATCGCGGATTTCGCGTAAACGGGTAATGTTCAGACGCAGTTCTTCCAAGCGTTCGGTTGCGTCGGGAGAAGCTACGCGCAGCAGGCAGAACGCAGTAAAAAGCGTAAATTCGTAACGTTCAACCATTTCCAAAAAATCGGTACGTTCCTGATAATCTTCACGAGAAACATATCCGTCATTCATGTGTTTTATAATATTGGCGGCATTTTCCATAATATCATAGTGGGTTTGTTCGGGAGATTCGTAAACACAACTCAACGCTAACTCTTTTGCCAACATTTTCATTATTTGTGTTTTGTTATAAGTTTTGTTGCTGAACTCGACCTCATAGTCGTTTGGAGCCAACATAACTTCACGAACAACTGTGCAGGCATTTTGCCGACTGATACTCGGAAAGCAATTTTCAGCGGCATCGTACAGAGCATCAAAATGTGTACAATTTTCGTAACGCCCCATGAGTTAACGTTCCTCAAAGATGACTTTAGCTTGTTCCAACCAAAAAATATGGTCGATAACCCAATTGCTGATTTGTTCTATTTTTTCTATTTCAACCCCCAGCGCGATACCGGTTTTGCCGATAAACAGCGTTTCTTCATCGGATAAGATATTATCAACGTGGGAAAGCATGCACATTTCGCGTATAAGTTCCATTGCCAGATGGCGGTTTTTGATGATTTTAACATCTTGAAGTAATTTTTTTTCATCCTTAAAATCGGCAAGGATCTCCAAATCATCGATACCTTGAGTTTGTGCTGCTTCTTTAATGAAAGTTACTTCATCTTTAGCGGTAAAGCCGTCTGCGT
The DNA here is from genome assembly GCA_902763905.1 of uncultured Pseudomonadota bacterium. GTDB lineage: Bacteria > Pseudomonadota > Alphaproteobacteria > RF32 > CAG-239 > RUG410. The sequence goes on along the minus strand of CACWUA010000046.1, from coordinate 5,998 downwards.
TTGCCAAATGCAACAAGACTCTGAAAAACACAATTTTTTCTTCAAGAGTGGCAGAATTCAGATAAGACGGTAAGATATTATTTATACTGGACATACGGATACTTTCTCCTTACAGACATTAGCATAAGATGTATTGTACGATAAAACAATTTAAAAAATTATAAATTTTTGCACCGCAAACTATTTTATTAATTTGTGTATATTTACGGGATTAGAGTGTGGTTTTTAAGATAAATAACAAATTTTGTTGCAAATTTCTTTGAGGATGATATGTTATAGGCAGATGTGCTTCTGAAGCACATTCAGACCTTTCAAAGGTCGGGGCTGTGACAAGCTTTTTTATCGTATACGGTGAAAAGGGATTTACACCGATATGCTATTAGGCAATATTGATTGCCAATAGTAAATAATCCCAGACTGTACAAATGGTCTGGGAGCCTTTAACGGATGTCCAAGGGGTGCGATTTGTTCAATAAATTCGCAATCTGAAAGGTTAAAGGAGTCATTTTATACGATATGATTTGTCAACTCGCCAGACCACCTTTGATTAGGTGGTTGCTTTTTAACGTTAAAAAATTTAAAAAGGACAAATTATATGATAAAACTTTCGAAAAATGGTATTACTACCTTAAAAAAACAATATAAAAGCGTACTGCTTAAATGTATGGTAATCAATGCCGGAGTATTTATGTTGGCAATGCCGGCAATGGCAGAAGATTTAATTGTCAACGGCAACCAAAATATTGATGCTACTGAGCGCTTTAATTACGGTAAAATAGTGGTTAATCATGGAGCGGAACTGACAATTACGGATTCAGATATCAAAACAACCGCCAAAACGGCAGCAAGTGATGATATTGTTGTTAAGGGCAAGCTAAACGTATCGAATTCTACTTTAGAAGCAGGTAATGATTCCGACGGCGCACCGAATAATTCTAATATATTATTTGATGGGGCAACGGTAGATTCAACCGATTCCGATATTGAAGCAAACGGTAATGTCACGATTTCTAATGCTAATATTACTTTGACGACAGATAATCCTACAGAAGATGATGAAGTTACCGGAATTTGGGCAGAGAAGAATTTAACCGTGACCGGTGGTAATATTACATTAAATGATTCTTACTTGGCCGCCGGCGGCGATATCAATATCAGCGGCGGCAAATTTGTTGCCATCGGCGAGGCTTTGGTTCAACGTACTCAGGGAAATGATAAGCATTCATTTAATATCAGCGGTGGTGAATTTGAATTGGGTTCTGAGGCTGATATTGATTCCGGAACCTATAACTTTGTTTATAACGGAGTTACGGCAGATTTAAATATTTCCGGCGGCAAAATCTCGGCAAAAGATGGGACCGAAATAAATGTCTGCGGCAATGCAGATATGAATATCAGCGGCGGGGAAATCAATATGGATTACACCGATTATGAAGAAAATAACGGACATGATGGCGGTATTTTGCATGAAGGTAAAAAAGGTAATATCAATATTTCGGGCGGTACTATCAATTTGACCGGCAAAGTCGCAAAAATCGAACGCGGCGGTTATGATGGCGATTGGATATATGATAAAGATGGTAATGCACTGATGGATTCTGATGAATTTTATGAGAAAACCAGTGCGTCAATCAGTTATGCAACCGATGAAATGATAAGCGAAGCTGGGTTAAATCCTGCTGTTGTAGATAAAAGTAAATATCACGTTTCCAGCGGTGATATCAATATTATCGGCGGCACGCTTAATTTGAAAGATGGTGCACGTATCTCGACCACAGCTAAAAATACCGGCGACATTAATATTTCTGGTTCGGCAAAACTTGATTTGAATGAGTCGGAAATTCGCTCTCTCGGAAATCTTAATGTTCAAGGCGGAACTATCAAACTTTTATCTAAAAATGGTGAAGCCGGACATCAAAATATGAGCGGTCTCAATTCGCAAGGATATGTTCAAACCGGTAATAATCTCGGTTTAGTTGCAGCTAAAAACATTAATATTTCCGGTGGTGAAATTATTCTTAACGGAGAATCGATAGATGCAATGGGCGATATTAACTTCACCGGAGGTATGATTGATTCAAAAGAAAGTGAAACTGCCAATACCTTATGGGCAGCCGGAAATATTAATCTGAACGGCGGAACAATAAATGTCGCAGATTATATGGATGTAAATACATTTTACGCTAATAAACAAGATGGTAAATTTGTTCCAGTTGATGCTTCCAAAGGACAAATCAATATTGATGGTGCTACCATTAATTTAGCAAAAGATGCATGGGTTGATTTTGAATCAACCAATAAGGTAACATTCAATTCGGGAACGATTAATGTGGCTGAAGATGCCGGTTTCAGCGTTTATAATACGCTTAAAGAAAATATGACACCGGATGAACACGGTATTTATCAGAGCGGTTTTTATAATGAAGACGTAATAGGTACATTATATGCCGGAAAAGCTTCGACTATTAATTTGAACAATGGTGAACTGGATGCAAACTATATCGGTAACGGCCAGATTAATATTACGGGTGCTAAGGGTTATTTGAATGGTAACACGCAATTAACTGATGGCGGTGTGATGAATATCGGTACCAACCAAGCTGTAGCCGAGGGTGATGTTACTTTTGAAAAAGGAGCAACCTTGAATATGGCAATTACGGATAATGCCAATGGTTCTTTGTCTGCAAATAAATTGACGGCAAAAGAAGGCTCGACCTTAAATCTGAACATTACTAAGAAGATGGAAAAAGACGAAAGCGCTAGCTTTAAGCTGTTTGAGACTAAAGAGGTTGATAACAAGTTTACTAATGTTGCCGATAATGCCCGTTATCAAATTTCTACCAAAGACGGTGCAACTTATAATGTAACATATACGGCCTCAGCTTCTGATGTGGTGGAAGAAGTCGGCGGAACGGCTAACAATGCTGCGACAGCCGAAGCTTGGGATAGTTTACCGGCAAGTGCTATGGCTAATGAAACCACGAAGGCCGTTGCCGAAACCTTGAATAAATTGTCGCAGGAAAATCCGCAGGCATATACTGATGCCTTGACCGCATTGGCTCCGGAAACGGCTCCGGCAACAATACAAGCCGCTTCGGAAACCGCAGGTGCAGTATTCGGCGCAGTCGGCTCACGTTTGAGCGGCGGTTCGGTATCAAGCAGTCAGGGTATGTCTTCCGGCGATGCTTTGCGCGGTGTTGCATTGTGGGCTCAGGGTATGTATAACCATGCCAAACTGGACAGCAATGAACATTCAAAAGGCTTTGATTCTGATACTTGGGGTGCTGCATTGGGTATTGAAAAGCAAATTAATAGCTCGGTTAAAGCCGGTATCGGTTATGCCTATAGCAAAACCGATATTGACGGTTTTATGCGCGATACCGATGTTAAGACACATTCGGCATTGGTATACGGTGAATATAAGCCGAGTAATTGGTATGCAAACGCAGTTGCCACGTACGGTTGGTCAGATTATGAAGAAGATAAAAATGTTGCCGGCGTAAAAGTTAAATCGGATTATGATGTTGAAGCATTGGGCTTGCAAGCCTTGACCGGTTATGACATTCATACGTCTGCCGCTACGGTTACACCGGAGGCCGGTTTGCGTTATTTGCATATCAGACAAAAGACATACACCGACACCGCCGGACAGAAAGTGTTGAGCAATAACAGTGATGTTTGGACCGGTGTTTTCGGCGCGAAAGCCAACAAGACTTACAAAACTTCGTTTGGTGCGTTGAAACCGGAACTGCGTGCCGCTCTTACTTATGATTTGGCTCACGATAATGCCAATTCTACAGTGGTAATGCCGAATGGTTCGTCTTATAGCGTATCAGGCAAACCGCTCAATCGCTTTGGGTTTGAAGTCGGTGCCGGCGTTACGACGGAAATCAGCAACAGTGTTGAACTCTCTCTTATGTATGAGGGTAAATTCCGCAAAGACTATCGTGATCATAGCGGTGTTGTCAGCGCAAAATATAAATTCTAATCAAACAATATAGCAAAGAGCCGCAGAGCGTAAAGTTCTGCGGTTTTTTTGTGTATTGTAAAAAAGTATTTGAATTTTTGCCGATAATGGCTTAATGATGGATATAACGAAAATATAAGGAAATAAGAAGTGTCAGAGAAATATTTTATCAAAACTTTCGGTTGCCAGATGAATGTGTATGATTCATCGCGAATCGCCGATATGTTGAAAAATGAGGGGTATGAAGAAACAAACAAACAGGCTGAGGCCGATATTGTGTTGTTTAATACTTGCCATATCCGAGAAAAAGCAGCGGAAAAATTGTTTTCCGATTTGGGACGGGCAAAATTGATTGCCGACGAACGACTTGAAGCCGGCAAACATACGATTATCGGCGTTCTCGGTTGTGTGGTGCAAGCCGAGGACGAGCAGATTATTAGACGCGCGCCGTATGTTAATTTTGCTCTGGGTCCGTTGATGTATCATAAAATACCGGATGTTTTGCGCAAAATTAAGGCGGATAAAGAATACGAAAGCGTGGTTAATACGGATTTTCCGGCCGAGAGCAAGTTCGATTTTCTGCCGGAAAACAAGGCGCAGGGGGCTTGTTCTTTTTTGGCAATTCAGGAAGGATGCAACAATTTCTGCACTTATTGTGTGGTGCCGTATACACGCGGAGTGGAATATTCGCGGCCGGTGGAAGAAGTGATTAAGGAGGCCAAGCGGCTTTTGGCGACCGGTACGCTGGAAATAAATCTTTTGGGGCAGAACGTGAACTCGTATCACGGCGAAGATGCAAGCGGCAAAGAGCGTGATTTGGCTTATTTGCTGCATCGGGTGGCGGAACTTGACGGGATTAAGCGTATTCGCTATACCACGTCGTATCCGGCGGATATGAGTGACGATTTGATTGCCTGTCATAAAGATATAAAGGTTTTAATGCCTTATTTGCATTTGCCGATACAATCCGGCTCGGACAGAATTTTGAAGGCGATGAACCGGCGGCACACTTCGGGCGATTATCTGCGAATCGTGGAAAAACTCAAAAAAGCCAATCCATATATCGGCATGTCTTCGGATTTTATTGTAGGATTTCCGGGGGAAACCGATGAGGATTTCCGGAAAACACTCGATGTGGTAAACGAAGTGAAGTATATTCAGGCGTTTTCGTTTAAATACAGCCGCAGAGCGGGAACTCCGGCGGCGGTGATGGAAAATCAGGTGGAAGAAAAAATCAAAAAAGAACGTTTGGATATTTTGCAAAATCTTTTGTTTGATTATCAAACCAAGTTTAATCAGAGCTGTGTCGGTAAGGTTATGCCGGTGCTGTTGGAACAAAAAGGCCGGCATAAAGGACAACTTATCGGGCGCACTCCGTATATGCAAAACTTGCATGTTGAAACGGATGGTGCTAACATAAACAAAATCGTTGAGGCAAAAATTGTGGAGGCGACCACCAATTCGCTGACCGGAAAGGAGATTTAATATGGCAGAAATTTGTTTTGAATTGTTTAACAATCAACTGGTGCAACAACTTGTCGGCGAGGCAGACAGCAACTTACGGCTGATTGAAAAAATGCTCAATGTGGAAATTTTGAGTTTCGGCAATCAGATTACGGTTAAAGGCAGTGCGAGCGATGTGGAAAACGCCAAGACGGCGATTGAAATCTTATATAACAAGGTCAGCCGCGGGGTTGATGTGGGTGAGCAAGAAGTAAAAGCGGCCGTCAGAATGAGCGGCGATGTGCGTACCGAAGACGATAAGCAGAATCTGACAGACATTGTGCTCAAAACCAAAAAACGCTATATTTATCCGCGCTCGGCCAATCAAGCCAAATATATTCAGGAAATGATGAAAAACGAGTTGGTGTTCGGCTTGGGACCGGCGGGTACCGGTAAAACCTATCTGGCGGTGGCGTTGGCAGTTTCAATGATGCTGGAAGGCACGATTGATAAAATCATTTTGTCGCGTCCGGCGGTGGAAGCCGGAGAGAATTTGGGCTTTTTGCCGGGTGATTTGAAAGAAAAAGT
>CACWUA010000045.1:828-9613 GCA_902763905.1 uncultured Pseudomonadota bacterium | reverse complement strand
TGATATTAACGGCAGATTCTACCGTTGACAATAACGATGCCGGCAATGTTTCCATCATTAACAGCGGTGACGGTAAACTGGCATTAAACGGTGCGATAACCAATAAAGAAAGCGGTGATACCACCATCAGCAACAGCGGAGCCAAAGGTGCGGAGATTGCCGGCACGATAAGCAATGCCAATGGTAATATGAACATTGATAATCAAAACGGTTTAACATATACGGCGGCATTAACGAACGCGGGCGGTAATACCACCGTTACCAACAGCGGCGATGCAACAATGTCCGGTTCAATCAGCAACACCGGCGGCAACACGAGTGTTACTAACACGAACGGTGCTCTGGCTCTTGCCTCTACGGTTGCCAATGCCGGCGGTAACTTAAGCGTTACCAATAACGGCAACGGCACAACCATCAGCGGTGATTTGGATAACACCGGCGGCAAAGTTGTAATTGAGAACACCGGCAAAGATTTAGTATTAACGGCAGATTCCACCGTTGACAATAACGATGCCGGCAATGTTTCCATCACAAACAGCGGCAATGGCAAACTGGCTTTGAGCGGTGCGATAACCAATAAAGAAAGCGGCGATACCACCATCAGCAACAGCGGCGGCAAAGGTGCGGAGATTGCCGGCACGATAAGCAACGATAACGGCAATATCTCGATTGACAATACTGCCGATTCTTTGGAAATTTCCGGTGAGGTAAAAGATGATGCCGGTAATATCAATATCGATAACCAAGGCGATGCCTTAACCGTTTCCGGTACGATTGAAGATAAATCCGGTAACATCGCGGTAGATAACAGCGGTTCGGGCAAATTGGAATTGACCGAGAGCGGAGTAATTGCTGCCATTTCCGGCGACGTGGCGATAAACAACAGCAATACCGGAGCGATGGAAATATCGGGTAATGTCAAGACCGGTGCGGGGAATATTGTGTTGAGCAATACCTCCGATGACGGTGCGGTAATCAGCACGACCGGTAATATTGACAATGCCAAAGGCAATATTGTGATTGATAACTCCGGCGCAGACGGACTGAAAGTTGAAGGTTCGGTTATGGCGGAAAATGGCGATGTTACCGTCAATAACCGAGATTCCGACTTTGTTATCGGCGAATATGCAAGCGCTAATGATAATTATATTCAGACACCTAACGGCAATATAAATATCAATCAGCTCAACGGTAATATCTTGAACGGCGTTACCGATACCAACGGCGGTAAGCATCAAAATGCCGATAAGGGCAATCCGCAGCAGTCGTATAAGACTCTGCTGGCAACCGGTGGTGATTTGATTATCAATGCCAAAGATGCCAACATCGGTGCCGCTCAATCGGCTAATCCGGCCTCATCGATCGAAGCTTCAACCCGTGATTGGACTGATTCAATTAATGTTAATGTCGGCGGAACGGTGACCGCAATTGCGGAAAATGATAATAAATCAGATACTCGGTTGATTAATCTGCGAGCTAAAGATTCCGATTTGAATATCAAAAACGTTACGGCTGACGGCGATGTGTTGCTGACGGCGGCTGATTGGAAACAGGCAGATGTCAGACCGACACCTGATGATGCAGATTATTTCAAAGGATATTCGATTTTGAATGCAAGCAAAGGAAATAATCCTGCCGTTACCGGACGCAGTATATCGTTGATTGCCAGCGATAGTATCGGCGAAAACGGTAATAAATTTACCTATATGCAAGATACGGCCTCCGGTTCAAAATCTTCCGTCAATATGGAAGCGGAAAATGATTTGCATATATCCGGCAGCGGCAATTCTGCGGATGATATCTTAATACATCAGTTGATTTCCAAGCACGGCGCGGTTGATTTGGAATTAAAGCACGATGCAATAATCGGCAATATCACATCCGGCAAAGGATTGGATATCACTCAACAGGCCCAGAATTTGACGATATATGAAGTCGGAAGTGGTCCTGCAACTGACAGTAAGACGGCCGAATTTGACGATATGCTTTATCCGCATGACGATTTGGTTTACGGAAGTACGTCTGACAGTACGGTTGAAAGCGTAATTCCGCAATATGTGAACATAAGAGTTCTTGATGCCATAGATAATCCGGAACGCGGTGATTCCAATTTGAAAATCTACTCGTTGACGGTTCGCGGCAATAACGGAGAAAACGATAATTATTATCCGGACGGCGGACGTCTGGCCGATATAACGCTGATGGCGGATAATATTTATGCCAACTCCGATAAGGCACCGAATTCGAATGTTTCAACCAAGGATTATCCGGAAGGATATAAACAGACGCAAACCACTTATACCGCATCACAATTTGGAGATGAGGATGATACGACTGTTTATGCAGCTCGCGGTATTAATGCATACGGTGAAGGCACTCCGTTATCATTAGAGATTATCGGTGTTGATAAAGATGTGGTTGATGCTATGGTTGAAAATGCAAATCGCACGGTTTATGAAGAGCAGACTTCGGTAACGAATGCACCTGAAACCTTCAAAAATAGCGAAAACAGCATTTATGACTACAACTTCAGAGCCAAAAATGCCGTAATTTCGGTTAATGACTATACCGATGGTGAGCGCGGCGTTGAGTTTGATACGCTTTATGCCGACAATGCTTATATCAACACTATGGATACCAACCTGACGGTTCATGACGGTTATATCAACAATTATGCCGAATTCCGTAACGGCGATCGTGCGGCTGATAATAACAGATATTTGGTGGTTGTTGATAATGACTATCGCCGTTTGGTGCCGTCTGATGTTCAGCTTTATACGCAAAAGACCGGCAGTTTTGATTTAAGTATGAACGAAAAAATCAAAACCAATACCGTAGCTCCGGTGGTTAACTACGATTGGTATAAGTTAGTTAATACATTCAGCGATGAAAACAGCTTTGTTCGGTTGGGACTGAAAGAAACCGAATTGCGGCATACGGCGAAAGATTATTATCGTTACGGCAATGTGTATGTAATGCCGGAATCTTCGGTTGCCAGATATGAAGTATGGCGCGACAGCGGTTTGTTCTCCAATGTTAAGATTATGGAAATGGATCGCAATACGGCTGTGATTGTCAATCGCGAAAATTGGCAACTCGGCGAAGAAAAAGAACTTGAGCTTATGTTTGACGATGTTAAGACCAAAATTCATTGTAAAGTAATCAGCATCGACAGAAACTATGCAACGGTTCTGTTTACGGATATGTCGGACGGAGTTTATAACAAACTCGCGTACAGATATCTGAAAATGGCAAACAAATAACTTTATTGCCAACAGAAACAATGAGCCGGCTCGTTAACGCGAACCGGCTTTTTTCATTGGTGGAGGTAATCGGGATCGTCTTTTTTCAGTTTGCTCTCTTTATTTTTAAATTTGCAAAATTAAACTTCGGTCACTCGTCCACTAAATTCGTTGTCGCTGTTGCTCCAACTTATTAAGTGGTCTTCGCCCGTCGTCGAAAAACAACATTTTGAGGTTGTTTTTCTTCCTCCTTTTGCTTCGCCTTATGGCTCGCTTCGGTCACTTGTTTACTAATTTCGCCGATTTTCGCTGTCGCTCTTCGGCTCAATAAGTAAACTGCGCATAATCAATAAAATGATCAGCCACTATCTTGTTTTATCAAATTTTTCCGTGCAGAATTTTATTATCACGCCATTCTTGCGGTGTTGTTTTGCCTTCTTCACTCATTTTATCAAAAATTGCTCCGGCGAGCATACGTCCTCTTAAGCTATGAGTACCGACAAATTTTGCCAATCTCTGAGGCATCGCCGGATTAATTTTCCACGCTTTACAGCAATCAAACAAGGTGCGTTCACCAGGCATACGCCCTTCCGATATGGTTAAACCGCCTTTTTCAATTGCATCCAACATCACCGGATACATCCAATCCTGCATTACGTTAGATTTGGCAATCGGCAACAAATCTTTCGGATAGTGTTGATTATAAGAAGAGTTATAAGTTTCCGGCCGTTCATTTAAAGCAATAAATAAATCATTTACACGTTTGGCTGTTCTAAAATCTGATATACCTTCAACGACATCACTCATCTCAATTCTCCTTGTTAAAAAGTTATCATTAGTATAAAGAATCGCTTCTTATGCTTTCATTTTACCCCCGATTTTTTTGTCAAGCCTTTTTGTAAAAAAATGAAAAAATTTATTTTTTATAAAAAAATCATAAAATATTGCCATGGCAATATGGCTTCGAGCCTTCGGTCATCAATAAAAAAACACCCCTTTGAACTACCTTCGGGACTTTTTTACTGTCCAACTTTCGGGGTACAGTTCAGCAAAGGGGAGTTTTTTTATTGATAATACTAACCGCACAAGTTACGAGCTGAATTCAGTTCATAAAAATACCCCAATATGAAAATCCTTCTTAGTCGCCATTTGCGCAGCAAAATTTTCATCACTTTCAATAAAGCTGTTTTCAACATATTCGCTGTATATCATGGAGCGCGCATTTTGTTCCGAAAGGAATAATAATTTTCGCCAACCGAAAGTTTGATTTTGCATTACTTTGAGCGCTTCATCGGAATCTATTTTCAAACGTTCCATCATTTTTTTTCGCACCAAGTCTATATATATTTCACGCGCACTCGGTCGGATATATAAGAGTTTTTCATAAATGGCTTCAATATAGTATTCCGGTACCACTTCCACTATTTCTATTTGCGGATACATCTCACTGATACCTTGCACAAATTTATCAAGATGCGGACTGTTCTCTGCTATTTCCAACCACCCGTCGGTAAAAAGTGCAAATTTTCCTTTGTCAGGAGAATAAAAACAAAACCAGTTTGGCGTTGTTAATGTTGTAACACTCAAACATTGTTTTTGTAAAACACGCTGCAAAAAATTCTGCAATTTTTGTTTGTTTGCATCATCTAAATCCGTCGGTATATTGTATTGTGGTTGATACCAATCGAAATCCTGAGCACGATGATAAACGGCTTTCAGCATTTGCACAGACACATATTGTTTATTGAGCTTTGCTTGAATGGGATAATTCTCAAGGAATTCAAAAACTAAATTTTGTAAAACCGCATCATCTTTGGCACGTTCATCCACTAAAAAAGTTCCATCGGCAAATAAGGCTAAATACGGACGATATTTTTTATCAATATTTGCTTCCTTATGCGCCGTTAAACAAGCCTTGCCATGTGCATACAACTCATTAACGGCATCTTCTTGCGTTATAATTAAATTTACCATGACCGCCTCCGTTATTTATTGTCGTTTTGCTTTAGCTAAGTTCGCTTTTAGCTGAGAATACACCGCTTGCAAATTCTCATAAGGAATGTTTTGCGCTTTTAACAAATCTAAATAAGCCGTGGCATTGTAGATAACGTCATTTTTATAACCGTTTTTCTCCACTCGTTTATCCAAATTTTGTTGCATAGCAATTAAATGACGGGCATGTGTAATCGTTACATTTTCCATATCCATCCAATCTTTCCAACCAACGAACTGTGCCGTCGCATCTTGCGCCAAAACAACCGGCACACCGAATATTTCGCTGATAAGTACAGCTTTTTTCCGCATCATTTCCAAATAAACATCGCGGGCGCTTTTTTGCCGTTTGTATATTTCCGGATACAAACAATCAATATAATAATCCGGCACCAATTCCACAGTAAATTTCATATACGGACAACTTCGTTTTAGATCTTCAAGTAAATGTTTCTGCCGTACCACATCATTATAATATTTTTGTGAAAGAACAAGTTTACCGTCATCAAACAAGACGTAACGATTATAATCCGGCGAAGTCAAAATCGGATCAAGAAATATATCTCTATAATTTATACGCGGTGTCAAAATGCTGATACAAGTGCGGTTTTGTAATATATCTTCGGCATATTTCTTGATTGTTTCCAATTCGGAAACTTTAACCTGTGGCAATTTCTTTGCCGCATCTTCCGGAGAAATATACCAATTATACTGTTTTGCTCTTTGATATAGCGCTTGTAAATATATTTGCGGCACATAAATCGGTCGCATCATCGGTTCGTCACAAACATAACCTTCAAAAAACTTAACTTCTACATTACCATAAAAGCTGTCACAGTGTTTGTATTGTTCATCAACCACATATAACCCATTGCCGAATATTGCAAGCATTTGCCGATATTTTGGATCATAACACTCATCTTTAGCTGCATTTAATAAAATGTTACCTCCGTTAAAACAATAATCGGCAAATTCAGCCGGCAAATTGAAAGTACAAAGAATTAAAGATTCGTCGCTGGCCGGCAATTCTTTGGTTTTATCATGAATATCAATAAGCAGTTTGAAGTAATCTTGCCATTCTTCTTTATTCTGCGGGGCATAAATATCTTTTATGACATAGCCGTGCAATGCCAAAATTTTCCGCGCTTTTTTAATAATTTCGTCAGCACGTTGCGGCCACATATAAATGACCAGAGCACCGTTTGAAAAATATTGAAAATCGGTATGACCTAATAATGGCAGTGGCACTTTACTATTTTGCACAAAACAAAAACTATGTGGATTTTCAAGCTTAAATTGCTCACACATTTTTTCTACTTTACGGCATGTCGAAAAATACCAATCATAAGTTAAGCAATTACCTTCGTTGAACAGTTTTCTTAATAAATCTTGCGTTTTCATAACACATACTCCTTTTAAAATACGGGGATGTTGCACAATGCCTGCCTCATTGCTTTTCCCCTTTGGTTAAAGTTGTGTTTTTAAAATGATTATTCCGTCCGGATTTGCTTTTAAGGGCAGGATGCAAGCGCTAATCAGCACTTTTATCCATAAATCATTTACGGTGCTTCAAATAACGGCGGTATTCCTCTTCCAGCGGATTTTCTGCATTAAAATCAGCGGCCAAATTTCTGCGCCATTTTTCAGCATCAATCAATTCCCGCGCATGCGCTTCATCCTCAATTTTGATTGAACGCCAATCATGCCAACCGGCAATATTGGCTACCACATCAAGCGCTTCTATATGCGTCAAATCTGTCATTCGCTTCAATTTACGCGCTTTTTGTTTAAGCATTTCAACATAAATAGTGGTCGCTCCTTTTTGGAATTCCGGCAAACGGCGATAAAGTTGCTCCAGATATTCTTTGGATATTTTCTCAAAACGGAAAGTTAAATCCGGAAAATATTTCTTGAGCGATTTCATAAACGGCTTATCGTCTTCATCATGATATACGGTAACCACTAAACCATCGGAAAATACCGCGTATTGCTGAAAATCAGGAGACATAAAACTCGAACCGATATCCGGATTGACCACAGTCAGACAAGTGCGTTTTTGGAACAAATTGTCAATATATTTGTTCATTTTTATTAAATCATCTGCATTTATGTGTTCTTGCTGTTTGGCGGTAAAATCGCTCATCGAAGCAAACCACTCGTATTTCTCTGCTTCTTTATAAAGTGCATCAAGATAGTCTTGCGGAATATATTCTTCGGCCATTACGCAATAATGCAACAAATAATCGGCATCAAAACGGCTGACTTTACCATAGTTTTTTACACCTAGGCGGCTGCGATATTCCTCAGAAACATAATAACGTCCATCAGCGAATAGTGCCATAAACTCACGGCAATGCGGCGGTAATAATTCGTCTTTCGAAGCTGTAAGCAAAATATTGCCATTGGCAAAGCAATCACGCACAAAATCTTCTTTGTTTGGTAAAGGCTCAATATATAAATCTTCTTTGTAAGAATATTTCAGCAAAGCTTGTGTTGAAATATAGCGTAAGAAATCGGAATAATGAAATACATCCATTTGATTTTGCGGTCCGTAAATCTTATTAACCGGACAACGGCGAATCTTAAGTGCCGTCATGATTCGTTCTAAATCTTCTGTGTCTCGTCGATACATTTCACTTTTAGGAAATGATTGGGGTTCTGAGCAATGAACAAGTGTACCATCAGCAAAATAGTGAAATCTGGCATTATACTTACCTTGTCTCAATTTAGCAGTTTTGGAGCATACTCGCGAGTGTTTAATATTATACTTTTTTTCAAAATCTTGCTGTAATTCTTTGGCATATTGCCAAGCCGATGTCGGCTCCAAAGGATTATACGTTAAGCACGCACTGTTTTGAAACAGTTGTTCTATTATATTGTAATTAAGGGAATTAGTATCAGTCATAGCTTTAACTCCTGAGCGGGATATAATCTTTTGATGCCTGCCAGTCAAAAATCCCTTTTGCAAGAGTTTTCACTATTTTACTAAAATGAAAAACTTCTAAATTACATTGTTATGCAAAAGATTGTAAAACAACGACTTACCGACTTCCTCAAATTTAAGAAGATTGGTATGAGGAATACTCTGTTTTTCACCATCACAATTTTCATGGTATCATGTGGTGGAAATGCTAAAAAGGAGATTGTCAAAAATGAAAAAGCGGACAGTCTGCGAAAAGACAGCATCGCAAAGGTGAACGCTGTCACGGATTCATTGGCATTAATTGCTTGGGGGGACACAAGATTTGGGATGACTAAACAGGAGGTAATGGAATCTAAGGCATTCGGCGGTGAAAAGGAGCATGTCAATGAAAAGGGCTGGGATTACTACAAAATGGATTTTCATAAGTGTTTTATTTTTGAACAGCAGAATGGATTAAGGGAACTTAGGGTTATAACTGCTCATTTTGAAGAAAACGAGCTTTTTAAGGTCACATTAGAATCATATGAGAAAGACGCTTCCCATCTCGATGATATGATACACGACTGCTATGCTATTATAGAACAATTCACAAAACGTTATAAAAAGCCGTTGAAATTGAAGGAAGTCT
>CACWUA010000045.1:0-803 GCA_902763905.1 uncultured Pseudomonadota bacterium | reverse complement strand
TATCCTTGTATACCTTAAAAGAAAAGAGTATGAATACAAATATGAAATAGATATTTACAACTTTTCTTTTCCTAAGAAGAAGCATGAACCTACAAAGGAAGAGATAAAACAACAGAAGAAAGAGGATGAGCTTCGGAATGAAGTTAGGGATAATTCTTTCTGATTTCCATCACAATTCCGTCTGCATTAAAAACTCTGCGCAATGATTTGTTAGAAAGCTAAGACCATCAAAGGTAATTACCCTCAAACGGGGGTAGGTACAATTTGAAGTTTAATAGAGCCAAACTCCAACATGAGTGTTGGCGCATAATGCGCAGGCATTTCGACGATTGGAGTGGCTAGTGGTGAACCGGAAGTGCATGTAAATTAAAAACGAATAAAATATGAAACAGATTCTCACAATTGTAATGGCAATTTTTACTTTATTCTTCAGCTCGTGCAAGAGCAAAGAGGAAAAAATGAAAGAGGCTATGAATGAAAATATTAACATCGCTTATACGCTCCTCGACAATGCGGCATCACAGCCTGAAACAGATTTGCATATCCCTATGGGATTTGTCCTGAACTGTACAGAAACGGAATTCAAAAAGCATTGCGATGAATGGATAGAGAAAAACGGTGGAAGGCATGACGGCTCTCTCGTCTATCTTAAAACAAAGGAATTCGGTGGAGTGGAGAGAGAAGTTAGGATGTCTAAATTCAACTATTACAGTGACCCTAATACGGAAACAGAATTCATAAGTGAAATAGAATTCCTCTTTGATGAATTTAGGGAAGACAATAATTCAAACGGAGGATGGCAA
>CACWUA010000044.1 GCA_902763905.1 uncultured Pseudomonadota bacterium | reverse complement strand
CAGACAGTTAAGGTTCCGGCTCGCAGAGTTGCTAAATTCAAGGCTGGCAAAGCTTTACAGAATGTTGTTAACAGCAAAAAATAATTTGCAATAACTCATCAAAAAGCAGAAGAAAATCGTTCTTCTGCTTTTTTTTTGTTGCACAATTATTTAATTTTATAATTCGGTAATTGCGATAAATTCAGTCTCACTCAGCGTTTTTATCCCCAATTCCGCAGCTTTTTTAGCCTTACTGCCGGCATCTACTCCCACCACCACATAATCGGTATGCGCCGACACCGAACCAGCCACTTTAGCTCCTAACTTCTGAGCCAAAGCTTTTGCCTCAGCACGAGTCATTTTTTCAAGAGTACCTGTAAACACCAAAGTTTTACCGCTCAAAGCAGAGTCATTTCGTCGCTCGTCAACATAATTTTCAACTTCTATATATTGCCGCAATTTATCGATTTCATTTATATTGTGTTGCTCGTTGAAAAATTCCACAATATCATTACCCATTTCGCCACCGATACCGTCAATTGCCACTAATTTAGCAGTCTCACGCAGCATCATATCATGCTGCAGTGCATCAAAAGTTCCATAGTTCTGCGCCAACAAGAGTGCGGTTGCGCTCCCTACCTGCGGAATACCGAGTGCATAAATAAAACGCGGCAAAGAAACAATACGGCGCGCTCTTATAGCCTTAAACAGGTTATTTACTGAAAGTTTTCCCCAACCTACACGACGCTCCAAATGTAACCCTTCATTTCCGTACGTAAATAAATCATCATTTTCACTGCCGTTACGCTCTTCCAACGTGAAAATATCCGCCGGATGTTTGATAATCCCATCATCATAAAATGCTTCGATTACTTTGTCACCCAAGCCGATTATATCAAACGCATCTTTACTGACAAAATGTTTCAAACGTTCTTTAGCCTGAGCCGGACAAGTCAGTCCTCCGGTGCATCGCCTGATTGCTTCATTTTCTTCTCTTATGGCATGTGCGCCGCATTCGGGACAAATCGTTGGAAACTCAAAAGGCTTAGAATCCGCCGGCCGTTTATCCGGTTTTATTTCCACCACTTGCGGTATAACATCTCCGGCACGCTGTACCACCGCCATATCACCGATACGGATATCTTTGCGCTTGATTTCATCTTCATTATGCAACGTAGCATGCGAAACCAAAACACCGCCCACATTAATCGGTTCCAAATCGGCCACCGGTGTCAGCGCTCCGGTACGTCCCACCTGAATACGAATATCATTAATCCGTGTCAACGCCTGCTCTGCCGGAAATTTATGTGCAATCGCCCACCGCGGCGTACGTGTCAAAAAGCCGAGTCGATTCAATATCGTATGGTAAATCGGCTCTGATTTCCATAATATGCCTAAAGTTCTGTTCTATATCATTTAGGGTATGACATATATTATTAAGCGGATTTACGGGAAATCCCCACTCTTCCAGCTTATTGAAAAACTCAGCTTGCGTTGACCATTGCCGCTCGGAAACTTCACCCCAAGTATATGCCCACAAGCTCAATTTACGCTCGGCCGTAATTCGCGGATTAAGCTGGCGGAGCGAGCCGGCGGCTGCATTACGCGGATTGGCAAACAACTTTTTTCTTTCAGCCGCATTTCGCTCGTTGAGCGCCAAAAAATCACGTTTTGCCATATAAACTTCACCGCGGACTTCTAATACTTCCGGTACACCTTGTGGCAATTGCAGTGGCAATTGCTTAAGTGTTTTCAGGTTTTCAGTGATATCCTCGCCGACCATACCATCGCCGCGCGTAGCACCCGAGATAAAGACTCCATTTTCATATCTTGCAGCAAACGAAAGCCCATCAATTTTCGGCTCTGCCATAAAATCTATAGCCTCACCTGCCACGTTCAAAAAACGTTTTACACTCATTACAAAATCTGCTACTTCGGCAATTGAAAAAACATCTCCCAGTGAAAGCATCGGAAACTTGTGTTCGATTTTATTAAACTTACTCTGTACTGCCGCTCCTATACGCTTGGAAGGGCTGTCAATACGCACCAAATCCGGAAACTTTACCTCAATCGCCGTGTTGCGATGTTTAAGTGCATCATATTCGGCATCGGTTAAATCCGGCGCATCATTTTGATAATACGCAGTGTCGGCAGCGGCTATTTTTTGTGCCAATAAAGCCAATTCTGTCTCAGCTTCTTTACGTGATAAATCTTTAACTTCTTTCATTTCTTCTCCTGTTGCGGAAGTATATAGTTATCATCAACAAAAGTCAAAAGTAACCGATGGGTTTTAAACACAAAAAAACCGCATAACGTCTTTTGAGGAACGAAATGCGGTACATACCAGAAGATTAATACAATGCCTTATAGAAGTTGCTGTTTATCAATGTCTCCATCAGCATTTTTTTTGCCAGCTCCGGATCCTTCTTTTCGACTTCCAACCATGTATTAATGTTAATTATCGCAGCGATAAGAAACATGCCCATCAGCATGGCAATAAAAAGGATTGCAGCGGCAATTTTCACTGAAAAAAACGCGGCAACAATTACCGATACAACTACTACTGCTACAGCCAGTAAGATTTTTTTCATATTCATAGTTTTTTGGTTTTATAATAATACTAAATATTTCGTTCTTGCCTGCGCAAGTCGTAAGAGGTTGTCACCAAGAATATCATAAATCCCCAGCAACACATTACATAGGCCATAGAAAATGACCACACATTCTCAACCACCACCGGTCGCCAACCGTCGCCATAGGTCTGATAGATATACGCCATCAGCGCTAAAAACGGCAAGGCACAACAGCCGAATACAATCGACTTTGACAGGGCATACTCCACAATATTAAGACCATGCGGTCGCAACATATGATAAGGATACGCCGTCATCAGCACCGCACAAAATGCCGTAACCAGCATACTGCCGAAGTCGACAGTGTTATCATGGGGAGAGAACCATCCTCCGCTTACCGAAAGCAAGCAAAGAACACAATGCACAAACGCCACGACCGAAAACAGCAGCGGAAGCGCCATTTCTTTTTTTCTCATAATTTTTTTTGAAATAATTCGTTTTCTGAGGCGAATATAAAATACTTTTGACAAAAAATCAAGCTAAAAATACCGGATTTTATATTTTTAAAACGAAACACCCCGCAACTTGATGACTTCTCAACAAATTGCGGGGTGCGGCTCAGATGACGGTATTAAAAAATACCTGTCATCTGATTGCGTCGAAGTTCGTCCTCCATCATCTGAAGGCGAATCTTCTTCGCCAGCTCTGGGTTGCTCTCCTCGATCTTTGCCAACTCCTCGTCGGCTTTCCTTGATACTGCATAAAGCAGTGCAAAAAAAGCACTGAAAAGCAAGCTACCTATCACGATGGCTAATGCCACCTTGAAAGGCAGTGCGATAAAAAGAACAACCACCGAAATAAGAGTAATGATGATATTCTTCTTCATACTCTATTATTTTAACTCACCGGGATTACTTGTTCCGTATATTCAAAACACTCATATTACTGACTATGCGCTACTCAAAACTCACCCCAAAAAGCAAGCCCTGAAACTTCACACACACGATAAAATCGCACTCCGTAAAACGGTTCTCTCATCTTTCTCTTAACGATGAGATTTGAAAGCAATAATCACATTTTAAATATCGATAGAAACAAGCCTAACCGGCTACGTTGTAAAACATTCTTATCAAAAACCTAGGGCTCGTACATAAATGAACTTCAAAAAAGAAATCCAACCGCACCGAATGTATCCGATTTATCTCAATTCAAGTCGCTTATAAACTCAAAGAAATAAATGTTCAAGCACTCTAGCGTCGTACAAGTTGAACTATGCTTTTAATAAGAAAAAATAATCAATATTTATATTCTTAAAACATAATCCCTAGGTTTAGCAATATCATTATACGATGATTTTATACAAAAATCAAGTATAATAACCGTACTTTCTGCTTGCTTTTACTTTTGAAGCGGATAGATTAAACATATAAGTCACAACCTAAGGAGAATATGATGAAAAAGCTGTTTTTCTTGCTTGTTGTTTTGCTGACATTCGGCGGAATATATTACTACAATCGGCCACAAACAGAACAACCGCTCACTTTATACGGCAATATTGATATTCGGCAAGTCAACACCGCTTTCCGTGTCGGCGGTCGCTTGGAAACCATGAATTTTGAAGAAGGCGATATCGTGCATAAAGGGGATGTATTAGCTACCCTTGATGACGACACTTTCATTAATGCTCAAAATCAGGCAACAGCTAAAGTTGCTCAGGCTGTTGCATCTCTCGAAAATGCCAAACGCATTAATAGTCGAAAACAGGCACTTTGCAAAACCCAAAATGCTTCTAAGCAAGACTGTGATAATGCTCAGGCCGCACAAGAAATCGCAGCTGCCGATCTGGAATATGCCAAATCAAGTGCGGATGTAACTCAAACAGCCTTAAATGACGCAACCTTAACTGCTCCGGCCGACGGTATAGTGCTGATTCGTATTTTAGAACCAGGAACTATGATATCTGCCGGAGTACCGGTTTATACTATTTTGCTGAACGATAAAATGTGGGTACGTGCTTATATCAAAGAAACCGAACTGGGTAAAGTCAAAATCGGCTCGCCGGTAAAAATATATACCGACTCTGATACCAAGATTTACAACGGTCATATCGGGTTTATTTCTTCCACCGCCGAATTTACCCCAAAAAGCATCGAGACAGCAAGTCTGCGTACCGATTTGGTATATAGACTCAGAATAGTAATAGACGATGCCGATGATTATTTGAAACAGGGAATGCCGGTAACGATAAAATTGGCGCAATAATGAATAACGTTGTTGAAATAAAACACTTAAGCAAAATTTTCAAAAATCCGGATATTACCGCGATTGATAATTTAAACTTGACTCTGCCGCAAGGCGAAGTCATTGGTTTAATCGGACCGGACGGCTCCGGTAAAACCACACTTATCAGGTTACTTTTGGGGTTACTTGTTCCAACCGAAGGTAATATTTCGGTATTAGGCTTGAACCCGACCGAGCAAACACAATCTTTGCACCGGCTTATCGGATATATGCCGCAAAAATTCGGACTATATGAGGATTTAAGCATAGCCGAGAATATGAACCTCTATGCCGATCTCAAAGAATTATCTGCTAAAGAACGACACAAACAATTTACGCGGCTATTAC
Organism: uncultured Pseudomonadota bacterium; assembly: GCA_902763905.1. Lineage (GTDB taxonomy): Bacteria > Pseudomonadota > Alphaproteobacteria > RF32 > CAG-239 > RUG410. The sequence continues at coordinate 9,014 of CACWUA010000044.1, read as the reverse complement.
AATTTACCGGACTTACCCCTTTTATCAAACGTTTGGCCGGTCAGCTTTCCGGCGGCATGAAACAAAAATCGGGATTAGCTTGTACTTTATTGGGTAATCCGCATTTTTTGTTGCTTGATGAACCGAGTGTCGGAGTTGATCCGATTTCACGCCGCGAATTGATGAAAATGGTATACAGTTTGCGCGATGACGGCATCACCGTCCTATGGTCAACTTCATATCTTGATGAGGCGGAAAATTTTGACAGAGTCCTACTCTTAAACGGCGGAAAATTGATTTTTAACGGCAGACCTCAAGATTTGACGGCTAAAATAAGCAATCGCGTTTTTCAAACCAAAGATTCAAGCATCAATCCCCGTTGCTTAATACGTCAACTGATGAAAAGCAATTTACCGCTTACCGATGCAGTTATTTCAGGTAGTCACGTACGTCTGCTCCTTAAGCAAAATTCGGATATTTCGCTTATTAAATTTCCACTTGAAGCAATTGCACCGCGTTTTGAAGATGCCGTAATCGACATTTTGGGCGGTGCTCCGATGCGCCCATCGCGGATTGCTAAAAGAATCGAGCTGACTGACATCCCCGATACGGTCATCCGCGCCGAAAAACTGACTAAAATGTACGGCAATTTTACAGCAGCCAAAAATATTTCATTTAACATCAAACGGGGTGAAATTTTTGGACTGCTTGGTCCAAACGGAGCCGGAAAATCAACTACCTTCAAAATGCTGTGCGGATTGATCAAACCATCATCGGGATATGGGTTTATCTTAGACACGGATATGATTAAAAATGCTGCTTCGGCTCGTTCCTACTTGGGCTATATGGCGCAAAAATTTTCTTTGTTTTCTACTCTTTCGGTTATGCAAAATTTGCGTTTTTTTTCCGGAATTTACGGACTTAGGGGCAAAGAGCGCGATAATCGCATCAAACAAATGATTGTTGAATTTGAGCTCAAACCTTATCTGCGGCAACCGGCAGGTGATTTACCGCTTGGATTTAAGCAGCGTCTGGCCTTAGCCTGTGCCATTATGCATAATCCGCCGATTTTATTTTTAGATGAACCAACTTCGGGAGTAGATCCGTTGACACGCCGCGAGTTTTGGAACCATATTAATTCTATGGTGGAAAAAGGTGTAACCGTAATGGTAACAACGCATTTTATGGATGAGGCTGAATATTGCGATCGCATTGCCCTTATTTATCAGGGGCAGACTATCAAAATCGGTACTCCGGACGAGCTTAAAAATCATGGAGAAACCATGGAAGAAGCTTTTATCCGCCTGATAAACGAGTATAAAACGGAGGCTGCATAATGCGAATATTAAAAGCGTTGGTTTATAAAGAATTTTTGCAAATCATCCGTGATCCCAGCAGTATTTTAACTGCTTTCATTTTACCTTTTATATTAATAACGATTTTTGCTACAGCTATCAATCTGGATAACAACTCCATTGAAACCGGATTGGTAATAGAGGGTAATCGCGGACAGGTTAATGATATTATTTCGTCTTTTGACGGTTCGCGATTTCTGACCATACGTCGCTATGACAACCGCAAAACAGCACAAGAAGCATTAACAAGAGGCGATATTCGAGCTTTGGTGGTTCTGCCCAATGATTTTGCTAAAGCATTTATCGGCGAACAATCGGCGACGGTGCAAGTAATATCCGATGCTTCCGATCCGAATATTGCCTTGTTTACGGCCGCGTACGTTCAGGGAATTATGGCTACAGCTCAAAAAATTTTAATGGAAGCATACGGTTATCAAAAATCGGTCGGTATTCAAATAGAACAAATATCGTGGTATAACCCCGAATTGAAAAGCCGTTACTTTATTTTGCCCAATTCAATTGCCATTATTATGACGCTTATCGGCATGTTGCTGACCGCACTGGTAATTGCCCGCGAATGGGAACGCGGCACCATGGAATCGTTACTCACCACCAAAGCAACAAAACTGCAGATTATCTTATCAAAATATATATCTTATTATTGTCTGGCTATACTTTCTGCTTCATTCTGCACTTTTTTAAGTGTTGTAATATTCGGAGTACCGTTTCGCGGTTCGCTTTTGGTTTATTTTGTTACTTCAAGTCTGTTTCTGTTTGTATCAATCGGTATGGGATGCTTAATTTCCACGTTGACGCGCAATCAATTTTTAGCCTCGGTGGCTGCCGCTATGTTCGGCTTTTTACCGGCAGTTATCCTTTCCGGCGGATTATTTGAAATTTCCTCTATGCCACCGCTTATCCAAATTGCCACCAACATTATTCCGGCAACTCATTTTGTACCCATTATAAAAAACTTATTTATGGCCGGTAATATATGGGATATAATTTTTCGGGAAAGTTTTAATTTATTCATATTCGGGATAGCCATGTTTGCACTTTTGTACGGTGTAACCAAAGAAAGGTTGGAATAATGACGAATATTATCGCAAAATTTAATGCAATTTGGGCTCTTATAATCAAGGAATTTCAGATAATCTGGTCAGATCCGAAAAACCGTGCAATGATATTGCTCCCGCCATTGTTGATGCTGACAGTGTTTGCTTTTGCGGCAACTTTTGAAGTAAACAGTATTGCGATGGTGATTTATGATAAAGATAATTCTCCGATATCGCGTGCTCTCACTGATAAAATTGCCAATACTCCTTATGTAAAGCACCTGTATTTTGTAGACAATCCTCACGACTTACAAAATAAAATAGATACGGAGCAAGCTTTTGTTGCTTTAACCATACCCGAAGATTTTGCCAAGAAGACTTATTTGGAAGAATCCCCAACGGTACAGCTTATTTTAGATGGCCGTAAATCGAATACGGCACAGGTTGTCAGCAGCTATTTAACTCAAATTTTTGCAGCGTTTCAATATGAAATAAACGGCGTAACCTTTCCGCAAATCCCCATTAAGATACGAGTGCGTAATTGGTATAATCCAAATCTGAATTATCAATGGTATATCGTTATATCTTTTATGGGAGTGTTGGTTACGGTTATGATGTTAGCTATAACCGCACTTTCTGTAGCGCAGGAAAAAGAACTCGGCACTTTTGATCAAGTATTGGTATCACCGCTTACCCCATTTCAGATTCTCATTGGCAAAACCATTCCGGCAATTGCAGTAACTTATATAGATTTTACGATTATGCTGATTGCCGGACATTTCATATTTCATATTCCGGCAGAAAGCGGATATCTGCTGATTTATGGTTGTGTATTGGTGTTTTTGTTTTCTATATCCGGCATAGGTTTGTTTATCTCGACAATTTGCAACACTCAGCAACAGGCCATATTCGGTGTATTTGCCTTTTTAGCACCGACATTCTTGCTCTCCGGCTTTATTACTCCGATTGAAAATATGCCGATGATATTACAAAAATTCAGTATTTTTAATCCGCTTACTTACTTTTTCCGGCTGGCACGCGGTCTATTTTTAAAGGATATCGACGGTCTTACGGTTTGGGCAAACATATGGCCGCTGCTTATCATCGGTATATGCACCATGAGCTTCGCCTCGTGGTTTTTCAACAAGCGCATAAATTAAAAGGGAAGCCGTTATCAAGCTTCCCTTTTAATTTATAAAGGAATTTCAATCGCAGGCATCACTCCGAAAGTACGATACTGAATCTGCCAACTGCTGGGCATAACAGCACCGACATTCTGCATCCACACCGAACAATCCTGAGAAATCGATGAACTCCATAGACTACCGACACAGTTGTTAAAACCGATTTTCTTCCATGCTGACTTCAAAGCCCTTAACGACATTTTTTTCAGCTCGTACGCAGAAGCTAAAAAAGCTTCTCCGGCTTGAACACCGTCTTTGTCATAAGCAGTACAGAATTCGGCAGCCGGCAGTTCGATGCCCTGTTTGACAGCTTCTTCTAACAAGATCTTGGTTGCCTTGCGTCCGGACAGAATATCTTCCGTTGCCAAGCTCAGGCAGCTAAACGAAAAAGGCAACATTATACATACCGTACACAAACCGATAGCACAATGACGTTCCTCATCAACGAAGGAGATAACGGCACGCACGCAGCGGCGGTCATTCTCACTAAGCTGACTGACGTTTCTCCCGTCCGTCAAATTGAACATTCCGGGTTTTACAAGAATGTTCTGCTCGTTCAAAATACCTTGTACTTCCATAAAAATAAGTTTTAAAAATATAATTAATAATAAGACAATATTGGTTAAATATATAACCTCATATAAACAAGTCAAGAGCTTATTACTGAAAATACATAAAAAAGAACAACAGCTTATTTTATATGAAGGACGTGCTAAGATGACGGATGAAGTGTGCCAAACGAGCGATGACTATAGTATTATGTACAACAGTATCGTCAGGGCACTTTTTTTGTTTTAAAAACACCGCCCCTCACAGCGGTTAAACTGTGAGGGGTTATTGTCAAAGGTTATCCCATAAAGTTGTCAAACTTTCTCATGGTGTTATATGGTGCATTGACAATGCAAAAGCCGATAAGTCCGAAGACGAATACAAAAGCTACAGTTGCTACAAACAGCCAAGGATTTATCATCCAAGCATAAATCCCTAGGAAAATGCCTGCTCCAATGTAGCAAGCGTAAAACGTCACTGCGATACCTATTATTCTGGTATCATAAGTATTGGAACTTCTTTTCCATATTAAGATAATACGCCAACTGATAACGAAAGCTAACAGGTCTTCCAATACCAACACTGCAAGAATGGCAAGTGCTTGTTGCCACCAAGCCGTAAGCATCGGAGTAACATGGTAGAACTCGTAATTCAGAGCTAATGTTGCTACTAAGAGCACCAACACATAACCGTTCCGAAAACAATTTAAAAAAGCTTTCATACGCACTTACCATTTAACTGATGTCATAGAAAGAGCTGCAATCAATACCAATGCAGCAATTCCCATAAGGATTACTACTAACAAAAGTGTCGTTTGATCAATAACCATAAGCCTCTAATTACTCGTGCCTTTTCACGAGGTTCTAATAATAAACTAATATAATTCAATTTCTACGTTGAAAATAACACTTTTCGCAAGTTTTGTCAAGAATAAATTTTTGGCTATGTGAATTTTAATTAAAATACAGGTCGAAAAAAAGAAAGTCATGCCTCGCTTCCGACAGGAATCGTCAGGGCATCTTCCGCTTTTTTATAATAGATCCCTTGACGATTTTGCGGTGCAAAATCGAGGGATGACGGTAATAAGATGGCTTACGGTTCGGAGGAATGACGCTTCGTTTAATTAAAATACAGGTTGAAAAAAGAAAGTCATGCCTCGATTCCGACAGGAATCGTCAGGGCATCTTCCGCTTTTTTTATGATTTGAAGATCCCTTGACGATTTTGCAGTGCAAAATCGAGGGATGACGCTTCGTTTAATTAAAATACAGCCCCGTAATAGCAATAAAGCCGAGGACAAAATAAATGTCATCGCTCGCTTTGCCGTCAGGCAAATGCGTCAAGCGATCTTCAAATTAAATTGGAGTTATTTCATCATATAAATCGTTCCACTGCGGATTCTGCTCAGTAATGAGTTTTATCTTGGTTTTTTTATAGCATTTTTTAAGATATTTTTCCCGTTCAATAGCCGTTACTTCATCTTCGTAAACTTCAAAATAAACTAACTTATGCAAATTATATTCGCAGGTAAAACCTTTATGTATATCATTTTTATGCTCCCAAATGCGACGCACTATATCATTCGTTACACCAACGTACAATGTAGTGTTATTTGCATTTGTCATTATATAAACATACATATTTTTCATATTTTCAAGGTATTATATCTGTTAATGTATGTCAAATAAATAATTTGAAGATCCCTTGACGATTTTGCAGTGCAAAATCGAGGGATGACGCTTCGTTTAATTAAAATACAGCCCCGTAATGGCGATAAAGCCTAAGATAAGCGCAATCAGCTTTTGCGGTGTGAATTTATCCGTTTTAAACAGCACCGAGAGGAAGAACATCACGAAAATCCCCATTTGCTTGATGGCAATCACGATGGTCGGCGTGTCGTTGATAAAGCTGAACGTTTCCAACACATAAAATACGGTTTCCAAAATGCCGATAGCAAAGGCCAGAAAATAAAAGCCGTTATACCAGCGCGGGTTGGAAGTGTCTTTTTTATCATCATCTTTGCCTTTGAGGGCAAGGTAGCCGAAATACGGCAACGCCGCCACATAATAGCCGAGATTTAGCGTGATTTCGCTTGCCCCATACGCCGCCGATATCTTAATCAGATAAGTTGCCACCACATACAAGAACATTGTGCCGAGTGTCAGCGCAATCCCGATGGGCTTGACCTCTTTAACCGAAGTATTTTCGTTTTTGATACAGTTAATATAAAACAGCGCGATGGCAAACACAAATAGGCTCAATAACGCCAAAAAACGTGCCGAAAGCGTTAAATAGCCGAGCATACAGTCAATAATGGCGGTAAAGAACAGCTCACTGCTTTGCACCAAGCCAATCAGCGCAATCGGCGTGTATTTCAACGCCTTCAAAAAGCAAATGTAGCCGAGCAGAATCAATATGCCGTGAAGCGCCACATAAGGCAAGGCCTTAAATGTGCATTCAATGCCGATAAACGCGCCGATAGCCACTTGCCCGATACCGGCAATCAGCGAGAGCAAAAACACCATTTTATGAATGTTGTGGCGCGTGACCGCATAGTCCAGCGTGGCATCGGCTGCCGAATCAAACATAGTTGCCAACACGGCCGTGTATCGTTTATCTGTCATTTAACTACCTCTTGTGCGGCTATCGAATATTTTGCGGCTTAACGTATAAGTTCATATATGTTGAGCGTTTCATGTCTTCTTGCCAATAATCGGCATACATTGCTTCTTTGGGCTTTGGCTTAATTGTTGCCAGTTCCATCATCCGATTATTTAAGAGACTGCCGACTTTAACCCGATGCGCCCATCTTTCAACAATTGCCTCCGTGATTTTGCGTTGCGCTACCTGCCATAAATCGGTATTTTTTATATCGGACAGCCAAGCGTTCATAGCATCTGCAGAAAAGCCGTTGTATGAGTTACCTTTTTTAAACATATTTTGGGTGGTTAAATACGAAAAACGTAGCATTTCCTGACCTAAATCGGATTTATGAAATGTGCGCTGTTGCTTATAGTCTATTTGATTGAAAACGTCCGCCGACATTTCATCAAGCATGATGATTACCGGCACATAGGCATCAGCATTGAGCGGTTCAGTTTTACCGTCAAAAGCCTGAGTCAAATCATCATTTATCAGTCTTAAGGCTTTGGCATACGTTGGTATATGAAGCTTTTCATCACGATTATTTTGTAGGTTTTGCAACAATAAATCCAACGGTTTATTGTTAGTCGGTTCTTCTATTTGTTTTTCTAAAAACGTTGTTTTTTCAACCGTATCTTTTAAGACTTCGGCAACACTCTTATTATGGTAATAAATACTTTGCCTTGAGCTGAATTCATCTGTTATGTTTACGGTTGCTCTTTCTTCATAATTTTTTAAATAGGCCCACGGAGATTCATCGTTTCCGCTGTAGAAAGAGTGTAGACAACTCCAATCTTTCAGGAGGCGTTTTCCTTTATATTCCTCAACGGAGAAAGGCATACCGAAATAATGATGACCGCTGCTATCGGTTGTTGCCTCTTTTACTCGGTCCAGCATTTTTTCCTTGTCGTGGTCTTTATAATAATCATAAAAAATGCCGACCAATGGAGACATACTATGTGTATCGCCGTTAGAATGAAATAATTTACGCATTGATTCATGATCGTTCATAACATCACTTAAAAAAATGGCATTACAACGGTTGCCGTATGCGGAGCGCCATTCTTTTTCGTAGAGTATGTCAGACGGACATTTAATTTTTTCCATATCTTATATTTCCAATGGTTTAAGATTTAATTTTGCGCGATTATAGTGTATTTTTACAATAAAAGCAATACCCTTATAACAAAACTTGTAGCCATACTCAATGAAAACGGCCGTATATCGTTTATCTGTCATGTTATATTCCTTTGATTGCTATTCTATTAAATCTATTTAAACAACTCAAGTGGTATAATAAAAAGTACGTGGTAATTTTATAATGGATATGATTTTATGAAATGGTGGAAATATATCTTGATAATCGGCGGCATTTTGATTATTGATGCACTTATCATTGAGCCATATTCGCTGAAAGTAAGTATCTATGATTTGAAAAATCCGCAGCTGTCCGGCCTAAAAATTGTGTTTGCAACCGATTTTCATATTGCGCCATACGGTTGGGAAAAATTGCGCTTGCAAAAAATTATAGACACGATTAACAAACAAAATGCCGATTTGGTTATTTTGGGCGGCGATTATGTTAATCGTCACAGCCTAAAATCAACTATGCTTCCGTCAGAAATTGCTGCCAAATTGCAAGAAATTAAAGCTCCGAAAGTTGCGGTACTCGGCAATCATGATGCCTATTATGGCAAAGCAGAAGTAAAGACGGCTTTGGAAAGTGCTGCAATTCCTGTATTGGATAACAGCAGTACCAAAATAAATTCACAGGGTAAAGAAGTTTATATTGCCGGAGTGAGTGACTATGACACGGATAAACCGGATTTAGCCAAAGCCTTGAAAAATACCAAACCACCGCTGATTTTTGTTACTCATTCTCCCGATGTTTTCCCTAGTCTTAAAGGTGAAGCTGATATAGCTTTTGCCGGACACACGCACGGCGGGCAGATTGTTTTACCGCTTTGGGGTGCGTTGGTAATAAATACCGACAGCGGCAGAAAATATACATATGGTCTGTTTGAGGAGTATGGTAAACCGCTGATAGTATCTTCCGGCTTGGGAACCAGTATATTACCGTTACGCTTTAATAATCGTCCGGAAATCGTGGTAGTTACATTTAAATAAAAAAATCCCTCGCGGCGATATATAACGTCATGCCTCGATTCCGGCAGGAATCGTCAGGGCATCTTCCGCTTCTTAAATAATTTGTAGATCGCTTGACGCATTTGCCTTGCGGCAAAGCGAGCG
>CACWUA010000043.1 GCA_902763905.1 uncultured Pseudomonadota bacterium | reverse complement strand
TGTCGTTGGTCTCGAGCAGTTCCATGAATCCGGCGCTGAGGATGTCGGAGTTGACGGACATATTGCGTTCAATGAACCTTATTCCTCGTTATGCTCGCGTACGCGCGCCAAAATGCTGGCTCCGAGTACCATCAAAGCTAATTCTCGTTTTTTTGAAAACGATATTTCAAAGGTTCCGCCGTTGGTACTTACTATCGGAATATCAACCATGATGGATGCCGAAGAAGTGATGATTATGGCTGCCGGAACGGAAAAAGCCGATGCGGTTAAACATGCAGCAGAAAGCGGAATCACTCACGTCTGGCCGGTAAGTGTTTTACAAGAACATCCACACGGTATTATTGCCTGCGACACTGAAGCCGCATCAAAACTTGCCGAAGCAACCGTTGCCTATTTTAAGGAAATAGATAAAAGCAAGTTCTAATTTTTACCGATTACTTGTAATATTTTTGCCACCTGAGCGGCTCCCAATTCGACTTTGAACACTGCTCCGCCGATTTCAAAATGACGATTTATATTATCATAACGCACATATGGTGTCGTAAAATACTTGCCGTAAACTTTGCTGTCGTCAATATGCAATCCGATTTGCTGACACGCACAAAATTTGGCTTTTGCCGCATTCCATAACTCATCCTCAACATGAAATGAACCGTCTGCTGCAATCTCCACTTTATCTTGTGCGTTAAAATAATCAAAAATACACCACAACTTATCATAAACAATATTGTGTTCATTCAAAAATCTTTCAATATATTCACGCGGACCTCCGCTTACTATATATATCTCCCAACCTGCTCTGCGCCATAGTTGCATCAAATTTCTGAAGAACTCCGGTTCTTTCGTAATTACGCCATGAAAATCGACACTTATTCTTTTATAATTCATCATCTTCATCTCCAAAATTCCTATTATACCATTCTTTCATAGAATTAGGGCTGAGAATTGATAATGAATTGACATCAACACTTACATTATCAGTCGAACCTTCTGCTTTATAATCAGCGGCAAATATGGTACCGTCTTTACTGGCCAGCAAATTACCCACCACCGGAATTTTACCCAAAAAACGGTTCAAACTGTAGGCCGGAGCAATCACCCCGTGTAATTTCACTTCGTCGGTTGCTCGATTATATTGTCCAATACTGGTCAAACCTACGACATTACCTTCGGCTTTGGCATGCTTAAGTTTCAAAATCTTATAATGATATTCAAACGGTGCGCTGAAATGAGTAAAAGTCAAACCATCACCTTTCAACAAATCCAACATACCGGTAAATGATGCCACCGAAAGAATTTTAGCCATAACCGGAGCATTTTGAATACTGAAATCACGCACCATGGCATGACCGATAAACTTTTTATCCGCTGCTCGTCTTGCCTCTATTTTCAACGTGCCTCCCACCATATTGTCATATAAACGCAACACCTTTAAAGTGCCGCCGGCATTATTACTTTCAACCGTGAGAAAATGTTCTTTATCGGCTCGCGGTAAATAGCTCAGATTAAACTTAATCGACTTGTCAATTCCGAAATTGCCGGCCATGCTTAACTCATCAACACCAATACCGCGGCGCAATTTTGCATTGCCGGTAAAATTTAAGATCGGTGTATCGTCATTAGTCCATAAACGCCCCACCGAAATTGATACATCGGTATTATTGACTTTTTCCAAACCGTCATCTTCATTTTCTTGTACCGAGATTTTATCATCTACATTAGTTTTATCGTTTATTTTATCAAATAACGGTCGCAAATCATAACTTTCACCGGCAACATTTATATAGAAGCTCGGACTCTCACTGTCTGTCAGACTGATTTTTGCATGCGCCGAAGTACGCGGGCTGTTAATTTTTGCAATATTAATCGTTTTAACCCGACCGTCAGCATACATATCAATATTTCCGCTGACTGCAAATCCCGACTTTACCAAGTTCATATCGGAAACAGCTGTAACTTTATCTTTATTAACTTTAACTTTTGCCTTAATCTCAGCCGGTTCTCCCACTTCTTTGGTTAAGCCGAAATATGCATATTCCAACTTATTTTGCCGCAAATCTGCTGTTATATTAATATCGATCAGCCCGTTTTCATAAACAATCACATCAGCCTTAACTTGAGTCTCTCCTTGCAAATTCGGCTCTTTCAATATCTTAAAATCAAATCCCAGACTAGATTTTGCTTTTTCATCAAGTGTAAAAGCGATATGACTGCGGCTTTTATATTTTTTCTCGGCAAACTTTTCATCCACTGCCAACGTTACCGGTATATCATCAAATTTACCGTTACCGCTCAAACTCCAACCTGAAGAATCGACATTGAGTTTCATTTTATCCGAAGTTATGGTGTGAGGAGGAATTAATTTATCTAAAGTGATATCATGCAAATCAGCAATTACCTTAACTTTGATATCTTTAGTATCCAAATCCTGTTTCAGTTCAAAATCCAAACTCAGCTTAACATCAACATTACCTTTAATTGAGCCCGGTTCTAAGCCCATTTCCGAAGTAAATTCGAGAGGTGGATTATCTATAAGCTGCAAAGCATCTGCCACCGACGAGTTGCCGATCAAATTAATCGATATATAGTTATTGTATTTATCCAAATCATAAATATCTACCTTACCTCCGGTAATTATAACTCCGTCACTCACACCCTTATCGATATCGATTAAAATATTGCGCTCGGAAAAATGTGCAGTACCATAAACATGATGCACAACCGGCATACCATCCAAATAAAATAGGTCAACATCATCAAGTCCGGCTTTTCCCTGCAAGGACAATAGTCCCCAATCTTCCGATTTACGCCGATACCCAAAATCAAACACAAAATCAGCTTTCTGCACATAACCGCCGATAAGTCCGTCCTTGCACCATTCCCACGCCGGTTCAGCCAAATAACGCGGCCAAAAGCGCGATAACTGAGCAAACGGAAACCTATCAACTTCAATTTTCAAGCGCATTGCCGTATCTCTTAAAGTTTTTTCCAAATAGAAAGATTCCAGCCCGCTCATATCAACATCTATAACTGCTTTTTGCCCACCCATTTTAAGTTCGGCATTGTATATATGAATTTCATCAATGCCGCCGACAACCTTACCTTCCAATTGCAGCTCATCAATTTCATAGTTATACTTCTCATCGCCGTTAAAAGAAATATACCCATGTCCGCCGTCAAGTTCAAACATAACTTTTTCAATTGCGCTGCTGAGATAATCCTCAGCTTCTTCCGGATGCTGCAAAACATCAGTCAATTTGAGCGAGGTACTAACCTTACCGTTAACAGGTACTTCTATGGACATCATAGAAAATATATTATCTTCTGTAGTTTCATTAAACGTGCTCATAAGATCGGATATAACCAAATCGGAAAAATAAATCTCCAGATCCAACACATCGTTTGCCGCATGATATTCACTTTCAAAACCTACCGATGCGATTTTTTCATTTATGTTAACCAATGCATTGGCATTGATATTCATATTTATCAACTTGCGGTTAAATTCAAAATTAACATCTGACAACACCCATTTTCTGCCATAATCAACTTCATTGAACTCAAATTCACCGCCGCTGATTGTAATATTGTTCACATAGCGTTCAGAATAAATTTTATCATCGGAATTATAATGATCGAGAAACTCCCGCAAACGCTCTGCATAAAATTGCAACTTTTTACGATTTCCCTCTTTGGGCGCTTCATCCTCTACTCCGTAAGAGGCATTGATATACGCTGTCGGATTGATCAAATTAACATCACTCGGAGCAATAATTCCCTTTAACAGTGCCCGCAAACTGAATGACAGATAAAGTTTCGGTGCTTCAATACTCATGGTATCGTCTTTTTTTGTAACAGCCACATTGTTAGCTGTTACCCTGAGCGGCTGAATCGAACGAACCAGCTCAATATTAACATCGCCGATTTCAATTTTATAATCGTTCTCGTCATAGTTTAAGGCTTGCACAATATACGGCTTTAAATACGGCACCGAAATCGGTCCTTTATATAATGTCCACATTAAAAGCAAAAATACAATGAACAGACCGACCAAAAACCAGTCTACCATTTTTTTGAAAAAATATGCGCGAGTCGAAATTTTTTTCATACTTAAACCGCTTCGTTATTTTCATCAGATTTTATTTTCTGAGCTAATGCCGCTGATAAGAATATATCAATATCCCCGTCCAAAACCGCTTTACAATCTGCGGTTTCCGTTTCGGTGCGCAAATCTTTAATCAAACGATACGGCTGCAAAACGTATGAACGGATTTGATATCCCCAACCGTTATCTCCCTGATTATCTCTGACTGCTTGCGCTGCATCGGCTTTTTTTTGCATTTCCATTTCATAAAGCCGAGCACGCAGCATCTTCCAACAATTATCTCTGTTTTGAAATTGCGAACGCTGCGTCTGACTTGAAACAACGATACCAGTCGGAATGTGCGTGATACGCACCGCCGAATCGGTTTTATTGATATGTTGTCCGCCGGCTCCCGAAGCTCTATATGTATCGATGCGGCAATCTGCCGGATTGATATCTATTTGAATATTATCATCAATCACCGGATAAACTCCGATTGAAGCAAAACTCGTATGCCGTCTGGCCGCACTGTCAAACGGAGAAATTCGCACCAATCTATGTACTCCGCTCTCCGACTTGAGCCAGCCGTATGCATTTTTGCCGCTGATTTTAACTGTAGCAGATTTTATCCCAGCCACATCACCTTCGGTTTCTTCAATCAACTCGGTTTTATAGTGATGAGTTTCTGCCCAACGCAAATACATTCTGAGCAACATCTGAGCCCAATCCATAGCTTCGGTTCCACCGCTGCCGGCATGAACTTCCAAAAACGTATCATTTCCATCAACTTCTCCGGAAAGCAAAGATTCCAACTCGGCTCGCTTAACTTTTTGTTGCAGACTGACCAGATTATTCATCAATTCACTCAGCATAGCCTCATCGTTTTCCGCCTCGGCAAACTCTATCATCTCTTTATAGTCGGATAAAGTTTTTATATAATCTTCATATTGATCCAATTTTGCTTCCAGCACATTCTTTTCACTCATCAAACTCTGTGCATTTTCCGGATTATTCCACAAATCAGCAGATGCCGTCAGTGCATTCAACTCCTCACGACGCAATACTGCATTATCGTAGTCAAAGATACCTCCTCAGCAATGCCAATGATTGCTCAATTTCAATTACCGAATTATAAAACTCCGCGCGCATTAATATTCCCCTCCCAATTGCAGGCTGCTGTTTTCGTTTTCCGGTCCGGCCACCACCGAATTATCGTTCCCGACTACACGCTGCCGGTTATAAAACTCAAAGTCAGGTTTCAAAGCCTCTACAATGGCGGCTTTGTCTCCGGGAGCAGATGGTTTTCCAGTGTACGGATTTACGCGCACCAGTTTGATGCCGGCCGGAATGCGGAAACTGGTATCCGGCGTATCTTTCAATGCCTCTTTCATAAAGTCGTAGAAAATCGGCAAAGCGGCATGTGCACCGGTTTCTGCCATTCCCAAACTTTCCGGTTCATCATAACCGATATATACCCCTGCCACCAGATCCGGAGAAAAGCCGACAAACCACGCATCTTTAGTTTCGTTGGTAGTACCTGTTTTTCCGGCCAAATGGCGATGCAATCCATTTAATCTGGCACCGGTTCCACGTACGGCCACGCCTTCCAGAATAGAAGTCATTTGATAAGCCGAGAGCGGATCGACCACCTGTTCTCTTACCACTTCAAAATCCGGTTCAGGTTGGTTTTCCCACCTGTATGCCGCACACGAACGGCATGGAGTTTGCTCGTGCTTATATATAGTATGCCCTTTGCGGTCTTGTATACGTTCAATCATATACGGAGGAACTTTTTTGCCGCCGTTGACAATTACACAATACGCACTTACCATATTAATAACTCTGGTATCGGCAGCTCCCAAAGAAGAAGACAGATACGGCGGCAAATGATCATTAACTCCTACACGACGCGACATCTCGACAATTTTATCCATACCAATATCCTGAGCCAAACGCACCGTCATCAGATTTTTTGAAAGCTCAACACCACGACGCAGAGTCATCAAGCCGTAAAACTTTTTGGAATAATTAACCGGTTTCCACTTCGGCATCCCTATCCCTTGATCCAACACAAACGGTGCGTCCAAAATCAAATCTGTCGGCGAATATCCGAGTTCCAATGCTGTAAGATACACAAAAGGTTTAAAACTTGAACCGGTCTGCCGATAGGCTTGTGTCGCTCTATTGAATTGTGATTTGGCAAACGAAAATCCGCCAACAAGTGCCAGCACCTTGCCGGTATGCGGATCCATAACCGCCATACCGCCTTCAACTTCCGGAATCTGGCGTAAATTGTATGTTTTGGCTTTTGCCTCCTTGGAAGTATCTTTTTCGGCATAAATAATATCGCCTTTATGCAGAACTTGTTCCATTTTGCTCGGCACAGGCCCCATATTTTGTCCCTTTACTTTGTAGCGAGCCCATTTAACTGCCGCTAGAGGAATTTCACCGATATCACCATCAATGGTTTCTATCTTTGCTTTATCGGTTGCCACCTCCAACACTATTGATTTTTTCCACGTTGGCTCGGCACCTGCGGTTAAAGATGCTTCTTTCAGATTTTGCTTATAATTCTCATCAATTTCTATATTGACTTCGGCTCCGCGCCAACCATGACGTAAATCATAGTCTATCAACCCTTTGCGCATGGCTTTTGTTGCAATTTCCTGCAACCGCGGATCAACCGTTGTTCGTACAATCAAGCCTCCCTGATACAATGCTTCGTCCCCAAAATTACGACTGATTGTACGACGCACTTCTTCGCTGTAATATTCGGTATCCTTTAAAAATCCGCTCTTACGTTCCACCACTTCCAACGGTTTTTCTTTGGCTTCGGTTGCCGCTTGTTCGGTAATATATCCATCTTCAAGCATACGATCGATAACCCAATTACGGCGAGCCACAGCAGCATCATATTTGGTTTTCGGATTATAATTATTCGGTCCTTTTGGCAAAGCTGCCAAATAGGCAACTTCATGCAATTCCAATTCATCAAGAGCTTTTCCGAAATAGTTAATTGCGGCAGCCGCAACTCCGTATGCTCTGTTCCCCAAATAAATCTCATTTAAATACAGCTCCAATACGTGCTCTTTGGAAAATGCCCGATTAATCCGGCGAGCCAATATTGCTTCTTTAAGTTTACGAGTATACGACAATTCCGAGCTAAGTAAAAAGTTTTTGGCAACCTGTTGTGTAATGGTCGATGCTCCGGCCGGACGTTTGCCTGTACCAATTTTACGCAAATTGCCTAAGGCTGCGCGGATAATACCGCTGTAATCAATGCCTGAATGCTTATAAAAATGCTTATCTTCGGCAGCAATAAACGCTTGCTTCACCAAATCGGGAATTTTTTCCTGCGGCACAAACAAACGCTTTTCGGCTGCATATTCCATCATTACCTGTCCATCACCGGCAAACAAACGAGTTGTAACCGGCGGCTCATAATTTTCCAATTGATGATAATCCGGAATCATTATATTGATTCTAGCCATTCCATAAGTAATGACAACAATTAAAATGATAAGACAAAACAGGCCGAAACTGGCCAAATAAGATAGCATTCTAAGCATATAAACCTACACTGATAAACGTTCGAACTTTGAGAACGAATTTTATTACAATTTCGCAAAATTGCAATAACTATTTACCAGTTTGCAGCAATTTCCGGATCTTTAAAATATTTATCTATGGCACGAGCAACCGCATCGGCCAATTTACGCCTATATGCAGGTGTGCGTAAATTAGCTTCTTCCGTACGATTTGAGAGATATCCCATTTCTAAAAGCGCCGCTGGAACGTCCGGTGCTTTTAATACGGCAAAGCCGGCAAATCTGTGAGTATTTTTTACAAGTTTCACACTTCTAGCCATTTCCTGCACCAAATAAGTGGCATATTTTGAAGATTTGTTACGTGTATCTGTTTGTGAAAGAGAAATCAAAATATCATTAACCTCTTTGGTATTCCCTCCCAAATCAATTCCGCCGATAATATCCGCCTTATTTTCACGCTCAGCCAAAGCCGCAGCTTCTTGGTCCGATGCCGTATCCGACAGTGTATAGATTGAAAGTCCGGTAGCACTGCGATTCTGCGCACTATCGGCATGAATTGACATAAACAAATCAGCCTTGCGTTGCTGAGCAATTTTCGTGCGCTGCCGCAGAGGAATAAAGATATCGTTTTCTCTCGTCAAATAAACCACATACCCTTTATTTTGCAGAATCTGCTTCAACTCTTTTCCCATTGAAAGCGTTACATTTTTCTCATAAGTTTTATAGGTTGCACCGATAGCTCCCGGATCTTTTCCGCCATGTCCGGGATCCAAAACAATTATTCGCTTACGATTAACCTTTGTTGTTGCTTTTTCAGTAGTAATATCCGCTGTTTTTTCTCTGTTTTCTTCTTTATAACTCTGGACATCAGGATCAAACAGTTCATTATTCGTCAACATAAATTTATTTCCGATTTTATTGCGGAAACTTTTGGCATCAACCATCATCAAATCCACCACCAAACGCCAATTTTGTCCGGATTGCGGCGGAATTAAAAATGCTTTTTTAACTGTTGCCGGACGTGACAATTCCAAAACCACACGTTTATCGTTATCCGACATTTTACCGATTCGTGCCTGCTTAATCACTTGATTGGAAACTTTGGTATACAGTTTTTCGATATTGGCATCAGCCAAATCCACAACCACACGCTGCGGATCATCCAAAAGAAAAACCCGATAATTAATATTTTTATCCATATCAAAAACCACCCGTGCGCCATCAGCCTGATTCCCGACACGCATATCCTTAATACTGACAGATGCTTGCGCCTGACAGATAAACAGGCATAAAAAACACAGTGCGGTACATACTTTTACGAATAACCGATTCAACAGTTCCATTCAGAAATACTTTCACATTACGATTTAACTTAAGTTACCGTAATTATAAAACCTCATATATTACCAATGTATTAAAATACGGATTATTTTTTTGGGTAATTTAATTAATTTTTTATTGTTTTTTTAAATTTTATGAATTAATTTCAAGTTGATTA
>CACWUA010000042.1 GCA_902763905.1 uncultured Pseudomonadota bacterium | reverse complement strand
ATTATGCTAATGAAAACTGGACTTTCCGTGCCGGTACCGCTTGGGACCAAGCTCCGACTGCCAACAACAATTTCCGTACCAATCGTATTCCGGATTCCGACCGTATTTGGCTTTCCGCCGGTGCAAGCTACACCAACGGACATCATCAGGTTGATTTGGGTTATGCCTTTTTAACCATGATGCATGGTCGTGTTCGTGATCACTATCAGGGTGGTGATTTAGACGCAAAATATCATAACCATAGTAATATGTTTGCTTTAACATATCAATATAAGTTTTAAAATCCGTATAATGGGTAACTACTTGTAAGCGGGTTGGCTTATGTACTATTTGTGTACACCGCGCCAACCCGCTTACTGCGTATTTACCGCATTCTCCGGATTTTCAGTAGGAATATGCCTGTTTTGTCGTGTACCTTTTGCGTACACTGCGCCAACTTGCTCATAGCATATTTTTGATTTTTAAGTTGTCATAAGTAAAAATTTTCAAAAATTTAACTAAATTGCGTTATTCTTGCAACCAAGGAGAAAAAATGCAATTTTTAACGGCAGAAATCATTGATGATTTAGACAATGTGCGGCAGATTTTATCTGCTGCCGGAATTGTGGCACATCAAGTCGAGAAATTGCCGGGAGGTTCACGTTCTTATGCCTTTGCCGCAGATAATTTGACAGTACGTTTTCCTAAGGCTGAAGTTATCTGGAACGTAATGCGTCGTGAAAAACAGATTATTGATGCAATTTATCCGTATATCGAAGAAAAATTGCCGCATAAAATCCATAAAATAGAATTGATTGAAGAAGAGTATCCGTTTACACTTTCAATGCGCTTTAATGGTAAAATCTGTGATAATCGCGGCGAGGGGAAATATACCACTGATTATGGCACATTAAGTTCTTCGCAACAAGAAAATATGGCGCGGCAGATTGCTCAGTTTTTTGCTGCGTTGCATGCAATAGATTATACCGCTCTGAACATTCCAGCAGTAGATTCCTCTTTGACTGAGGCAATGGAAAGCTGGGATGTAACAAAACGTCCCGATTTTGATTATGAAGCTGCCAAAACAGCATTGCTGCAACAAAGTTCCGGTAAACTAAACTTAGACGTTTACTCTTCAACAGCTACTATACCTGTTAGTGCACTATGCCATAATGATTTAAGCGGCAGTAATTTGCTGATAAATCCGGAAGAATACGGAGTTGTTACCGGTATTATAGATTTTGGCAACGCCCGTGTTGTTCCGCTCGAGCAGGAATTCTTTCCGTTATATAAAATTAATCACCGCTTGGCACATGATACACTCAAAATATACAATAAGATAGCAAGAAGGAACATTGATATTAACGTAATTGATGCTTTAGCCTTGAAATATATAGCTTACGGTTTAAGTAAAAACCCGGAAGAAACTTCGCCTTATTTGCTCAATCTGTTAAAGCCTTTTTGTGATTGAATTTCGATGCTTACGGCCGAAGATTTATTCCTGTTTTTCAACAGGTAAACACGTATTCAAATGTCTCCGCAACTGTATATACCGCATAATTGCGGCTCAATAATCATATATGTCGCTTGACATTCAGCCCGTTTTGATTAAACTTAATTTGATTTTAAGGAGACAGTATGGTTAAATTTATTTCAGCAGCCGAAGCTGTAACATTTTTTCAAAATGGGCAAACATTGATGATCGGCGGTTTTCTAAATTGCGGTTCACCTGAGTTGGTGATTAACGAATTATTGAAAACAGATTTGAAAGATTTTATGCTGATAGCCAATGATACCGGCGAAGCAAATACAAATCGAGGCAAACTAATATGCGCCGGCAAAATCAAAAAAGCGATTGTGTCGCATATCGGTACCAATCCAGAAACCGTGCGTCTTTATAACGAAGGAAAAATAGAAATTGACCTGCAGCCGCAAGGTTCGTTGGCCGAACGTGTGCGTGCCGGCGGTGCCGGTTTGGGGGGAATATTAACTCCGGTCGGTATCGGTACCAAAGCAGCTGAAAATAAAAGAATAATAGAAGTAGACGGTAAAGAATATTTATTGGAAACTCCGTTACATGCCGATATTGCCGTTGTATACGCCACTTATGCCGACCGCTACGGAAACTTGGAGTTTCACGGTTCTACTCGCAATTTTAATGTGCTGATGCCTCCGGCTGCAGATATTGTTGTCGCCGAAGCTGAGCACATCTCCGATGAACCTTTGAATCCTGATAATATCGCAGTACCGGGGATTTATGTTGATTATCTGATTGACGGAGGGCGCAATGGAACTCTCTAAAGAACAAACGCAGGAAATTATTGCCCGTCGCGTGGCGCAAGAATTTCATGACGGCGATGTGGTTACGCTCGGTATCGGGCTTCCGACCAAAGCTGTAAAGTATCTGCCGCAAAACATTAATATTATAATTCAATCGGAAAACGGCGTTCTCGGTGTCGGCAGATATCAGGACGATACAACACGCGATTGTCATATCACCAATGCCGGTGGTCTCGGCGTAACGCTTAATGCCGGCGGGTGTTTTTTGGATAGCTTAGCCTCTTTTTCCATGATGCGCGGCGGACATATTGATATTACGGTTTTGGGCGCATTACAGGTTGATGCCGCGGGCAATCTCGCCAACTGGTGCATTCCTGGCAAATATACTCCGGGGATGGGTGGTGCCATGGATTTGGTGGTCGGTACCAAGCGGCTGATTATAGCTATGGAGCACACGGCTAAAGGGGCGCCGAAAATTTTGCAAAAATGCACTTTACCGCTGACTGCCGTTCATAAAGTTAATCGCATAATTACCGAGAAAGCAGTATTTGACATTGCCTCCGACGGACTGGTATTGAAAGAAATCAGTTCTTATTCTTCAATTGAGGATATTCGTGCTTCCACCGCAGCCGATTTTCGCATTGAGTTGCTTCGATAAAGACAGCGGCAAGATTAACCTGCCGCCGCCTTCATACTGTCTTGAATTTATTATTCTTTATTTTGAATCGACTTCATAAAATTTTCCAGCCAATGAATGTCGTATTGTCCATCCAGATATTCCGGCTGCGAGATAATTTCCTGATGCAGCGGAATTGTTGTTTTTACCCCCATTATCACAAATTCTTCAAGGGCACGACGCAAACGCATTAATGCCGCATTACGAGTGTTGGCATGAACAATAAGCTTGGCGATCATGCTGTCATAAAACGGAGGAATCGTATATCCTGAATAAATTTCGGAATCAACCCGCACACCCAAACCACCGGGAGCATGCCACTCAGTTATTTTTCCCGGACACGGAATAAATGTTGCCGGATCCTCCGCATTGATGCGGCACTCAATCGCATGACCGTTAAACTGAATATCTTCTTGAGTGTATCCTAAATGTGCACCTGAAGCAATGCGGATTTGCTCTTTAACTATATCAATACCGGTTATGGCTTCGGTAATCGGGTGTTCAACTTGTAAACGTGTATTCATCTCCATAAAATAAAACTTGCCGTTTTCATACAAAAATTCAAGAGTACCTGCGTTGCAATACCCTATCTTGGCAATTGCTTTGCGGACAATTTCACCGATTTCATGCCGTTGGCTCTGATTAAGCGCCGGAGACGGACATTCTTCAATCACCTTCTGATTGTTGCGTTGAATTGAACAATCTCTTTCACCCAGATGCACAACATTACCGTATTTATCGGCCAGAACTTGCATTTCAATATGCCGTGGGTGCTGCAAATATTTTTCCATATACACCACATCGCTTGGGAAAGATGCTTTAGCTTCAGCTTTAGCCATAGTAAAAGCTTCTTCGATATCGCCGTCGGAGTAGGCAATTTTCATACCCTTACCGCCGCCGCCGTCTTTGGCCTTAATGATAATCGGATAGCCGATTTTCTCCGCCCAGCTTTTGGCATCTTCCACACTTTCCAATGCCGGAGAGCCCTCGGTAATCGGCAAACCGGCTTCTTTTGCGGCTTTGCGCGCCGTAATTTTATCGCCCATCAACCGCATTTGATCAACCGTCGGACCAATAAAAGTAATTCCGTGTTTTTCCACCATTTCGGCAAAATCGGCATTTTCAGACAAGAAACCGAATCCCGGATGAATTGCATCAGCTCCGGTAATCACTGCAGCCGAAATAATTGCCGGTTTGTTTAAATATGAATCTGCCGAACGCGCCGGTCCTATACATACAGCTTCATCTGCCAGACGCACATGCATGGCATTGGCATCGGCCTCTGAATGTACTGCAACCGTCCGAATTCCCATCTCGCGGCAGGCACGATGAATACGTAAGGCTACTTCTCCGCGATTCGCAATTAAAACTTTTTCAAACATCATAAATTCCGTGTTATTCAATAATGACTAAAGGTTCACCATATTCCACCGGCTCGCCGGTTTCCACCAAAATTCTGGTGACTCGGCCGCTTTTATGGGCTTTAACCGGATTAAACGTTTTCATTGCTTCTATCAAACAAACCGTATCACCGGCAGCAATCGTATCACCCTCTTTAACATACGTCGGCGAATTAGGGTTGCTGGAAAGATAGACAACACCAACCATCGGCGATTTAACCGCGTTTGGCGAGTTGGAAAAATCTTCATCTTCTTTTGCCGGTTCTTCTGCCGCGGCACTCGGAGTGCTGACAACCGGAGCCGGTTGTGCCACAATCGGCGCGTAGGTCGGAACACATCCGCCGTTGTTTTCACGCGTTAAGGAAATTTTACAATTTTCATCTTCATAATTCAGCCCCGTCAACTGGTTTTTATCAAGAATTTCTGCCAGTTTACTGATTGTTTTGGTATCAATCGGATTTGCCATTTTCACATCTTTTCCTTTCAGTTAAATCATATTGTGTGTATCTATACCCCATTTTTGCAAAAAAACAACAAAAATATGCGATTTTTAATCAATTTTATGCAGAAAAGTGCAAAAAAATGCGAATTTTTGCGATTTTTTTAATTTTTAAAATGCGCGTATTTTCGGCTGAGGGAAGAATTACCATAAATATCAAGACAAAGAGTATAGGTAAAAAAATGCACAATTATGCAAAAAAAGTATAGACATTTAAGAAAAACTATAATATAAAGCAATCCGAACCGATGGTCAGATAGCTCAGTTGGTAGAGCAGAGGACTGAAAATCCTCGTGTCGGGGGTTCGATCCCCTCTCTGACCACCATTAAAACAAAAAAGCGGGGGTGAACCCCGCTTTTTTGTTTTAAAGTAGGTGTTAAAGAAGGCTCGAAACCCCGACACGACGTGGAGGGGGCTCGCGCATTAAAAAATGCCCTTAATGGCATTTTTTAAGCGCAAGAGGCGAAGGTTGCTTGTAAGCAAGCAAGCGAAAGCGAAGCGTGGCGAACAAATTGCAACCGAGTGCCCGAAGCTTAAATTTTCCATAGAAAAAATAAAGAAAGTAAATTTAAGCAAGAGGATCCCGATTATCTCCACCAATAAAAAGCAAAAGCAGGGTTTAGCCCTGCTTTTTGCTTTTTAAATAAACTGATTAATCGGTAATATCTTTGACTTTTATATTATTAAGTGTCTTAGTAGCCGAACTTAACCGCTTTCTTTTTTCTTCTGCCGACATTTTCAGATTAACAACTCCTCTTTTTTTAGATACATTCGGAGACACGACAGCGCGCAATAACGATATTTTGGAAGTAATCATATCAGAATTTTCGGTATTCTTACTTTTGTTTGGTTGCATACTTGTCGTAATAGTATCAGTTACCTGTGCAGTCAGTGTCGGTTGTTTCTGAACAATCTCTTTTAATATGGAGTAAGCTATACCCATAGTATCACTATCGTTGTCCGACGGTAGTCCTACCTTAAATGCATCAATAACCTGACTGGCAAATTTGGGCTGTTCTTCTGCAATTTCCCCCAAAAAATAATAACAACTTTTTCTGGAACCTTTATTGATATTGAATTGTAAATTTGTCTTACATACGTCAATAATTTGTGGAGCAAATTCCGGTTTGATATTAATGATTTCTTCCAAAGTAGAATAGGCAAATGTTAAAACATCTTTTTTATCCGACACAGATACTGTCTTAAAAATATCAAAAACTTGCTCAGCTAATTCTGGTTGTGTTTTAACAACTTCTTGTAATGCAACACAAGTCTTTTGTATATCATATTCATTGCCACCCGATAATAATCCTATTTTCATCATATCAACAACTTGTTTGGCAGAGTCAGGTTTAGCTTCAACGATTTCAGCTAATGCAGAATAGGCAAATGTTAAAACATATTTTTTATCTGACGAAGATACTTCTTTAAAAATATCAAGAACATGCCCGGCTAAGTCCGGGCGAGTTTTTACAATTTCTGCAAGTTCCAAACAATATCCTTCTTCAAGATTACCATTATTTTTATCTGACATAAGCATTGTCTGAAAAATATCAGAAACTTGCTCGGCTAATTCTGGTCGAGTTTTTACGATATCTCTTAATGTAAATGTGGCTGAAGATAAAGATGTAGTTGTATTTTCATCTGACTGCAATCCTTTCTTAATTTCATCAAGAACCAGACTAGCCGAGCTAGGATAATCTTCAACAACTTTTCTAAGTGCAGCATAGAAATCTGTATATGCACCACAATAGAACTCTGTTAAATCTTCTTGCAAAATTAGATTTACTTTTTCGATTCTTTTGATAGCTTCATCTTCGTTCATAATAAACTCCTTTTTCAATCCTGTTTTTGTCATTTGTCTAAAGTGTAATATAAACGTACGTTTTTTTCAAGCAGTTTTTGATAATTTTTTCAGAAAAATTACATAATAAAATTAAATAGTTGCAATTTTCTGCCTTAATCAATATGTCTATGGGCGAAAACGTACATATCCGCATTTTTTATCACACGTTAAACAATCATCTCTGCATATTTTTTGAACAGGATCATAAATTTTGCCCATATCTAAACATGACATTTGGTCATCAAACCACATAAAACATAGTATGCCAAATATGATAATGCCGATAACAGTGATTATGAAAAACAAAAAGAGTTTAATATTTTTCATATATACCTCTAACTCTAAAAGAATTATATGCATCTTTCGAATTAGAATATAAACCACTTTGAGCCCGTTGTCTAACAATTTGATTCACTTTTCTGTCGTGAATTCTATCAATAGAGGTACATCGTCAAAGGAGGGACCCGAAATCCCCGATAATCCTAATACCATCAAACTCCAGTATTGGCGGCGATAAATCGTTGTTTAAAAGTAGCACCGGAAAAAAGAAAGGATTTCAGAAAACTCTGAAAGCCTTATATTTATTGGCGCGCCCAGCGGGACTCGTCTTGATAAAATTTACTTTCTTTATTTTTATTTTGTAAATTTTATCTTCGGTCACTCGTTCCCATCAACTCGCCGCGATGCGCTCACGCTTCCTTGCTCGTTGGGGAACTTCGCCCGTCGTCCAAAAACAACATTTAGAGGTTGTTTTTGTTCCTCCGGCTCACTTCGTTCGTTCGAGTCCTTTGGACGCATAAAAAAACCTCCCGCTTGGGGAGGTTTTTTCTAATGGCGCGCCCGGCGGGACTCGAACTCACAACCTTCTGATCCGTAGTCTGCCTAATACTTTTATATTTAAAATAAACTAAAAAACTTGTTAAAACATTAAGTTTTTCTTTTATAAAGGAAAAACTATTGACTTTTTATTATTTTTATTTATATAATGACATTATATAATAATAGCAACATAAGGATATATCTGATGAAAAAGAAGAATCGCCCGATATTTTTGCAAAAACTGATAGACTTTAAGGATAAGGAAGCCATTAAGGTCGTTACCGGATTACGACGTTCAGGGAAATCGAGTATTTTGGAAGTATTTCGTGATTACCTGCAAGATAATGGCGTTGCCGCCAAAAATATCATTTATATGAGTTTTGAAACCTTAGAAAATCGCGAAAAGACATATAAAGAAGTTTATGATGAGATTATCAAAAGAGCAAAAGCGGCAAAAGGGAAAGTTTATGTTTTCTTGGATGAGATACAACAGGTAAATAAATGGGAACTGGCGGTTAATTCGCTCAGAGTTGATATTGATTGCGATTTATATATTACCGGTTCTAACGCTTATTTGCTGTCATCTCAACTTTCAACATATTTGTCAGGACGTTATATTGAAATTAAAGTATTGCCTTTATCATTTAAGGAGTTTCTGGCATTTAACAGTTTTCCGCCAACGATGCGAGATGATGAAAAATTTGCTCTTTATTTGAAATTCGGCGGTATGCCTGCATTGAGTGAGTATGATTTCAAAAACGAAGAATCCATCAATTCGGTACTTGAAGGAATATTTACAACCGTAATTATGGAAGATGTTATCAAACAGGCTCCGGTAAGAGATGTCGCATTATTGGATAAAATCATCAATTTTCTGGCAGATAACATCGGAAACAGCGTATCCACCAGCAGAATTAAAAATATCTTGGTGGCAGAACAAAATTCCGACGAGCGTAAAATAACGGCAACAACCGTCGATAACTACATCAAACTGCTTGAAAATGCTTTTGTTTTCTATCCTGCCCTTCGCTATGATATTAAAGGCAAGGAATACTTAAAGACACAAGGAAAGTATTATATGGTTGATTTGGGCTTGAGAAATCAGCGGCTTGGCTACAAAAATATAGATAGAGGATATATTCTGGAAAATGTTGTGTATTTTGAACTGCTTCGCCGCGGATACAAAGTTTCTATCGGCAAAATCGGCGATAAAAAAATTGACTTTATTGCGACGAAATCAGAAACAAAGCTCTACATTCAGGTAACAGAATCATTGGCAAGCGAAGAGACCAGAGAAAGAGAACTTGCTTCATTGCGTATGGTTAAAGACCATTTTGAGAAAATTGTTTTAACAACAGACGTGTTGTTTACCGGAACTTCTGAGGATGGTATAAAAATTATAAATTTAATTGATTGGTTAAAAGAATAGCACAGAGGAGCAGAACCATGGTAAAGACCTATAACAAAGACAAACACTTTGATGCGGACTAGGCAACAGTGATTTTTATCACGCTGTATTCAGAAACAAGTTCTGGTTTACCAATGTTGATTTCGGGCTTAAAACCAATATAGATGTTAAGTTTGTAGGTTTAAATAACCGTGACATTACTCATGGAACAACAGCAGACATTTCCGTTTCGTTTGGGAAAAAAGCATAATTCGGATTCGACTCGAAAAAGACATCTCGTTTGTCCTTTTTCCCAAAAAACAAATTCATTAAGCGTTGCCACTTATTCATTGTGGGAGGAAGCGGAATCTGGTAGACAAATGACACATCTGTATGCTTATATTTCACCACCATTTCCACTTCATATCCAGAATTATGAAGCGTCTGAGCCAGATTCATAAACCATGCCGTTGCTCCGCCATCTTTATCATGTGTGGATAAAAACAATACCCTTTTCACAGAGGACATA
>CACWUA010000041.1 GCA_902763905.1 uncultured Pseudomonadota bacterium | reverse complement strand
TCTACGTGACCGTCAACACGCTCGTCGATGACAGCGAAATGAAAGACCTGACCGGTTATCTTGTTTTTCTCAGCAACACCGGCGTTGACGCGCTGATTGACAATCTGAAATCCGAGGCGGCTGAAATAGCTCTGGTTGAAGAATTCTCCCGCTACGGCTATACCGAAAATCAGGCCGTTATGATTTGCCGCAAGGCTCTTAATAACGAAGCCGGTACTTATCGGCAGCTGATTGAAACCATCTGCACGAGTGTGAGGATGTTTTTCTCCGATTTACCATTGTTGCTTGCCCGACTGGATGAGCGCGACAAGGATGAAGATTTAGCGCCCCACTACGCCGAAACCTACCGCAAGTCTCTCCGTAAATATCGGGAGGAAAACAACTTGGACAGGTTCTATGACCCACAAAAAACACCTGCTTAAATGCCGGTGTTTTTTGTTTTTTAAAATGCTTGCCAAATTAAACAAAATACGTTATAATAGGTGTATAGGAGTGAGGCAATGGCGCAACCTGATTGTGAAACAGCTACATTGGTGGCAAATAAAATCACCGCTGCCAAAAAACGTGTGTCCGCAACATTGGGGCAGACACATATGGCTGCCGACGGTGCATTGCATATTGTTTTGCAACCGACAGTGCCTGCGCCGAATCCACTTGAAGTGAAGTTGGAATATTGTTTTCAGAGTATCCGCGATAATTTCAAAAAATACAACACCAAAGCGAAATATCATCTGAATTCGCAATTTATTCAACCTAAGGCCGAACAAAAAATCATCAACGACTGCTTCAGTAAAGATGAAGAATTAAAGCAGTTGATGAAGTATTTAAACATTACGCTCAATGACTTTTCACAAAATCTCAAACGCTTTATGAAAGGTACGGAAAATACCGATTATAACGTTGACATCAGCCCTGCCGACGGCTCTTCCGCCAATGTGACCGTTGCCGTAAAAAATGCCAAAGGGCGGCAAGTCGGGCCGTTTTTGCGTACTGCGCTGTATAAGGATAATCATGACGGATACACTCGTTTGAACGTCTCCGTCGGTTATATGGGAAAGCGAAACAAAAAAATAACCACCCATTCTCTTTCGTTTGATTCGGTTTATAAACCCGAAGATTTAGTGGAGCGGCGCGGCGATAAAGAATATTTAAAAACCGAACAACAGGTTCAACACGATAAATTCAAAGACGTTAATGTTAAAAAAATGCGCAGCGATTTGCGTTTCAAGTACGGACGCTGGTAAAATCAAGGCTTTGAAAAAAAAGGGGACATAATCCCCCCTCTTTTCATCTCTCGTCATTAGTCGGCAATGGTAATATTGCGTTTTCCGGCGAGTGATTCTTTAATAAATTCAAGCTGTTCCATAACCATCGGATTATCTTTGAATTTTTCGAAAGCAGCTTCAACCCGCTCAACAAAAGTGCCGTCTTTGCCTTTGAATATATACATAAAAGCGCGGGTGCAGGCTTTAATTGTGGCTTCGTCAATACCGCTGCGGCTCATACCGATAACATTGAGGCCGCGCAAAGCCGCCGGCATACCGTTGGCAATACCGAACGGAATAATATCACGCGCCACACCGGAAACTCCGCCGACCATAGCCTTGCGCCCGATGTGTACAAACTGGTGCACGGCACAGTTACCGCCCAGAATCACGCCGTCGCCCAAATGAACGTGGCCGCCGATAACCGCATTGTTGGTCATAATCACATTGTTGCCGACTACACAATCGTGAGCAATATGCGAGTTAATCATAAACATTCCATTATCGCCGACAACCGTGGTAAAATGCTCTTTCGGAGTGCCGGAGTGCATGGTAACGTTTTCACGAATGATATTGTTTTTGCCGATAATCAAACGGGCTTCCGGCTGAAATTCGTTGCCGTGGTCTTGCGGTCCGCAACCCAAACGCGCGCCCGGAAACACAATTGTCCCCTCGCCGATGGTGGTATTGCCGTAAATAGTAACCTGTCCCAAAAGTTTTACGTTTTCGCCGATTTTTGCCTGTGAACTTACCCAGCAAAGCGGGCCGATTTCCGCGGTAGGTGCGATTTGTGCGCCGTCTTCGATAATTGCGGTAGGATGAATTTTAGCCATAGTTATACCCTTTCATAATGTTATTATGATAATAACTTAAAAGAATTACCCCGCTTATGCAACACACAAAAAGTTACAGTTTGTTTCTTTTGCCAAAGACAGTGTTGACATTCGGATAAAATCCGTTTAACGTTAATATCAGGTGTGGGAGACCATACTCAGGGCGTCGAAACCCTATCAATAAGCTATATAGTCGTCTGAGCATGGCGACTTAAATATATATGCCGGCTTCTGTCCTTTTTAGGGCGGATGTCGGCTGAATAAGGCTGCGCGCCGAATAAGCCGAGCCGCTTTTTATATAGCTTAATGACGGTTTTCGAACATCCGCCCGCTTTCTGACGAAAGTGGGTTTTTTATTACAACGAATCGATGAAAGGATGGAAAATGAAAAAAATATTGGCAATTGTAGCTACTTTATTGTCATTATCCGCTTGTACCACACATTTAACCGATTTTACTATGATTTCCACTAAGAATGTAGCTCTAAATAAAACAGATATTGATAATAAGCCTCAGAAAAAAAATGTATTGGGTGAGGATAAAAAATTTATGTTTTTATTCATCCCATTCGGTATTCCAAGGATAGAAACTGCTGTTAATGACGCACTTGCAAAAGGAAATGGCGATTTGCTGATTGATGCTTCTTTAGATAGTTCTGGTTGGTGGTTTTTGATTGGTCAATCCGGATATGAGATAAAAGGGACTGTTGTTAACACCAGAGCAGGAGAAATTCAATGAGAAAATATTTAATTTTATTATCGTTGCTGTGTTCAGCTTGTTCTACAAATCTGGGGAATTTTACTGTTTTAAGTAATAAAATTGTAGATGTGAAGAACTTTGACTTAGATGCAGCACCACAAACCAAACATGTTGTAGGGGTTGATGATAAATATATTATTATATTTATTCCGACAGGCGTTCCTACCCTTTCTGCCGCTATGAACGATGCATTTCGTAATTCCGATGCCGATTTGCTAACTAATGCGAGTATTGAACAACAATTCTTTTATATTCCATATATCTTTGGCAGATCTGCAATTCAAATTGAGGGAAATGCAGTAAAAACTCGAAGTAATTAGATGGAGAACAAATATGAGAAATAAGGTAATTTACGGAGATTATGAAGGATGTCCTGTTGTTATGCATAATAACATCTTTTGTATCGAAACAGAATCGAGTTTTATAGCAATAACACCAAAAACCGTTTCTTCATGGGAATTATCTACCGAAAAGCGCTCCACTTCGGCAGTTTCGATGATTGGCAGAGGTTTTTTAGGCGGGCTTGTCTTAGGTCCTATAGGAGCAGGAATAGGTGCTTATTCTGCTCTAAAAGGACAAGCTGAAAAAGTGATACAAATTGTTTTTAAGGATGGTAAAAAGACTATTATTACATTAAGTAATGATGACTTTGTGAAATTTAATTTTTATATGAGTTAAAAATAAATACCTCATACCTCAATAAGATAAGATTAAAATCCCTCATCCCTCACGCCTATAATCGGCAAGTTGGCGATTATAGGCGTGCCACGCGAAGTGTTTAACGGCTGACGCCGGCCTCATTATTGCCGGCAATAATGAGATTCTCTGTGTTTTTAACGCACAAGTAAGGAAAAGTGTTGTTAAAAAGACTAAACGTCATTCTGAGGCATAGCCGAAGAATCCAATCGTTTCATAAGAAACGATGTGATGCTCTGCATCACTGGATACTTCCACTTCACTAATGTTCAGTGTCAGTATGACGATAAAACAATGTGTCATATAAGCTAGCGTTTATTTTGCGCGAATCGGAAGCAATGCTTTCGCATTGAAGATAAAATTCTTGGACGCACGAATACACCGCATCGTGCGAAGGATGACAACTAATATTAGTGTACCGCGCCGCTCCCGCCGCTACCAACGTACCTCATGCGTTTGTATTGTCGGCACATAATCGCCGCCAAAGTCGGCATTTTGCATTGTTACCATCGGTTGCAACCGTCTCCTCGTCCGCACTTTCCTAATCATAGCCTTGCCCTTGTATATAATATGTTATACTTTTAAGTGTATTTACATAAATTAACCGCTAAAAGTTATTAAGACAAACCGTTGTCTGTGTCAAGAACAAAACTTTGTAAACTCATAAAAAAAACCGCCGGCTTAACCGACGGCTGTTGATTTTAATCAATTTTTTTGCCGATACAGCGATATTCAAAGCCGAGTTTAATGGCTTCAGCCGGATTCAGCATATTGCGAAAATCCAGAATTTTTTTATTGCGCATAAGCTGTGCCACACCGTTTAAATCCGCTGCCGCAAATTGTTTCCATTCGGTCAGAATCACCAAAACATCGGCATCTTTTACCGCCGCATACATATCGTCGGCGTAGGCAATTTTATCGCCCAACAGCTGACACGCCGTTCCCATTGCTTTCGGGTCGTATGCCGTTATATCGGCCTTGTGTTGCAACAGTGCGGCAATCACATCCATGGCCGGACTTTGCCGACAGTCGTCGGTGCCGTCTTTGAAAGCCAAGCCCCATACCGCAATTTTGGCATGCGGAATTTGCTTTATTGCGTCCAAAACACGCTCGGCCATTTTTTCTTTGCGTTTTTTATTGCCGGCAATCGTGGTTTCTATCAGCTCAATCGGTGTACCGACGGCGCGTCCCATATATGCCATCGCCATTGTGTCTTTGGGAAAACAACTGCCGCCGAAGCCCAAACCGGCATTCAAAAAACGATTGCCGATGCGACTATCCAAACCCATACCCTTGGCGACTTCGCTGATGTCGGCACCGGATTTTTCGCAAAAGTCGGCTATTTCGTTGATATAATGAATCTTCATCGCCAAAAAAGCATTGGACGCGTATTTAATGGTTTCGCTGGAACGACGCGACACAAACAGCATATTGGTTTTATCGGCAAACGGAGCATACAGTTCTTTAATCAGTGCAGTCGCTTTCTCCGAATTGGAGCCGACAACAATCCTGTCGGGATTAAAGAAATCGTGGATGGCAAATCCTTCGCGCAAAAATTCCGGCAAAGATATCACATCAAACCGCGCGGTCGGATTTTTGGTACGGATAATCTGCTCGACGTTATCACCCGTCCCGACCGGAACCGTTGATTTAGTGGCAATCACGGTATAATCGGTCAAATACTCCGCGAGTTCGGTGGCGGCGGCATAAATATATTTCATATCCGCCTCGTGTGTAATCGGGTGCGGCGGTGTACCGACGGCAATCAACACCACATCGGCACCCGTAACGGCCTTACGCATTGAAGTAGTGAAATTCAAACGACCTTCTGCGATATTTTTCTTGAAAAGTTCTTCCAAACCGTCTTCATAAATAGTCAGCTTGCCTGCTTTTAAATCATCAATTTTCTCTTTGATTTTATCAACGCAAACCACCTCATTACCGAGTTCAGCCAACCCTACTCCGGTCGGCAAGCCCACATATCCAGTCCCGATAACACCTATCTTCATACTTTATTTCCCATATAATTAAAACTTTATCAGGGTATAACATTACAAATATTTTAACAAAGCACAAAACAGACATATCCACCGCATTTTCTGAGTTACGGATATATGGCCAATTCCTCAGGTGTAAAATACTTATTGTTAAAAGTTACATGTTCCTGATAGCGAATATCAGCAATTTCCGGCTTGTTCGATAAACCCGGTACACAGTCATCCTCTAAAATAATACCTTCCGGTTCGTTTTCAAAAAACCATGTTACGGCTCCGGATACACCATATCTGCAGCCGCCGAAATTTTTTCCCAAAAGCGAGTTTTAACTTCGCAATCCCAACCTATATGCGATAGCAAATATTTGCGGATTTTATCTATCTGTTCTTTTTCGCCGACTTTCTCAGGACGCGGACCATCGGAAGCTATATACAATCTCGGAGGTTTGGCTTTTGCCACCGCGGCAAATACCTCTTTCAAATAATCCAATCGATTAAATGTTAATAACAAAACTGCTGTTTTCATCCTATATTTTCCTGTATTGTAATTTATGAAATAAAACTGAAAAATTTATAAACTTGTTTCCTTATGACTCTTCTTGTAGGTTTATCGGTTATCATACAAATGTTTACTACATTGTCTCTCATATCTTATACCATTTTTCTGCTTACTTTCATTACAGGAACACCCAAAATATAGTATTTGGTCGTAACTCCGTTAGCAAAACGTCGTCTTTTGAAAATCGGCAGCCATAAGATACTCCAAGTTTCTTTGCCTCCGTATTGCTCCCACTTATACAGCGGCAAAAGGAAAAAGAGTTTAACCACACGGAGATGCTGCTCAACCTGCGGATCATTCTTCTTTTCCTTAATAAAAATACTTTTCAGCTTTTGCCGCCAAGCAGACCAATTTATTCTTGGCGGTAATAAATTGTCTTGCAACAGAAATGCTTGCAATTTTGTATCATATTTTGCTAATTTGCGCAGTTTCTTCACCGGAAGCTCCGCCAACACTTCTTTGATGTGCGGATAGTGCTGTTCAAAACGATGATAAGTCAACTCACCTAACCCCGACAAATCATATTTTTTCGCCATTATAAAATCATCATGCAAACCATCCAGCAAGTCAGTAACCTTTTGTGCATTCCATTCCACATTTTTATGTGCACAGCGATAGCCATAAGTTATCTTGTCTATTGCATAAAAATTGCCGGCAGTAATCATTGCCTTCACAAAAAACGGAGGATCTTGATAACGTCGATACGGTGGAAAAAATATTTTGTTGTTCAACAGAAAATCTCTGTTATAAATAAAACGATGATAACCATAATCAAATTGATAATCACGATAGTCCATCATCCTGTTTTTATCAAACAAATAACCACTGAATGTTCCGTCAAAATTTTGTTTCAGCTTATTTTTATCGCCAAAATATAATGAAAATTCGCCACCGCATATCCATACATTATTCTTTATTGCCGTGTTGTATAAAATTGATAAAATATCGTGTTCCGGATAGAAATCATCGGCATCCATAAATGCAATAAACTCGCCGTTTGCAGCTATAATTCCACGGTTGCGTGCCAAACCAGCCCCTTTGTTTTCTTGGCGCAACAATTTGATACGCTTATCTTTATCTGCGTATTCCTCAAGTATATGCAGAGATGAATCGGAAGAACCGTCATCAACGCAGATAATTTCAATATTTCGTAGAGTCTGTTTTTTGACACTGTCAAGACATTCACACAAATGTTGTTCGGCATTATAAACCGGAATAATAACCGACACTTTCGGACTTTTTGTCAGCATCCGCTGTTTTATCATATTTTCCTTATTATATTTCTATTTTTGTGGTTTGAATGTTAGCATATTAAAATTTAAAATTCAAATGTCTTTTTTTGTATAACACTTGTAATAATATAACCGGTTATATTATTGCAGAGGCACTTTCCGACAAACCGGTGATACTATTAACACAGCGGTTAAGTAAATTTTTAGTGCTAAGCGGTGTTATTTTAATACCTTCACCTTTGCATAAATGTGAAGATCAGCGCAAATCAAATGATAAAATTAAGGCGGCAACCAATTTGCCGCCCTACATATTATTTAATAACGATGTTCTAAATCTATCGGTTTTTCTTCTTTTAGGCTGTCTTGTTCCTGTGTTTCTACCACCGAAGCCGATTCTGCAGCCGCTGTTTGTGTTGTTGTTTGCGAGGTTTCTGTATTCTTAAGATAGTTTCCCA
This sequence comes from uncultured Pseudomonadota bacterium, assembly GCA_902763905.1. Lineage (GTDB taxonomy): Bacteria > Pseudomonadota > Alphaproteobacteria > RF32 > CAG-239 > RUG410. The sequence continues at coordinate 1,802 of CACWUA010000041.1, read as the reverse complement.
TAAATTTAAGAGATTCTTCTATCTCCTCCGGAGTGTTATCTTCATCTTCGGTTTGAGTATTTACTTCTTTGGCTTTTTTATTTGCCATATCCACTTTTACCAATCTGATTTTCTTTTTTGCAACTTTTGAGCCCTCTTTAGCCGCGTCTACGCTATTTTTAAATTTTTCTTCCAGCATAGCACGTAATGTAGGTAATTTCTCAGCGTTAAAAATAGCCAATACAGCAACCGCAATCACAAACCATCCTAAAAATCCGCCCATATTTTTTCTCCTTTACACTTTACGCAGACGGTTTAAGACTTCCGTTGCGTCATAATTATAGTTGTATGATATTATATTTTTCAGTGCAGCACAATATTTATTTTTAATATATTCATATTGAGAAAATTCGCCCGGTGTTTGGATTATCTGCCACACACGTTCCAACCTTTGCTCGGCGGCATCACTCAATTCTATTTTGCTTTCACAAACTTCAACATTGGCAGCAAAACCGGCGTTTCCCAGACAAACCGCATCACATCCGGCAGCAATCACAGCTTGTGAACGTTCGGATATACTGCCGTGCAAAGCGTTCATCATTATCGCATCAGATACCAAAAATCCGTCAAATCCGATTTGTCCGCGGATTATTTCAGAGATAACTTTTGAAGATACACTTGATGCTCTTTTTGCATCTACCGCTTTCAAAATAATATGTGCAACCATTCCCATCGGAGCGTCGTTCAATGCTGTAAACGGAGCAAAATCTGTTTTCATTTCCATCAGATTTGCATTGATAATCGGTAATTCCAAATGCGGATCTGCCTCGCTGCGACCATGACCCGGCAAGTGTTTAATACACGGGCAAATTCCCTGTTTGATATATTCATCAACCATTGCTGAAGCAAGTTCCGCAATATTATTTTTGAAACACCTGCTTTGCAGTGCGGTGGAAGTTTGCGGATACAGCGTATCCAATACAGGCGCAAAATTCACATTAATACCACATTTTTTCAGATCATGGCTGATTAGATATGCATGCTGTTTTGCAACCTGTGTCGTTTCAATTTCCTGCTGTGATACAACTGAAGTAAATTCCGGTTCGGTCAATCGGCGTACGCGCCCGCCTTCTTGATCAATTGCAATTAAAACATTATCACGGCCTACAGTCTCTTTAATATCTTTAATCAATGAGTTTATCTGTTCTGCATTTTCAGTATTTGCGCAATACTTTGAAAAAAGGCACACGCCTAAGGGATTATAACGTGCAAACAAACGTTTTTCATCATCATTGAGGCGTGTACTTTGACAAGATAAAAATGCCGGTAAAATTTTATTCATACTCTCAGCGCTCTTTAACTATGCAATCATTCATTCCTTTTGCCTTAAGGGCATTGCATACTTTCTGTGCATCTTCTTTGCCGGCAAAACTTCCTGCTCGCAGGCGGTATACCGTACCTTTGGAACCCAAATCCACACTTTGAATTTCATGCGGAAGATTTTTCAGAATCGCGCCGTATTTGGCTGTAGAATCGCTCCATACTTTTTCTACAGCGTTCTTATTACCGGAAGCAACCAATTGCACTTGCCATTTACCGTTTGCCGCAGTTGCCGGCTTGGTTTCGGTTTTTTCGGCAACTTTAGCTGCTGTTTTTTCTGCGGTTTTTATTGCTTCCTCGGCAGTTTTAGCGGTTTCTTTGGCTTTTGTATCTGCTTTTTCAACTTTTTCCGCCGTTTGCTGAGCTTTTTCTTCTGCCTTTTTCACGGTCTGTTCTGTAGCTTTTTCACTTTCTTCCAACAAATCTTGCGGTTTATTTGATAA
>CACWUA010000040.1 GCA_902763905.1 uncultured Pseudomonadota bacterium | reverse complement strand
TACCCCGGAATATCCGCGGATAAATCAATGTATTCTTTACCGTGAGCATGCTGTGTACTCTTGAAACGATAAGAAAGGCCAATGCGGGTATTTTCATCAAATTCATACATTGCGCCGAGTTGCCAACTTTGCGACCAACCTTTAACCCGGTAATCACTGGTTCCGTTAGCACTCAAAACACCTACTTGAGACGGATAAGGCATATTATTGATGTTGCTGGTCAGCTGACCTTTAATGTAACGCAAAATAGCACTGGCACCCAAAGACAATCCCATATCAAAGCGGTATGCCGTCGAGAAGTTAGTATCAATCACTTCCAACTCGGATTTACGTACACCAACCGGTTCGTGTTGTGCCACATGGCTATCGTGCTTATATTTGGTAGAAAGCCCATACGGAACGTACACGCCGGCGCCGAAGAACCATTTATTATTCAAATTATATTGTCCCATAATACTCGGCAGCGGCACAAAATAATCCATCTTATCGGTACCTTGCTCACTCTTGGCTTTGGCGGCGATTTCCGTCAGTGCCAAACCGACTTGCACACCCGAGCGTTTTTGTGCGGTCATACCGGCCGGATTGTAGCCCAGAGCGGAAAAGTCATCGCCGACCACGCCGATACCGGCAAACGAACGGCCCAAACCTGCGGCGGAAAATTCATTTAGTTGATAACCTGCCGCATTGGCATTTTGTGCGCCCAAAATTGCGGCAAGAGCTGTCATTAAATAAAGTTTTTTCATTAGTCCTCTCTTGTATTACTTTATTAAACTCACGTATTTTAAGCTAACACCAACCTCCCTTTGCGTAAACACTATTTTTTTTGCGCAAGTAGTTTCTTTGAGGAAACTAATGATTATTTAGGAGGCTAAACAATGTTTCATCAGGCTTTTTCTGTGGATAACTTTTGCGAATATGGCATAATTACAAAAAAAAAATTACGATATGAACAGTTTCAATTTTTATAAGGATTATAGATATGGCAACAGTAAACGAGACAGACTTTTCCGATATTTATATCATTCCGGACGGAACCGGATATATTTGGGGGCAAAAAACACCGAGCGGTTTAATTCCTACGCATCCGGACGATTACGAAGAATTTAAGCAGGCTCTGAAGGATACGTATGACGGCACCAATCCGAGTTTTTTGGTGCGCTACAAAGGACGTAACTATCGTGTTGAAAGAACTGTCACCATTGACGGCGAGCAATTCTGTGCCCGCAAAATGCCGCACTCCATACCTGATATCAATACCCTCGGCATTGATGACCGCCTGTTGCGCTACATGATTTCGCTCAGTAATGCCTCGGGGTTGCTGTTGTGTGCCGGCACCACCGGTTCCGGTAAAACAACGACTCTTTCCGCGTTGCTTCGCGAATGGCTGGTGCGCGAAGGAGGTTATGCCTTTACGCTTGAAGATCCGGTGGAAATGCCGCTCGACGGCACATACAAAACGATTAACGGTGAACTGGGAATTTGCAAGCAGATGACACCACCTAACGGCTCGTGGCAAAACGGCTTAAAATCAATGTTGCGCTCAAAGCCGCGCTATGTTTACCTCGGCGAGATTCGTGATCCTGACGTAGCCTCGGAGGCTTTGCGCGCTGCCATTTCCGGCCACTTAGTATTATCTTCCATCCACGCGGCAACCGTGACCGATGCCGTCCACTCGGTAGTCAAATACGCCGCTGCCAGCGGTATTTCCGAAGAAATGTCATACGACTTGGTCGGTAACGGCATTTTGGGCGTGTTGCACCAAACTCTGGTGGGGGTTCCTAAACACCCGAAAATCGAATATGTTTTTGCCAATCCTGATACTTCCGCCGGTGACCAAGTGCGCGGTATCATTAAGAGCGGAAAGCTGAATCTGGCAACAACCATCGAAACTCAGCGTGTTCGTTTAAGCCGCGGGATACCGCTGTTTGATATGTAAACTCAGACAATTCAAACACACTTAGATTTTAATAATTTATCAAGATATTGTGTGCTACTGTGCCGTAAAACGTGTATATTATGAGGAATATGTGATGGGTAATTTAAAAACAAATATTGAGGCTGCCGAGAACATTTGGGAGTGCTGCAAGAATATTTTAGCTTGTTTGCGCAGAAAAGAGTTTTTAGCGTCTCTAGGCGGAGTTTATCACCTCTTAAAGTTGTTATACGCCAAATATCTTAAAGGCAAATATGTAAATATTAAAGACCGACAAGTTCCTTTAACAGCAATTATTCTTATCGCTTTTTTAGGATTATATTGTTTTATGCCGACAAGCAATCAGCGTGTTACTTCTGTAACAGAGAGCGCTCCAATTGAAAATAATACATACAATAAAGATGGTATACGCGTGTATGATTTGAAAAAGTGTAATATGGCTGCTTGCGGTCTTATCGAAAACGGCACTGAAGAAACTCAAAAACTAATTCGGGTTAAACTGGTGTTCTTCTCGCCCAGCGGCGAAGCTGTAGCAAAAGGTGTGGCTGATGCTGTGAATTTAGCAGCCAGAACAAGAGAAAAATTTGAAATTACATGTCCTGATGATTTTGCTTATTTCAAACTCGATATGGTGCAAATTAATCCGAACATTGATGATGAAGATGACGAGCCTTCTCCAATGGAAGAGTTGTAATATTGTGCAAAAAATTCCCGAAATATTCGGGAATTTTTTTTGAGCTCTGTTAATATTATATTCTATATATCCATTGTATCCAACAAATTACGGGTATATGCACGAAGCTCACCGCTATTCATCAAACTCAGTTTAATATTAGACTTTTGCAAATCGGCATTGGTACCACAATCAAAGCGCATTCCTTTAGTTAACACGCCATAAATCGGCATTCCGCGAATTGCAGCCAAGTTAAGGGCATCGGTTAAATTAATCTCTCCATTGGAGCCTTTGGTAACTTCCGGTAAAATATCTAAAACTTCATTCGGAATTATATATGGTCCCATAGACGCATAATTTGAAGGTACTTCTTCCAACTTTGGCTTTTCTATCAGTCCGGATGCTCGCACCACATTACCATCGCGTTTAGCTCCGATTAAAGCCCCGTAACGCACCATTTCTTCACGCGGGCATTCCATAATATTTTCAACAATACCTCCCTTTTGCTCATAGACATTACATAGTTGCTTCAGTACTCCCTCTCCGTGCAGATTGATATAAACGTCATCAACCCACATTACGGCAAAATCGCGCTTGCCAATTATATCCTTAGCCATCAAAATCGCATGTCCATTGCCTTTTGGTTCATTTTGACAGGCAAATGAAAACGTCATACCTTCAGGTATAATCTCTTGCAATATCCGCAATAAATCGTCTTTACGCTTTTTAGCCAAGTGCTCTTCAAGTTCAGGTGCCGGAGAATAGTATTTTTTAAACATATTCTTGCAAGCATCATCACTGTAAATGAACACTATTTCTTTAATTCCGGCTTCAGCGCAAGCATTGACCGCATACTGAATAACAGGTTTGCTATCAAGTGTCATAAAACCTTTATGCAAAACTTTGGTAGTCGGAAGGTTGCGCGTCGACAAACCCGCAACCGGTAATACACATACCTCTGGTCTATTATACATTATTTTCTCCTTTTATATTTATAATTATTTAATCTTAATGGTACCACTGGTTTTTTGCGCATCCCCTTCAATCGGACGCAAAATACCGAAAGACGGTTGTTGCTTAGTATCGCCGTATGAAGCTGCAGATCCGTATGATGGAATAATCTTACCACCTGAGCGCATCGTTTTTTCTTCGGCGTCAGCTTTATTATTATCTGCATCATTAGCTGCATCTATATCTATAATATCTTCATCTTTATTCGGCTTCATATCAGCCAGCAAATTACCGGCATCTTCAGCCTCTTCCATGCGACGTTTTTTCTCCTCCTCTTGTTTTATGCGATCATACTCTGTTTTTTTCTCATGTAGCAGTGAAATCAGTATTTTATGTGCTCTGACATACACGTTGGAAATCTTGTTATGCAGATCATTCAGAACAGAAGCCGTCTGATTAAAGTCTTTTTTCTTATTTATCTTTGCCATTCCTGTCGGCATTTTTTTCATGTTTTCGTAATCATCATTAAATTTATCATAAATGCCGATGCATTCCTCACTGAGCTGTTTTGCTTCGTTATATAAATTATTCGCCTCCTTATTGTTGACAAAATATTGCCCTGCCTCAATTTCTTCATATATATTGCCAATTCTCTGCCAATACGCATTAAAATTATTCATCTCACGCTGACAATTCTGATACGCATCCGTTACTTTGGTAAAAATTTTTTCCATTTTGCTATTAATATCCGCTGAAGCAAAGGAATCGATTTCTTCACCGATAATATCAATTTCCTGACGAATAACTTGGAGTTGACGCTCAGTACGAAGAATATCATCGTTGCTTACATTTTGCTCTTTTAAGGCCATTTTCATAGAATCGATGTTTTCCACCGCTTTCTCCAAGCTTTTCTTCTTGACGTCATATTTATACAATGTTTCTTTAACCAATTTCTTGCCGACATAGCCGTCTATAACTTTAATCAAATCTTCTGCTCTTTTAATATCAGCATCCATCTTGTTACTTAAACTGGCGGCACTATTTTGAATTGCCTGAGCATCGTATTTATGAGCTATATCATCAACCGAAATATCAATAATCGGCTTATTCAATGCGCCTCCGAATTCAAAACTAAAAGCCGGAACCTCTTTTAGCCGAGGATAGCTAACTTCAAAACCTACATTCATGCGCCAATCTTTAAGATTAATTTTACCGTTCATAGCAACATCTGAATATTCATTCTTAAGTGAAATATCCTCTAAAACGGCAACACCGTCTTTAAGGTTAATCGTCTTTTCTATCGGTTCGAATTCCGTTTCTCCGGACTGCAAATTTTCCTGCACAACACCGAAAAGTCCTTTGGAATATTTACGGTCTTGTAAATCTTTTTCCAATGCTGCTAAGTTTATACCTTTAATTTTCAGATCCGAAGTTTTTATATTAAGTGTTCCTGATAATGAAGCAATGATACTTTCCATGGACTGAGCGGAAGAGATAAAATCAATGTTTGCTTTGATGTCATCGGAAGAAATTGCATATATGCTTCCACCGATATTATCAACATTGAGTTTATTCCAGGTCAAATTTCCGCTAATCTTAGGAGTTTGTACATAATCAACTGTTATATTACCTGTAACGTCAGCATTTTTACCGCTTACGGAAATATCCTGAAAATTAATTCTGCCCTTAGCTCCGATTAAATGCAATTTCAGATTATTTACGGAAAATCCCTGATATACGCTCTTTTGGGCGGTCAAATTTATATCCAAATCCAAATTGCGATAAGGTGAAAAATCAAACGTTTCCTTACTCAGATTTAAGCGTGAAATAAATGTATCGGACAAGTGTGAAGCGGGCTGTATCTGATTTTTCTCTTGGCGAGTTTTTATAAATTGTGCCCAATTCAGCTCATTGGCAACAACATCTCCTTTTATCTGATATATATTGTTATTTTTACCGACAAACACATCTCCCGTATATTGTGCCGAACCAAGTTTCAATTCCGCTTGTTTTAAATTCCACTCATTAGCATTTCCGGTTATATGAGCCTTACCGTTAAGCACACCGCGATATACCTGACTTGCTCCTGATAAATTTATATCACTCAGCAACTGTTCCAAACGTGTGGTTTTCAGCACAATGTCACCGTCAAGCTCCAAATTATCTTCGTTTTTACCGAATGTACCGTTATAATTCATACTACTATCACCAGCCGCCGCATCGGATTTTACGGTTACTTTATTAAAATCACCGTTTAATGCCGCTTTGAGCGTGATATTTTTTTGCGAAAACAGAGGCCATTCCGGCAAAGGTATATACATTTTTTGCGAAATCGGTATTAAGTTTTGCGATTTAATATCAATTAGCATGTTCTCAATCTTAGGCTCCGGTGACAATACATCACGGATAACTCCTGAGATATCAAGTGATGTATTCAATGCCTCATTTGCAACAAACTTATGTAATGTCAGATTGTTATCGGTATATTGCATATCCACTTGAACGTCCTTCATCGTAACTCCGCGGAAGATTGCCTCATCAGCACTTGCCTGAACGCGTAAAGGCTTATTGCTTAACTTAGCAAAATCAGATAAATTCCGCTTAATAATAGCCTCAAAATTTTGCGGTGTTTCTTGGCTGAGCGGAAAAATATAATTATCTAAATTTATCTTATCGGCACTGATTTGAATATAAGTTATCAGCGACGGCAAGGAAATACCGGCAGACAGCTTAAATTTTGACTTATCCAGCGTTGCCGTTGCCTGTTCAATCAAAATATTTTCCGGTGTGAATTTAATGCTGGCGGCAATTTTGCCGTTTTGATACGCACCCTGTACCGGAGCACTCAGATTAAATCCGAACGAATTAATCATACTGCGCACATTTTTCCCGTCAACAACCACATTGGCAGAACACTGAGGCACACCATCATCGGAAGTTAAATTTGCCGTGATATTGACAATTGTGTTACCGGCACACCCCGCATAAAAGTCATCGATACTGAAACTGTCGTTTTGCAGCCGGCCTTTCATACTGACATTTTCCATTATTCCGTCCGGTTTATCACTGACGACTACTCTCACCGCGGACAAATCATAATCAACATCATATGGTAAATTCAATACAAATTTTTGCCCTTGACGATATTGCTCGAGCCGTTCGTTTATCAGGGTAAACAATGGTCTGAAATCAATATCTTTCAATTGATATTTGACAGTCAGTAACGGTTTTTCACCTTCTTGCGTTTGTTTTGGCAGCGAAAGCTCTCCCGAACCGATTAAGAAATTGGCAAAAGATATGGAAAAGTGTTCCATATCTATTTTACTGCTGTCAGATGTAATATCGACAGAGAACTGCAGCGGTACATTATAAGTATCCGAAAGCAATGTTTTTCTGCTGATTGAATTAACAAACTCGGAAGTCCGTTGGAAATCTCCTTTAATAAAGCCCTTAAACAAATTGCTGTTCATGTTATATGTACCGTCATAACGTACATAACTGTATGATCCCTGATGCAAAATAACAAACATCAAATTCATATCATCCAGCTGAGACATTCCGTCGATACTGAAAGCTGTTCCGTAGCGTTCACCGTCTTTTACAAAATTACCGTCAAGGCGGTACGGACCGTTTACACTGTCTGCTTTGAGTTCTGCCGTAAATGAAGTCAGATCAATATTTATATCATGTTTAACCTCTTTTAGATGCAATTCAGAATTTTCAATATTCATGGTCTTCATTAACAGGTCGTTGTTTTCTATAAATTCTGACTTTTGCGAATTAAGCCAATTAAGACGATTATTTTCATCAAGCGTTACCCAAAATTCGGCACCGACCAGATGCAATGTCTGAATATCCGGAGCTCCTTTAAGCAAAGAAAAAAGAGAAATATCGGTTTTTAACTGTGAAATTTTAGCCAGTGTTTCGCCTGTTTGCGGGTTTATGACATTAACCGCTTGTGCCGATATTACCGGATGCGGAAAATACGACAATTGCAAATTGCCGGAAAACTCTACTTTTTTACCGATAACTTCAGAAATTTGCTTTGCCAGCCTATCTTTATGCTTATTCCAATCGATCATGGAAACATACGTTCCTAAGCCGGCAGCAGCCAAAATTATTATACCTAAAGATATCAAAATTATTTTTTTCATTACGTTCCTCCCACCGCATTGTAAGATACACTTGACTTTTAATGTATAATATTCATACAATAAATCAACATATTTTTCAAAAACAGGAATAAAATGATGAATTATATTACACAACTTTATGATTTGGCAAAACAATGTCGAGATAATGCTTATGCACCGTACTCCCGTTTCAAAGTCGGATCGGCGATACGTTGCGGACATTTTTTTTGCGGCGGATGTAATGTTGAGAATATATCGTATCCGTGCGGAATATGTGCCGAAGCCGGTGCTGTAGCTGCTTTAGCGGCGGCCGGATATACAAATATAGATGAAATTATGATTGTTGCCGACACCGAAAATATTATACCTTGCGGTAGTTGTCTGCAAAAAATATCTGAGTTCGGCACACCCGACACCATTATATACAGTGCTGATTTGAACGGCAATATCCGTACATATAAACTTTCCGAATTGTTGCCGCATAACTTTAATGCAAGTGAGGTAAAAAATGCTTGAAAAATCGTATGAATATTTAAAACAACGTTTAGATAATTTTGTTCCCGATACTGCGATTATTCTCGGATCGGGATTGGGTGATGTTATTAATTCAATTCAGAATCCGCTGATTATTCCATATTCCGATGTACCTTTTTTTCCGACTCCGACGGTAAGCGGACATGTAGGAAAATTCTATATAGGTAAGCTCGGCAAACATAATGTGATATGTCTGCAAGGGCGTTTTCATTTTTATGAGGGTATTGATGTTCGTATGATTTATGAAATTATCCGCATGTTAAAGCAGCTCGGAGTTCAGCGCTTATTGGTTACCAATGCGGCAGGCTCGCTGCGCATGCACATGCCAGCCGGAAGCATTATGCTGATTGCCGACCATATAAACATGAGCGGAACAAACCCACTTATCGGCGTATGTGAGGAACCGTATTTTCCCGACATGAGCGAAGCTTATGATTTGGGTATGCGCAACAGTTTTATGAAAATTGCCGAAGAAGAGCGAATTCCGGTGTTTCAGGGAGTTTATATGATGCTGACCGGACCTAATTATGAAACTCCGGCCGAAGTGCGAATGTTGCAAATGTTCAACGTCGAAGCCGTCGGTATGTCAACCGTACCGGAAGTTATTTCCGCTGTACAGTTGGGTTTAAAAGTTATGGGTATTTCGGTAATTTCAAATTTGGCTACAGGTATGGACTTGCATAAACCTAATCATCAGGAAGTTTTGCGGCAAGTTGGCAGAGCCACACAAAAACTCAGCTTATTAATAACCAAATTTATGGAAAAGGAATAGAAAATGTTACCGCAGGAAATTATCCGCGTCAAACGAAACAAAAACACCTTATCTACCGCCCAAATCAGAGAATTTATTGAAGGAATCGGCACAAATAAAGTCGATGATATTCAAGTTGCGGCAATGACCATGGCCATCTTTTTGAATGGTTTGAATAAACAGGAAACCATTGACTTGACACTGGCTATGCGTGATTCAGGGAATGTTTTAAGCTGGAGCGGATATGATAAACCGATTGTTGATAAACATTCCAGTGGAGGTGTCGGCGATAAAGTCAGTTTAATGCTAGCTCCGATGCTGGCGGCATGCGATGTATATGTACCGATGATTGCCGGCCGCGGATTGGGGCATACAGGCGGCACCGTTGATAAATTGGAAGCAATTCCGGATTATAATACGCAAGCTGACAACGATTTGTTTAGAAAAACAGTCAAAGAAGTTGGTTGCGCCATTATCGGACAAACCGGCAATTTGGCACCCGCCGATAAAAAAATCTACGCCATACGCGATGTTTGCGGCACGGTCGAATCGATTCCATTGATAACCGCTTCCATTCTCTCCAAAAAATTAGCCGCCGGTCTCCAATATCTGATTATGGATTTGAAATGCGGAAATGGTGCTTTTATGCAAAATTTCAGCGATGCCAAAGCATTAGCCCAATCTATTATTGATGTTTCTTGCGGAGCCGGTACAAAAGCTACAGCGGTTATAACCGATATGAATCAAGTTCTTGGTAAAACAGTCGGTAACGCTGTAGAAGTTAAAGAAGCACTTGAATATTTAAAAAGAGAAAACATTAATTCCAGATTAGATAAGGTAACGCAAACTTTATGTACCGAATTACTTCTGTTGTGCGGCCGCTGCAAAAATCATGCGGAAGCGGCAAAGCTTGTGGAAACAGCTCTAAGCTCCGGTAAAGCACTGGAAAAATTTGCCCAAATGGCAGCCTCATTGGGTGCACCTGCCGATTTTATCGAGCGCAGTGAATATTATCTGCCGCAAGCCCGACATTGCAAACCTGTTTATGCGCTCAGCAACGGATATATTGCAGCTATGAATGCTCGCAATATCGGCTTGAGTATTGTTGAACTCGGCGGGGGACGTGCCATACCGACGCAAAAGTTAGATTTGGCGACAGGCTACTCGGAATTTGCGCAAATCGGCGATTATGTTGATAAACACAAACCGCTGGCATTTGTTCATTATCAAACGGAAGAACAATTTGCGCAGGCAGAAAAGGCATTGCAAATGGCTGTTACTATCAGCGAAAATACTCCCAAAATCATTTCTCCTATTTTGTTGAAATTGTAGCAATATGATATAAATAAGTGTTTGTTTTTACTTTATACCTAGTGTAAAAAAGCCACCCCTTACCTTCTCGGCAAAGGGTGGCTTTTTTTATTTACGGAGCTAAGCGGCGGTATTCTTATTCTGCTTGCTTACAACTGCCAGATAGCAGCTGTAGCGCCAATAGTCAGCCTTGAGAGCAGAGAGAATTTTGTTCTCTTTAATCTGCTCCAACTCGGTGGCGATGATATCCTTGAGATAGTCCTCGTCATTGACGTTGAGGAGCAAATGCAACAGAGCATAATACTCCAGAACATGACCGGTAGCGATGAACACTTTGAACTGTGCATGGTTCATTTTTTTCTGTGCGGTCAGAGAAATACTCTTCTTGACCTTGCAGAAATTTGCCCAACGTTCGGCCACAATCTTAGCCTTCTCCTCGTCCGACATTTTGCCGTCAACGTGTGAAACGTTGAAGTTTACGGCGTCCATATCGGCGTAGGAATCAAGAATCTCATTGACGCGCTCAATGAACCTTGTCTGTCCCGACGCGAGAATGCGAGCAATCAGCTCCTTGCTGGGACGCTGCTGGCAAATCAGCTTCACCAACAGTTCCTGTGCGGAACCGTGTCCTTGAGCGGCAAGCTCACATAGGATACACACCGTCTCCTTGTTTGGAGTGTTATCCTTGAAATACCCCCACAACAAAACGGTTGCGCCGGACTTAATCATGTCGATTATTTGCCCTTTGGTAAGAGGCAGACCTGATAAAATCCAGTTTTTCCGCTCACTCGGATCATTCCAAATGGCTTCTCTTGCCTCAGCATAAAAAACAGAACTACTCAAGAGAGATTGCTTACTGCCGTCGCAATGCGACTTATAGTAAGCCACCTGCGTCTTTACAGGATATTCACATACCCTCTTTTTGCCGTTGCGGATAAACTCCGCACGGTACTTCATCGGAAGTACCTTAATCAGCGGGGCATAGAGCCAGCCGCAGATGCGGAACAGCACCGTAAGTACAAGGTAGAAGTAGTTGAACAACCCCTTACCCTCATGCTTGGAGAAAGAACTGTTAATACTAATCGCCGTTGCCTCCGGCGCATTAATACAGCACACGGGAAACCACAGCGGATTGGTCAGTAAACCGAGCAAGCAAACTGCCGTCCAGAGGACGCAAATTAAACCTGCCACAATCCATCGTATGGCATTCTTCCATACGAAATTGATTACATTAATAAGGACGTTCTTGATTGCGCCCACTCCGTTGTTTTTGAAATTCTTTGTTGCCATAGTTGTAATTTTTTGGCACCCTAGTTTCCAATCGGGATATGAATAAAAGGTTTGTCGTTCCGTGGAAACAGAGCTTTACGCTCATCCGAAACAACGCTCATCTTCAGAAATAAAGAATCTTTTACACTCATTCATAAATCGGAATCTGAAAGAAATTTCAAAAACGACCCAAAAATAAACATAAAATCATCCCTAATCCTTAAATAAGCAAGGTTAGTATATCGTTTTTGAAGGATTTTGTCAAGATGTTTTTAAAACATTCCTTTTTTGCGGAAATACAGAATTACCACCAAGGTTGCCAACAACGAGAGTGCTATCACCACACCGAATCCTACGGTTTGGTTCAAAAACGGCACGCCGACGTTCATTCCCCAAAAAGTGCCGAGCATCGTCGGAATCGAAAGCACAATCGTGATTGCGGCCAAAAACTTCATAATCTGGTTTAAGTTATTGTTGATAATCGAGGCAAAACCGTCCATCATACCCTCAAGAATCGAGCGGTGCATATCCACCATTTCGATTGCTTGTTTGTTTTCTACGATAACATCTTCGAGCAAGTCGGTATCATCTTCGGTAAAGGCCAGATACTTCGAGCTGGCCGGGGACTTGGTCATACGCAAAATCTTTTCCAAAACCAACTGATTATCGCGCAAGGCGGTTGTAAAGTAAACGAGTGATTTTTGAATTTCCATCAGCTGAAAAAGTTCTTCGTTGTGTGTTGTCTGTTTGAGCGAATCTTCAATATGTTCGGTTTTGCGGTTGATAATCGCCAAATAGCGCAAATAAAACTGCGTAATTTTATAGAGAATCGAAAGCATAAACTTGGTGCGCTCGCGCGTATCAAACGACTTGGCCGTATTTTTGTTAAACGAGCTTAAAATACGATTATCGCGCGAACAAATCGTCAAGAAGTTTTCGCCGCTGAACACCAAACCGCACGGCAACGTATCAAAATTACCGTCTTCATCCAGCAACGGCAGATTCACAATGGTAGAAAAAACTCCCTCGTCCAATTCGACTCGCGAACGTTCATCGGCATCCAAGGAGTTGCGCAATATATCCGAATCGACCGCAAGCAACGAGGAAACTTTGGTAATTTCCGCGCTCGTCGGATTGGTTAAACTAAACCATGCATGGGTAACTCTGCTGAATCTTTTGAGCTTAACAAGTTTTCCGCCGTCTTCTGTTTTGTAAATCCGCAGCATTACTAAGCTCTCCTTTGATGAACATATTTTCAAAGTAAGTTTTGAATTGGTGCGGCCAAGAAGACTTGAACTTCCACGAGCTTAGCTCATAACGACCTCAACGTTACGCGTCTACCAATTCCGCCATGGCCGCATTCAAAACAACATACAATTATTATAATATTTTTGATAAATCAAGTTTTTTTTGGTGCAAAACAAAATTTTTACACAAATTTTTATTTTATGCTTGACAAAATTTACAAAATGACTTAGATTGACCATGTTTTACCAATTATATAGATATATGAAAAAGATTTATTTTGTGCTTGTTGCAGCGATAGCTGTGGCAGCAGTGTGTGCTTTCACTTCGTGCTCTAACACCGAAAAGAAAAAACTCGGCGAGTACGAACTGACTGAAAATAACGGTAAGTATGGTCTGAAGAGCGAGGGAGGAAGTGTTGTGTTGGCGCCCGAGTTCGATGAGATTGTTGAAGACACGGTGAACAAGGCCGTGTTTGCCAAGACCGGCGAGCTGACCTCGATTGTTGTGCAGTCCTCTGTGATTGCCAGCGGTATCAAGATTGAAGCAGTTGAACCCGTTGAAGGCAACCCCGACTATGCCTACATCAAAGCTGACGGCAAGAAGATGCTATGGAAGATCGGAACATCGAGCACTTTTGGTCCGTTTGAGGACATCAAGCTCCTCGATGGCATCATCTTCATGAGTCAGGATGGTAAGTGGGGCGCGGCAACGATTAATCTCCAAGCACTGGCTCCGCGTTCTTACAGCAAAGTTTATGTTGTCAAGAACGGTGATGATTTGGCTGTGCTCGTAAAAGCTAAACACGGCTGGGAAATGTATACCGGAGACGGAGGAGTATCAGACGGCTCTCGTTATGACATTCCGACCAAGAAGCTTGAGCCCAAAATTAAAGCTCTCAAGTTAGAGGGTGAGATTGGTGTAGCTAAGGTGGATTGGAAACTTTAATGCTAACAATAACTCAGGCGCGGGCATTGTTCTTAATTGAGGGTGTCCGCGCGCTAAAATCAAAAAGTATGGAGAACAAACAAGATGACTTGCTCGGCAAGAATCCGCACCGCCGAGCCGTTACCAAAAAGCCGTTTGACGGAAACCAGCCTCGCAAACGCGAGGAAGACCTGGACGATAGCCTGTGACAGGTTCTAACTACAATTCTAACTAAGCCGCTCCCGAGTTTAACCGCTCGGGAGTTTCTTTATGAACTTTTTTTTAACTCTATTCGGATATAATGCGCGCCGATGAGGTATAAAAATGCTCGATTTTGACGCTCATATAATCGGCGAAAGCCCGAAAAATCTGCTGATTTTTCTGCACGGTTACAACGGAACCGTGGCCGATCATCAATACGCTCTCGATTGGTTTGAACAACATTTGCGCGACACCGTGCTGATTGTACCGCATGCACCGGAAACAAGCGATAAGAATCCGGAACGGCGGCAATGGTTCGGTATGCTTAAATATGACGCGACGAATCGGCGCAAACAGCCGGAAACAAGCGTTGAAGAAATCTTTGCCATTTATAATCAGACCGCCGCTGATATCGCGCATTGTGCCGAACAAATAAACGGCTTTATCAATACAATGCAACAACAATATCATTTTGACGATGTGCACACTTTTTTATGCGGATTTTCGCAAGGCGCAATGCTGACAATATATACTGCTCTGACGCGCGACTCCGAACTGGGTGGTGCGTTTGTTTTATCCGGACTGGTCGCCGGCGCGGATTCTTTGGCCGGCAAAATCAGTGCCTGTCCGCCGCTTTATTTGTTTCACGGCACGGCGGATATGAAGGTGCAATTCAAAACTTTGCCTACAACTGCGGAATGGCTGAAAAAACACGGCATATCCCCTGAAATAGCGACTTATGCCGATTTAACGCATCGTATGTGCGAAGAAGAAATTATCCGGATTTGCGAAATTATCAATCATAACAAATAAAAAAAAACATTGTCCCAGATTTTTCATATTGACAAAAACCGCAAATTAAGCCATAATAGGCGAAGTTTATCAATTATTGGAATATGGAATACATTACAATTATTAGAAACGGTCGAGTTGTTGAACTTTCGGCCGCTGTGTTCGGTAAAACCATCGGGAATGCGGGAAATACTTATGCAGATTCGCTGGATGGTGAAGAAGAAAAGGAACTTGTGCAGCGTTTG
>CACWUA010000039.1 GCA_902763905.1 uncultured Pseudomonadota bacterium | reverse complement strand
ATTAACTGATTAATTGTAGGCATCACATTTTCCTTAAGTTATTAATTTTACACACAACTGACCGACAAATACTTACCCGTATTTGCCCTCAGTTGACGCGGATAATATCATAAAATCTTTGAGAGTCAACAAGTTTTTTGTTTTTTATTGCTGCTTTACTTTATTATTCGCAACATTTTAAAATTCAAGATTGCTTTCAACGTTCAATTTTGCTGTGTATATCTTTCATCTGATTTGCGCTTAAAGCATTTTTTGACCGAGCTGTTGCAGATGTGGATACCGTATTTTGCTCCAACAATTCTTCTTGTTTTTTCTGCTTGCAAACATCGGCTCTTTGTTTATCACGCTTCATTGCAGCTGCAACTCCGTTATTATGTCCCTTTTTAAAAGTATTGGTTTCCAAGTCCAGTTCTGCCAGCCATTCATGCGGATCTTGATCACGATGAGTATACCCCCATTTCAATCCTTCCATATTATTACGCATATCTTTTAAACTATCTTTGAGTGTTGCTTTAACACTATCTCCGCGAATTATTTTATGCGTGATATCAAACATTTCCTTACCGACACCAATAGCAAAACCGGCAGTTACGGCCGCTGCACCGCGCTGTCCGATTTTGGCATCGGCATAACGATGCGCATAATCGTCGGCATGATGTAAATTAGGAAGCCCCTCATATTTTCCCTGTTCTAAATCTTCTTTCATCTGATTTCCGGCATTAAGTTCACGCCCTACCTCTGTCTTATCCAAAAGTTTTTTAGCCTTATCCGCCAACCAATCAAAAAATCCTTTTTTCTCACTCATATCAATAACCTTTGCATGGTACATTCATTATCAACCGTTCTGACGACGATTGTTCAAAATATTTTGCACAATCTGTCGGTTTTGCGCATTATTTTGCATATTACATAAGTATTGCACCACATCGCGCGAGTTTTTCAGCTCATTATTGTTAATCGCACCGATAAACGAGCTCGGTGTTGAAACTGCCTCTTGTAGCAAAGCATAAGCATTATTCCCATATTTTTGATAAAGCTGTGCCGTTGTTTTCATAACATCCAATGCTTTAGTTTTTTCGTTTGTCTCATTCATTGCTTTAATCAGATCTTCCATCTGTTTTTGATATTTGTTTTTTGCTCCTTTAGCATCAGCTTGCATAGACGAGTGCAAGTTGTTTTTTGATGATTGTTGAAGTTCCTGTTGCTTATAAGTTGCATAATTATTTGCCTTTTGCATATCAGTTTTCATTTGTTGTTTCAATGAGGCGGAATTTTGCTCATTTGCAGATGTCTGATTTGTAGCAGTTGGCGCATTCGGTTGCTCATCAGAATGTGTTTCATTATATATATCTCGTCCGGCAAGTCCGGCATCTATGGCCACACTGGCGGCAGTTCCCAACCCCGGAAATGTTCCAAGTGTGCCTGAAGCAACTTCTCCGGCAGCGCCTTTCCAATCTCCGGCCATAACGCGCTGTGCTCCGAAAACCAGACCGGCTCCGACACTGACAATCGGAATTTTCTTCAACACCGATTTGCCGACAGCTTTTGCAGCAGTTTTACCGGCTGTCTTAGCGGCAGCCTTTTTAACAGCCTTTCCGGCAGCAGTTTTGGCAACGGCATCTCCGGTTTTTTGGACTGTTTTTGCAACGGCACTGCCAACCTTTTTTACGCCTTTATTTACTGCTTTGCCAACAGTGGAATTGGCAACAGCTTTTTCTGCTTTTGTATAAGCTTTGCCAACTTTGGTGTTATTGAGTTTTTCGCTGCCTTTTTCGATGGTTTTATCAATTGCGGTATTAACCTTATCGTCAACGGCTTTGATTGTTTCAATCACGCCGGATTTTGCTCCTTTTTCCGTGGCGGTTGTTGCTGCTTTTGTAGCAGCGGTTTTAACCGTTGCATCCGCCGCTAATTCGGCTCCTTCGATTGCGATGTTTTTTGCTGCTTTACCGCTTTGCTCGACCGCTGCATTTGCCACATTCTCACTGCCGTTTTCCACCGCATTTCGCACGATTTTAGTTTCCTGTTTCTGCGGCTTAACTTCAGTAAATTGCACTCCGGTTTGCTTAGCAAATTCTTCTTGCGGCAAATAATTCAATTTTGGCACCACACCATCTTTTTCCATTCCGGATACAAGTACTTTACAGGTCTCCTTTAATTGTTTTTTTCCTTGTTCATCTTTATATATTGCCTCAATAATAACTTCACCGTTTTCTTCTCTCGCTATTAATATATTCATATTATTCGGCAAGAAAGATATCGGCTCTTTTGCCTCCATAAAAACGATATTATCACCGATATCATATTTTGCTATATTATATACGGTTTGAGGACAATCAACACCAACCATTCCTTCAAATTTAACCTTACCGTTTTCCGGAAAGATAAAATCTTTATGAATCTCACCCATTGAATTTTTCGAAAATGTCAAAGATTCCGCTTTTGAAAAATCTGCATTTTCTAAATACCAGTTATATTCTACATGTCCATGAATGTGAGGCGGATTATTACTAATATTCCCATGTCTATATTCTAATTTTTTTCCAAGCCAGACATCGCCTGTTAGTTGATCGACCTTCACATGCATGCCATCCGGAATATAACCGGACATTGTTTTTATATTTTCAATATTCGTTTTTTCCGGCAATCTAACGTTTTTACCAAAGGTTATATCTCCGGTCAGGCTCAGATTTTCGATTTTACTTAAATCCATATTATCAGGTATATAACCTGATATTGTTGCATATTCAGCAAAACTGACATTTTCCGGCAGTTTTACACCTTTGCCCAAAGTAACATTGCCTTCAAAGTTTATATCTTTGAAATTACTCAAATCTGTGCCATTCGGTATTGTTCCACTAACAATGGCAGAATCAGGATATTTTATTCCTTTTCCGGCATAATCAACGTTGTTGAGCCTTAAATTCTTGCAATTACTTAAATCAGCTCCATCAGGTATATGACCAGATATTTCTGCGCCTTCCGAAAAATCAACCACTTTCGGTAATTTTACATCTTTACCGAAAGTTACAGAATACATTTTCATATTGTTAATATAACTTAAATCCGTACCGTCCGGAATTATGCCCGACATACTACAGCCTTTTCCTATTTTAACTTTATTAATGTCAATATTCTTAGAAACAAAAGAATCTGTAATCGTTACGTTATCATATTTAATATCTTGAGGTAATCTGGTATTACCGTGAAAAATTACATTGCCCTTTAATGTCAGATTTTTTATATCACTTAAATCTGCATTAATATGACCGCTGATTACTATTCCATCATGTAATTTAGGCTTACGCCAATCTCCCCAACCCTCCAAGAACGTAACTTGTTTAACCTCATCCAAACATATATTTTCAGGAAAATTATTGGCAAATGTTACATGTTCCGGTAACTTAACATCTTCGCCGATACTTTCAATATTATTCAGCGTTAAATTCTTACACCCTCTAAAATCCACTCCGTCAGGTATATTTCCCTGTATAGTGATATTTTCCGGCAACTTAACATCTTTGCCGACACTTTCAATATTATTCAGCGTTAAATTCTTACACCCTCTAAAATCCACTCCGTCAGGTATATTAACGCCATGAAATTCAACTTCTAAACCATCGGAAATAATAAACTTATCGCCGACACCTATAATAGATTGATAATTATTGTCAATGACTACTTTTCCATCTTTTGCCACTTCATCCAAAATAATTCTTCCCTCGGCATCCCGTTTCAAAAGTGCTAGAGTTGCAGCTCCACCATTATCATTATATAATCCATTAGCCAAATGAAAAACGCCTGATTTTCCTTCATTAAAATGCTCAGCAACACTTTCTATGGTTTTTCTGAATCCGCCATGACTATCTCCATAAACCCTATCATTTACCTTATACGCAACATTACCGTCTTTATCATAATACGGATGAATTAAATAGCGCGAAATCATCTGTTGTGGATTCTTGGAGTTATAACCATATGCCACAATAGAACCTGCCCCGATGGCATCATCCACATACCTCCAATTACAACCGGTAGTATGCATACAGCTTTGCCAATTTCTAAACGTGGATTGTGTAGCAACATCGTATGGTGTTGCAGATAACACCACTCGGTCAATCGACTTTCCCCAAGAAGTACCGCCTGCATCGACTTGAACAGTTTTTGCTATATCTGAATATCTCTTTGCCAATTTTTTTACTTCATCTACAAATGTAGTTTTATCCATATTATCTGCCGAATTTAAAATTTTTCCGACATCGTGAAATACATGCTCATCGCCCAATGCATTCATCAGTTGTGGATTGACCTTACCTTTGCGCTTAGCGCGCAACGCGTTAAAAGCTTGGTAATCACCTGTTTTGATAGTTTCCAACAGCTCTGTATCGGTCATATCCAATAATTCGGCATTATCTCCTATTTTATCAAATAATTTTTGCAACAAATCACTTTTGCTGGAGAAAAACTTAGATGGACCGACTGCGTTTCCTTTAGCATCAACAAAATATTTTTTACCGTCAATTTCTTCAAAACGTACACCGTATGTATTAACCGCATCTTGTACAAAATCAGCTCCTGATTTAAATTCCTCCGGAACATTCACCACTAAACGCCGCAATGTTCCATTCTCATCATAAAATTCTTGAGGAAACTTAACACTTGACTTGCGCCGCATCTCAAGACCGTCTGTTATTGAATTATTTATAGCTTCAACGGACTGATTATAACTGAAATTTTCCTCATGGCTAAAATTACCGTTCCGACTTTTCTGCGCTATTTCCAATTGATCATTGGCAAATGAATCTCTAAAAGCTATGGTTGCTTTTTCATATTGTTCAAGCGACATTTCCGGATTCTTTAACGTTTCAATAAACATATTTTCAACATGTTCATTATATGTCATAAATTCTCCGGTAGTTGCATCCTTTACCACAAATCTTCCGGCATTATGCACATTCAACAGCGTAGCGTTGAAATAACGCTTGTAATTAGGATTATCCAACGTAATTCCCGCTGCATCCAATATCCGCTGTGCAGCTTTAATATTTCTTTGTGCTATCCGTCCTTTCTCGACTTCTTCCCATGTTTTGAATTCTATATCATCAGCCATAATGGTTCTCCTTAGGAATTTTTCCCATTATATCACAGGTTTTACAATTTTGTATGAATTTTTTGTTACAATCATCTCCTTTACGACAGCTTGAAAAAATCATCCGAGCGCATATCTGGTGAAAGTTAACAAAGGAGGATTTTATGAAACAAGATAAAAGATGCAGTATTTGGCACCTGATTTCCGGTCTTATTATGCTGGTTCTCGGTATTGTTATATGGGCAAATCCTGCCGCATCACTATTGGGAATGGCTTTTTATTTAGGTTTAATGTTATTTTTGCTTGGTTGCGGATATATTACATTTTCACTTTCCGAATATTCCGGATGGTATATGGTTATCGGGCTGTTTGATGTGTTTATGGGATTGATATTCATGACAAATCTCAGCTTAACCGCCGAAACTTTGCCAATATTCTTTGCCTTATGGATTCTGGCATCCGGCGTTATACAAATTGCCGGTAGTTTTGATGCATACAAAATAGGTATGCCATGGGGTTGGTCGCTTGCCAGCGGCGTTGTCGGGGTGGTTTTGGCTTATTTTATTTTAACTTCGCAGCAATTCGGCGAATGGGCACTGGTGCTAACCGCCGGCACATACGTCGTAATCTACGGACTCATCAGCATTTCCGAATACTTTTATTTCCGCCATTATTGTCAATTGGCAGAGCAAAAAGTATAAAACTCAACCTTTGCATCAAAAAAAGGCGTTTTCACGCCTTTTTCTTTTTCTTATCTTCTTTTTTCTTTAATATTTCCAAATCGCGCTCAGTGGCAATTTTATTCAAAATGGTTTTGATTACCGTATCGATTTCTTTACCTTCACGATAGTCGGCAGGCAACGCAAAGTTCACCCGATTATCCTTTAGCAGTTTTACTGCTTTTGCCTTATGATGACTATGCGGTTTATAAACAGCAATTGCGGTTCCGCCGTGATTTTTCACCATTTTCATCGACGGAATATCAGTCATTCCATCGCCAAAATAAATTATGCGTGAATACGGAATGCGACGCTCTTCATCCGGCATATACTCATTAACGATTTTATCATCAAACTTGCCCAGTCCTTTATTTATTTTAGCCAAATATTGCACCTTGCCTGCATAGTTTACCACACGTGCCGGCCATACCGCTTTGCCGTTTTCGCCATAAGCAAAGGCACAGCCGTAAACATCTTTAAAAAAGCGCCGAATATGACATCCCTCGATAATTTCTTCATACCCAGAAGAGATAATATAATGTTCAATATCCAAATCCAGAAAGCGTCCGTATTTGTTGATGCGCTCAAACCACTCTTCAACACCCTTAAAAAACACGATTAATGCCCCGCAATGCGAAAGATTTTCTTTAGTTAAATTAAAACCGCACTCTTTGGCAATTTTGGTAAAATAATACATACTGCCGGTAACCTGATCTACCCCGTTTTGAGCCGACCATGAATTCGCCGCCTGCCAAAATTCAGCCGGTTTCATGCCGAGTTCCGGAATCAGCAGATAATCCTGCATATATGTAGTACTTAACGTTTCATCAAAATCATAAACCAACGCAACTTTTGTTCGTTTCATATCATTCCCTCTTGCATTTTATAATCAAATAAGATACAACAAACACATTAATAATTAGTCAACAATCTGAAAAAAAGGAACAAAAGAATGGTTGCAACATCAATGGATCAATTGGTATCGCTGTGCAAACGCCGCGGTTTTATCTTTCAAAACGCCGATATTTACGGCGGCATGCAGGGTATTTATGATTATGGCCCACTCGGGGTTGAGCTTAAAAATAATTTAAAGGCCGCTTGGTGGCGTGCCATGGTTTATGAACGCGATGATGTCGAGGGCTTGGATTCGGCTATTTTAACCAACCGCAAGGTTTTGCACTATTCCGGACATGAAGATACCTTCTCCGATCCGATGGTTGATTGCAAAAAATGCAAAGGCCGCTTCCGCGCAGACCAAATCGGCGGCAAGTGTCCGGTTTGCGGCTCGACTGACTTGACCGAACCACGTCCGTTTAATCTGATGTTCAAAACGCAGGTCGGTCCGGTTGAAAATGATGAGAACATTGCCTATTTGCGTCCGGAAACCGCTCAGGCTATTTTTACACAATTCAAAAATGTAGTCGATTCAACTTCCCGTAAACTTCCGTTCGGTATTGCTCAAATCGGCAAATCTTTCCGCAACGAGATAACCCCGCGTAATTTTATTTTCCGCGTACGTGAATTTGAGCAGGCAGAACTTGAATATTTTGTAAATCCGGGAACCGATGTGGAATGGCACGAAAGATGGAAACATGCCCGTGTTGAATGGTGGAAACAGCAAGGCTTAAAAGAAGAACACATTCATATTTATAAAACTCCGGACGAAGATTTGGCGCACTATGCCAAAGCGTGTTATGATATCGAATATCAATTCCCGCACGGTATGGAAGAGCTGGAAGGCATTGCCAACCGACGTGATTATGATTTAGGTAATCACACCAAAAATCAAGATGAATTCACACTGGAGGCCCATTGTCATGAAAATAAGGAATCAACCACCAAATTGTGCATTCAGGATGAAAATGGTAAATGGATTATTCCGTTTGTGGTTGAACCGTCGATGGGTATTGATCGCGGTATGCTGGCAATATTAACCGAAGCTTATGAAGAAGAAGATTTGGGCGGCGGCAATATGCGTACGGTTTTAAAGCTAAAAAAACACTTGGCGCCGATTAAAGTGGCAATTATCCCGCTCAAAAAGAACAATGAGCAAATTATGGCCAAATGTCATCAACTCAAAAAAGATTTGATGAAACTCGGCATCGGTCGTGTGGCACTTGAGAACACCGGCAATATCGGCAAGGCTTATCGCCGCCATGATGAGGTTGGGACTCCGCTGTGTTTAACCGTTGACTTTGAGACGATTGAACAACAGCCGGAAAGCGTGACCATCCGCGATCGCGACACTATGGAGCAAATCCGTGTCAACACTGCCGACTTGGCTGAGTATTTAAGAAACTATTTCTTATAATCTATGTGCACATCTTACATAAACAGCCCCGATAATCCTTCGGGGTTGTTTGTTTGAAAAAATTATTGCAATTTATTTTTTTTTGCATTATACTTAGACAAAACCAAATTTTTTATATATATGAAAAAAATACTTATTGCACTGTGTGCGATGTTCTGCCTTTCGGTGAATGCGCAGAACGATATCGAGACTGAAAAGCATGAAGTAGCAGTTGAGGATTCAACTGAAACTGTGGCTGCAACACCTCAGGCCAATTCCGCAAAGGCCGGATATGTTGCCATCGACGAGATTATCTCGAAGCTGGCCGTATTAACCAAGAACGGAGAGGCTGTGACGGACGACTCCGAAAAAGAAAGATATGCTCCTCTTAAGGGTAGAAGTAAGTTCACCCGACGGAACTACATCTATCAGACACTGGATGTAAGTCCTCATGTGTCTACGGATAATGATCCTAACTTGCCGGCACAAACTTCCAACGGAAAGGATGTCGATACCAAGCAGTTGGAATCACCGACAGGCTTCGGTATGAACTTCGGCTACTCGCTTATCTTTGTCCCCGGCCACGTGGAAGGAGACAAATTGCTCCTGAACAAAATGGGCTTCGCCTACAGCATAGGCGCCTCAACCTCGTTCAGCAAGCAGGATAAGTACGGAACTACCTGCAACTTTCTGCTCAAGTTGGGTATCGAGGCCGGAAACGGACACGCTCTTGGTTTTGGCTTTGACTTCTTGGGAGGATACGGTAAATCTGCAGGAGACTCCTATCAATTGGAGTATCAAGATTATGAGGAAGATGACCTCGCTGAGCCGTATACCAAGTGGTGTTGGCAGTATGGTTCTCAGGTGTGGATGCGTACCAACTTGATCAAAACCGTGTTGGCAAACACGGAGATTCTCATCTTCGCCAAATTCATCGTGTCGGTTGATCCGACCAACGATGAGACCATGATAAAAGGTTACGACTACTTCTGGAAAGACGAAACTTGGTCTTTCGGAGTGACATTCCGTTACCGCTTCTAATAAAACTAAAAAATCCGACAGCCTGAGAACTGCCGGATTTTTTTTATCTGTCTTGTAACTCTTGACGTGCATAATCGCGGTATTCTTGACAGCCATTGTTCCATGCCTCCTTAAAACCTTCTCCGTTGGTCGAATGTCCTGCGGTTCTCCATAGACCGTTTGCTATAACTTGTCCGGTTCCTCCAACTGCACCGAAAGCCTCATCACTCCACCCCAGACTTACACCTTGAGCCGCATGATTGATACAGTCCGTAATTGCTTGTTCGACACCACTTGTGTTTTGCGATTGCAGATTGTTGCCCACATAATGACCATTGTCGTCATACTGTGCATATTCCTGCTCTGTCATAGGCTGCGCCATCAGATTATCAATATTCTGACGTCGCTGTCGCAATGCATTTAACTGCATTTGAGCCTCAAGACTGGTGTTATCTTGAAGTTGCTTAACCACCATATACGGCCGAATTTAAATGTAAAAAAACAGATAAAACTTATTAAATTAAGTGTACTATTAGTGTCATCATAATTTTCTAAGCCTTGAAATTTAAGTTCCAATCGCTGTAACGAGCCGGATCATTTTCCCAATTTTCGCGTACTTTGACGTATAGGAACAAATGTATACGCTCTTCCAGAAGTTCTTCCAACTCAAGCCGTGCGCTCTGTCCGATTTTTTTAATCATACTGCCGTTTTTACCTAAAATAATGGTCTTTTGCCCCTCACGCGCCACATAAATTGTCATTTCCGCACGAATAGAACCGTCGTTTTTATGTTCCCATAATTCCGGCTCCACCGTCAAGGCATATGGCAGTTCCTGCCGCAAATTCAAAAACAGTTTTTCCCGCACCACCTCGGCAGCGAGCAACCTGAGCGGCATATCCGACATTTGCTCTTCCGGATAATACCACGGGCTTTCCGGCAAATTATCAGCTAAATATTGATAGAATTCAGTAATATGGTCGCCTGATTGCGCCGAAAACATAAATACAGCATCAAAGGCAAACACATTTTCAAATTCTTCCTTAAGCGTTTGCAATTCTTCATCGTCCATTAAATCAATTTTATTGAAAGCCAACACTGCATGAGCGTTACGTTTTATCAATTCATCAATAACGGCAGATGTCTCCTCGTTCATACCGCGCTTGGCATCAACCACCAAAACATTGATATCGGCATCACCGAAACCGTTCCAGGCCGAGGCCACCATAGCTCTGTCCAAGCGGCGTTTCGGTGAAAATATCCCCGGTGTATCCAAAAAAATAATCTGCGTATTGTCATATATACCGATACCCTTAATTGTTGTACGTGTCGTCTGTGCCTTAGGTGAAACAATCGACACTTTGGAACCGACAAAATTGTTGGTTATAGTAGACTTTCCTGCATTCGGCGCGCCTATCAACGCCACATATCCGCATCTTGTATCAGTCATTTTCATTTTCCAATATTTTCAACAATTTTTCCGCTGCCTGTTGTTCGGCAACTTTTTTGTTCTTACCCTGTCCGATGGCATAAACCTTACTATCAAGTGCCACTCTTACGGTAAACATCGGCTCATGCTCACTGCCATCTTTCGAAACAACCTCATAAACCGGAAACGGTTGTTTTAGCGTATGAAATTTTTCCTGCAGTCTTGTCTTAAAATCCTTAGCAGAACCGCTTTC
The DNA here is from genome assembly GCA_902763905.1 of uncultured Pseudomonadota bacterium. Classification (GTDB taxonomy): domain Bacteria; phylum Pseudomonadota; class Alphaproteobacteria; order RF32; family CAG-239; genus RUG410. The sequence goes on along the minus strand of CACWUA010000039.1, from coordinate 4,365 downwards.
CGCCGTATCTATCATATCACGCCAGTTACGCTCCACAAAGGCTATGGCTTGTTCAATATTGGAATCTATATAAATTGCGCCGATAATAGCTTCTCCCACATCACACAATACATTGGTTCCTTGCGCCGTTTCCTTATCTTTGGCTATTATATATTCATCAATATGCAACTTTTTAACCACCGCAGCCACTGTCTCTGCCCGCACCAACTTCACATGACGTTGCGCCAAAACTCCTTCGCGTTCATGCGGAAACATCTTTTCTGAAGCGATATTGCAATATTTTCTGCAGTTTTTCCATTTTCTAATGAATACCCATAAAAAAACGTTTCCAACGAATGGCACGATGCCATGTCCAAGGTTTGAATAATGAACCTTTATCATCGTGCGAAAAAAAGATAAAACGAGCCTTTCCCACCAAATTTTCTTTTGGTACGAAACCGACACTTATCCGACTGTCATCAGAACGATCGCGATTATCTCCCATCACGAAAAACGCATCTTGTGGCACTACAAATTCTCCCGTATCATCAACAATCCGTTCTTTATCGGATATCTCCAGAATCTGATGTTTCACACCATTCGGCAGCGTCTCTTCGTATTGCCGGTAAAACTCCGGCATGGCAACATATTCGTCAACAATATAACTACCGTTTTTTACCCGTTCAATCAGTTCACCGTTGATATATAATCGCCCTTTTTTTACCTGTACTTTGTCTCCGGGAAGCCCGATAATGCGCTTAATAAAATCGGTGTGTGTATTCTGCGGAAACTTAAACACCACAACATCGCCGCGTTGCGGTTCCTTATATTTCAAGCGCCCATCAAATATCGGTAATCCGAACGGAAACGAATAACGTGAATATCCGTACGAATATTTACTCACAAACAAATAATCACCAACCCGCAAAGTCGGATACATTGAACCTGATGGAATACGAAATGGCTCAAGCCAAAAACTGCGTATAACCACCGCTATCAAAATAGCCAAAACAATCGTTTTGACATTCTCCACCAAAGCGGCTTTAAGCATTGTTATACCACTCTTATCCTTTACTTCAACCACGTCTAATCCTCATTCTCCATATTGATAGCGTCTTCGGCCTCAATATCGCATTCATTATCATAATCCTGTTCGTTCTCCAACAGCAATTCATCACCAATATCCGATTTTCTGCGGCGACCGCGACGTTTTCTTATCGGTTCGCGACGTTGCATAGCACTGATTACATATTGTCCGCTGACCTTATATAAATCCGGCAAATGATTATTATATTGATGATCGGCATCTTCAATCATGGCAAAATCGATTTCCACATTGCGCTGCTGATTCAAATGGCGTGCCATTGAAGCCACCATACTCGGCGGTACAATATCATCGGCACCACCTTGAATAATCAATCCCGAAGCCGGACAAGGCGCTAAAAAAGTAAAATCTTTTTCGTTTGCCGGAGGACTCACTGCAATAAAATTATTAATATCCGGACGGCGCATTAACAACTGCAACCCCACCCATGCACCAAAAGAATAACCGGCAATCCAACATTGTTTGGCATCAGGATTCATATTTTGCAGCCAATCCAGCGCAATCGTTGCATCGGAAAGCTCACCGTTGCCGTCATCAAACTGTCCTTGTGAACGCCCAACTCCGCGGAAATTAAAACGCAAAACCGAAAAACCTAAATCATGAAAGCACTTAAATAAGCTGTATACCACCTTATTGTTCATGGTGCCGCCATAATTCGGATCCGGATGTAAAATCAATGCCACCGGAGCATTAGCTCGTGGGCTTTTATAGTATCTGCCTTCAATTCGACCGGCATGACCGTTAAATATTACTTCTTCCATATTTTCCACTTTTTATTATATTAATCTTAACACATTTATTTTATTAATAGCAATATATAAATATAACTTTTGGGAGTATAACACAAAATGAATTCAAAATACAAGTTAATTTTACAAGACATCCAAGCAGTACTTGACAGAGATCCGGCAGCCCGCAGCAAAATCGAGGTTGTTATATGTTCTTCCGGACTACATGCAATATGGTGCTATCGACTCACGCACTGGCTGTGGCAGCGCAAATTTTATCTGTTGGCGCGTATACTGTCACAGATTGCTCGTTTTTTAACCGGCATTGAAATTCATCCGGGAGCAAAAATCGGCTCCGGCTTTATGATTGATCACGGTATGGGAGTAGTTATCGGTGAAACCGCTGAAATCGGTAACAATGTAACCCTATATCATGATGTAACTCTGGGCGGTCGCAAACTTTTTGATGAAAAGGGAAACAAACTGAAAAAACGTCATCCGACTATCGGCGATAACGTGACCATTGGATCCGGCGCACAGATTTTGGGACCGATAACTCTCGGCAACAATGTCAAAATCGGTTCAAATGCCATAGTCATTCACGATATTCCGGCCGATTCCACCGTAGTAAACACGCCGGCTTATATTGTTCAAAAATCTCATACTGCGGCCAAAGATTTCTGTGCTTACGGTATTGAGCCGGAAAAAACAGTCTCCGCCCCAAGCTCAAAAAAATCAACTGCCAAAAAAAAATCAGATAAATAAAAGAATATACTGACAATTACTTTTTTATATGTTATGATGACGCATCAGATTACGGAGATAAGTGATGCGTCATTATTTATTATATATAATCGGGCTATGCACTTTAGCTGCTTTTAACGTCAAAGCCGAAGGCTTACCGGCTAATCCGTGGATTCGCGGCAGTGTCGAAAATTTAAGTATCTCTTCCCCGAAGATTGATAATTCCGGTGCTTCTGCGCAAAGTTCGGAAGTTGTACGGCAAATCAACATACAACTGCAGGATTCTCAAACCGAACTGGTGGAAATAATCAATGAAGCTCTACCCGAGCAAAAACGTAGTTCCTCCGCAATAAATCAAAAAAATTTGCCAAGTTGGCAAGATTTAATGAGGCAAATAAAAATCGGCGATACTGCATTCTCGGCCAACGCTTTGGCATTACCGCAGCAGCAAAAAAAAGTTGTCAAAAGAAAAGCTGATTCCTCTCATAATACCGAAGTTTCACGAGTTATATCAGATATTGAGACACAATACAAAAAAATCAAAAAGTCATCAAATTCTTATTATAATCAAGCTCGCCGCAATATTATGCAGTTGGAAAGAGAAGCTCAGAACTCGGTTGACGAACTGCAAAGAATGATAAAATAGAAAACGGAGAAAAAAGTGTTATATCGTACAGTTGCATTCATTATGATTATATCGGCATTTGTCGCTGACACGGCAGCAGCAGAGCAAAAATTTTTACCACACTCCGCAATCTATACCGAAAAAGATACGGTATCTGAGACATTGGCAAATCAAACAGCGAACACTGTGTCCGATACAGATAGAATTTTACAAACTGCTCCGCTTGCAGACCTGCGCAATCTGGCACAAAGATTATACTTAATCCGCAAAAACGATGCCAAAAACAAAAAACTGACTCTGCCTAAACCGCCGGGTGCAGATATAAGCCATGACAGAAACAAATTAATAGAATATATTAAAACCCTTATGGAATAAACGACGATTATGAGCAATAGCAACTCTTTCAAAATAGAAAGCCCGTTTGAGCCATCTGGAGATCAGCCACAAGCTATAAAAGAATTATGCGAGGGTATCGAACGCGGTGAACGCAATCAGGTTCTGCTCGGAGTTACCGGTTCGGGCAAAACTTTTACCATGGCTAAAATCATTGAGCAATGCCAACGCCCTGCTCTGATTATGGAACCAAATAAAATTTTGGCGGCGCAACTTTATGCCGAAATGAAGGAGTTTTTTCCGCATAACAATGTCGAATATTTTGTTTCCTATTATGATTATTATCAACCGGAAGCCTATATTCCGAAAACCGACACCTATATTGAGAAAGATTCCGCCATCAACGAGCAAATCGACCGTATGCGTCACGGTGCCACCCGCAATGTTTTGGAAGAAAAAGACGTGATTATTGTTGCCTCCGTTTCCTGCATTTACGGCTTGGGCAGCATGGAGTCGTATTCGGCGATGGTATTTACGCTCAAAGTCGGCGATGTAATCGATATTCAGGAAATCAACCGCCAACTTGCCAATTTGCTTTATGAACGTTGCACCGTCAACTTTGTACGCTCCACCTTCCGCGTCAACGGCGATACGCTCGATATTTTTCCGGCCCACTATGAAGACCGTGCATGGCGGGTGTCGTTTTTCGGCGATGAAATCGAAGAAATCTATGAGTTTGATGTTTTGACCGGCAAAAAAACACGCCAGCTTGAAGAAATCACGGTTTATCCGGCCAACCACTACGTTACGCCGCGTCCGGCACTTTCGCAAGCAATGACGCATATTAAAGA
>CACWUA010000038.1 GCA_902763905.1 uncultured Pseudomonadota bacterium | reverse complement strand
GGAATTGCTTTGGCTAAACTTAAAGGTAAATACAAGGGTGGGCAACATAAACTAACCAACGAACAAGCCGAAGAAATAAAAGCCTTAGTCAATAACCGCACCCCCATAACCACCATCGCTAAACAATTCAACATATCCCGTAGAACTGTTTATAATTATTTGTAAAAAAAACACCCAATTGCTTATTTTTAAGTAACTGGGTGCTTAATTTAATGCGAAATTTCATTTATTATGTTTTCTAATGCCTCCTTTCCTTTACCACCAGCAAAAGCTAAATCATATATTTTAAACCTTTTAAGATGGATATAATTTATAAAAATTGACTTGTAGGTTGTTTCCACGTTCCTCGACTGCAACTTATATTTTCTATTTACATAAGTATTTTTGCCACCAAAAAGTGCCTTAAATACATATTGCAGTGCCGATTCTAAATCAAAATGTTCTCTAACAACAAATGGGCGCATACGACAGTTTGGGAAATATTTTTTGATTCTTACCGATAATTTGCCTTTTTCCCACCGTGATAATGGTCTAAAGAATATGCCGTGTATATGGGGTGTCATCAATTTCCCGTCCTCTTCATATTCGCTACGAGGAAATTCATCTAATGCCACGTTTGCAATATAATCAAAGCCTTTCAATAATTTTTTTATATCTTTTTGAAACCTCTTATACTGAAAATTCCAATCGTTCTGACCAAAATTATATTTATCTACAATGATGGTAAACATTGAAATTTCCTCATACCCAATGAGCGGTTCCAAATATACAAAAGCCGCTTCTGCAAAGTTTCTAAGCGCTAATGGCTGCATCATATCATACCCATCAGACCTACTGACATATCTGATATTGCGTGCCTTTTTATATATATCCTTAATATATAAATCTATGGCTCTGTTTAACTTTCTTAATTGTAAGTTTGCATTGCCTTCAAATTTATCTGCGAATCTATACATTTGATTTTCCTAATAAAACTGTATTATTTTGGAGTTATGGTTGTATTCATTTGTGCGGTTTCTTTGCCTCAAAAACGTTGTAAAACAACGAAATTGGAAGAGAGGTTGCCCTCTCCCCCAACTTTAAAAGGCATTATAAATCCGTAAAATTGTAAGCCTTCAATTTGAGCAACAACTTACTATCATTACTCTTTTGAACTTTACCGTCTTTAACCCAGATGACAAAGTTTTCATCCTTGATGCCGTTTTGCTTAAAATAGTTAACAAATCTCTCGCTCAATGGCTTATCATTGCCTTTTGGAGATGCGCTTTTAGCACCTTTAGATGGCACAGAAAGTGGTTTTGCACTGCTTTTTGTGTCGTTATCTCCATCTTCGTCATCATCATCGTCATCTTCGGAATCTTCGTCATCGTCAGAATTGGTGTTGTCATCATCTTCATCATCAGAATCCCTCAAGTCATCTAACTCGTCCTTTTTACTATTGTTAGAATCTTCGTCTTCACCTTCATCAAAATCGAAATCATCTTCATCATCATTTATTCCCAATATTGCTTTCGCTATCTGTGGATTATCTTTGAACGTATTTATTAATGACTTAACTTTATCTTGGACATCTTCAGAATAGGAAGAAATCATTTCAGATAGGCATTTTTTTAACTTACCTCTACCAATGTTTTTCAGAATATCACGGTCATTAGCAAAGTAATCAATACCATATTGTCCAAGCTCTTGTTGAGCTTTTTCAACACTATATTGCAAGTTCTTAAATTTATTCAAAACACGCACATAAGTTCTAATGCGAGCTTTAGTGTGCTCATCACAATCATCAGAAACTTGCATTGCCAACATTAAAACCATTTTGGCTGGTTTTTGGGCTTTGAACTTAATGTCCTGCTTCTTACATTGTTCCTTAATGAACTCTTCCTCATATTCTAAGTAAAGCTCGTAACAATGAATAATAGCCTTCTGAAAATGTTTACGACCCTGTAACTCAAATTTGCCAAATTTACTAAAGGCAGCCTGAGCCGACTTCAATGTTTCTTTTTGCTCTTTAAAGAGAGCTTTCTTTTCTTCTTTAGCCATATTATTTCTCCTTTTCAACTATGGCTCTGCCCTCTTGGTAGAGAATGAGAAAAAGTTGCAACAATCGGTCATATATCTGTTGAGCATCATCATCAGATAAAACTTCATTCGGATACCACGACTTTATAATTTTCAACTTTTCCATTTGCTACCTTTTGGACAAAATTATTAAAACCGATGTAACCGATTTTTCTTTCGATTACAGTTTTACGGTAGCAAGCGCATTCTTGTGTTCAATAAAGGAATAGCTAAGAATTTATAGAGCAGAACTCAGAATTATTTGGTATTCTTAGTTTTAAATTTTTACATCAAAGTTATAAATATTTTGCTTGTTTTTGTCTAATATGTTATGTTATAATGTCATTAATTTAATAGGAGAAAACAAAATGATTAAAAAAGCTGTGTTGTTGCGCCGTGTATCGACCACAATGCAAGAGAAAGAGGGCTATTCGTTACAAAATCAACAGGAAGTTCTAAGGCAATATTGTGAACGTAAAGGCTTGGAAGTAATAAAAGATGCTGAACTGGTTGAAAGTTCAACCCGAGGTGAACGCAAACACTTTATGGAAATACTGACCTTCTGTAAAAAACAGCGCGGTGGTGTAGCTCTGGTTTGTTTGAAAACTGACCGCTTAATGCGTAACTTCAAAAATTATACTATGATTGATGAAATGCGTAAAGAAGGACAGTTAGAACTACACCTTGTTCAAGAAAACTTAGTGCTTGATAAAAATTCAAAGGCTGGGGATTTAACGATTTTAGGCTTAAATGTAGTTATGGCGCAAAATTATGTGCTTTCTCTGCGTGATAATGTGGTTAGCGGTATGAATCACCAAGCAGAGCACGGTTTCTGTATGTATCGTGCGCCTTTGGGATATTTGAATATCAGAAAACCCGATGGCAAAGCTGATGTTATTGTTGATACAGAACGTGCGCCAATCGTTCAACAGCTTTTTGAAAAATACTCAACTGGTTTGTATTCCTTAAAAGATATGGCAAAACAATGCAAACAATGGGGATTAACCAGTAAATATAATGGCAAACCCTTAAATACGAGTGCAATCCACCGTATTTTAAATAACAAATTTTATATAGGGGAAATGGTTTATAAAGACAGTTTTTTCAAGCATCAATACGAAACATTAATCTCGCCAGCATTGTTTCAGATATGTCAAGATATTATGCACGGTCGCAAACCAGAAGAACAGCCTACGCATTTCAAAACAGCCGAAGAACCGTTTATTTTTCGAGGATTAGTTCGTTGCGGGGAATGTGGCTGTGTGATGAGTAGCTATAAAAAAGTCAAACCAAATGGGAGAGAGTATGTATATTTGAAATGTTCCCACTTTAAGGACTGCACAAACCCACAATTAAGTGAAGAAAAAGCCTTAAAACCGATTGAAGAAGAATTGAAACGTTTGCATATTCGCCAAGAGATTTTTACATATATTAAAAAGGACTTGGAGCGCATTATCAACAAACAAAACGAAGCCCACAATCGGGAAGTTAATGCTGTGCGCCGTAAATATGATAATTGCCAAGATAAAATTAAACGTTTGCGCTCATTGTTGCTTGAAGATAAAATTACCCCCGAAGAATACCGTGATATGAACGAGGAACTAAAACAGGAACAATATGAACTTGAAGGACAATCTGCTTTATTAACCGAAGCTGATGAACACTTCTCTATTGCGATTTCTACCATAATGTCAATGGCGCAGAATGCCTACCAAATATTCAAAAGTTCGAGAGTTGAAGCCAAAAGAGCGATTTTAAATATTTTACTCTCGAACTTGAAAATTAAGAATAAGCAAATCTCGTATAACCTTAGAAAACCTTTTGATTTGATAGATTCTTTAAACGAAAAAACACCCCCGAAAACCGAGGGTGTTGCAATTGGTGATCCCAACGGGACTCGAACCCATATTGCCACCGTGAAAGGGTGATGTCCTAACCATTAGACGATGGGACCACATTAAAGTGAACATTCGCATATATACCGATATTTTTTGCAAACGTCAAGAACTTTTTTTATCTAAAAATAATTTTTTTGTTATTTAATTGTTTTTTACCACCAAATCCGACAGCGGAACAATCTTTATTCCGCGCTTTTCGATATCTTTCAGCCAATCTTTCAGCGCTTGCAACGTCTGCGGATAAGGATGTCCGATGGCAATCGCATAACCCTTGCTTTTTGCCACTTTCTCCGTTGCTCTGAACTGCCCCATAATATAGTCATAGCGCCGCTCGTTATCCAAAAACACATCACGCGCCACATACGGCACTCCGTACTCCTTACTGACGGCGCGACCGACCGAGCGTGACGTTGTTTTGGAATCCAAAAAATACATTCCACGCTCTTGCAAAACTTCCATAACAGCTGCCATTGCCTCGCGATTTTCCGTAAATGCACTACCCATGTGATTATTTATGCCGTGCATGCCGGTACCATTGAAACGATCCATCATTTTAAGTAATTTTTCTTGAATTTCCGCCTTATTCATTTTCGGAGAGAGCGTCACCGGAGCCAAATCAGCCGGAACTCTCGGCATCATCGGAGCATGCAACATAACTTCAAATCCGGCATTTTTCAATTTTTCAACCTGCGCTTTATCTGATGCACCATACGGCAAAAATGATACTGTAAGCGGATATTTTATGTTGGCTATTTGATTGGTAAACGGCACACTCAATCCGATATCATCAATCACCACCGCAACTAATACTTTATTTTCTTTATCTGTTTCCTTTACCGCTTTTTCCGCTGTATTTTCCTTTTCAGATACTTTTTTCTGCACTTCTGAGGCTAAATTATCAGCATCATCCGTAGCAATTTCAGCTACAGGCTCGATCTCACTTATCGGAGCAATTTTCTGATTCAGTTCACTTTCAATATCTGATATTTTGTTATTTAAGGCCTCATTGCTTACAATCTCATCATTGATCTTTTCTTCAGATTCGGCCTCAATTCTTTCAATACTTGTTTCGGTTACAAGTTCGGAAGTCCTTGTCTGTAAAGACTCATCTGGCTCGTCAACTTTCTGCGCGGCGATATTTTCTTCTACTTTTTTGCCTTCGTCATTACAAGCAGTGCCGGCACAAAAGCCCTCGAAACAAGCTATGCAGTACTCCCCTAATTTGTAGACACCGTTTGCGCAAACTCCTTTAACTCCGTCAACCTCACACCGGTTACTGCCTAAATAAACCCCACGGACATTTACCGGATCAGCTGCCATTGTTTGCCGAAATTCATCAAATTTTTGCTGCTGTGCGACTTCTTTTTCCGCAATTTTTTGCTGCTCCAGCACAAGACGGTCAAAAATCTGCGCTAAATGAATACCGAAATCGTTATCAAATTCATTAATAATTGCATCAGCCTGCGCATCAACCTGTTCGACAAAATCAGTTTCAAACGGCAGAGGTGCGATTTTAGAGCGCACCGGCAGATCATATTCCTGAGAATCCAAAGCGAACTCTACCGGTTCTGGATTTTCTGACTTCTTAAATAAAGCGAATATTTCCAGCAATATAATTACGAACAAAACACAAATAATAATAACGCCCTTTTTCATAAAATATTCTCCGCTCAGTCTTTTTTACGCAATGTAGGGAAGGCAATAACATCGCGAATGGTTTCGGCGCCGGTCAACAAAATCGACAAGCGGTCGATACCCATACCCATACCACCGGACGGCGGAAAACCGTTTTCCAAAGCGCAAATAAAGTCTTCATCAAGCATTTGCGCCTCATCATCGCCATTTTCGCGTGCTGCCACTTCTGCTTCAAAACGCTCACGCTGTTCCAACGGATTGGAAAGTTCGGAATAAGCGCACCCGATTTCCATTGCGCCGAGATAAGCATCAAAGTGTTCCACCAAACGCGGATTACTGCGATGCGTTTTTGCCAGCGGCGAAATATCCCGCGGCATATCCATCACAAATGTCGGTTCAATCAACGATTCTTCAACCCGTTCGTCAAACACTTCTTGCACCACCTTACCCCAGCAACTGCAAGCGCCGGCATCAACTCCGATGGATTTTGCCATAGCCTGAGCTTCTTCCAAAGTCTGTGCTTCCAATAAATTTATACCGGTTTTTTCATTGATTAAATCCACGATGGAAACTCGGCGGAACGGCTTTGATAAATCAATTTCCTTTTCTCCCAAAGTCAACGTGGTCGTTCCCAAAACATCAGTTGCCACAAACCGTATCAATTCTTCAATCAGGTTTGCCATATCATTGTAGTCGGCATAGGCCATATACGCCTCCAATGCCGTAAATTCCGGATTATGACTCTTATCAATGCCTTCGTTGCGAAAGTTACGGCCGATTTCAAACACGCGGTCAAAACCGCCCACCACCAACTTTTTCAAATAAAGTTCCGGCGCAATACGCAAATATAAATCCATATCAAGCGCATTGTGGTGTGTGATAAACGGCTTGGCGTTGGCACCGCCCATAATAGGGTGCAACATCGGCGTTTCCACCTCCAAAAAATCGTGACTTTCAAAAAAGCGACGTACTGCCGACGCAATTTTGCAACGCTTTTTGAAAATTTCTTTGCTGTCATCATTCATAATAAAATCAACGTAACGCTGACGATAACGGGCATCCACATCGGTCAGACCGTGGAATTTTTCCGGCAATGTCTGCAACGACTTGGCAATAATATCAAATTTTTCGGCAGCTATGGTTAATTCTCCGCGCGGAGTACGGCGCACAAAACCGCTGACACCGACAATATCGCCGACATCGACGCATTTAAGCCGTTCCATATCTTCTTCCGGCAGAATCTTTTTATAACAAAATGCCTGTATTTTTCCGCTTTTATCTTTTATATCCACAAACATCCCGCTGTTACGCACCGCCATTGCGCGTCCGGCAACGGTTACGCGGTCCTCGGTATCGATTCCCGCTTCCAAATCCTTATATTTTTCGTGCAATTCCGCCGCATACGCAGTCGGCACAAAGCGATAAGGGTACGGATTATAGCCTTTTTCCTGCAGGGTTTTTAACTTAGCCAATCGGGATTCTCTGTGAATATTTGTTTCGTTTGCCATTTCTTATTCTTTCCATAAATACAATTACAAAATTGCTATGACTATAAACCGCATGATTCTTTTTTGCAACAGAAAAGAATAGCGATTAAAAATTCTTTTATATTTTTTCGGTTCGCTTATTTGGCGTGAAACAATTTGGTGAGTTTTACCACGTCATCGCTGCTTAAAATCTTGCGTACCGCCACCGTTTTCTGATAGAGTTTGCCGCAATAATAAGTATGATGCCAGCGATACTCATCCTTCAACGAACAAAAATTTTCCAAAGGCTTTTCCCATAAACTCTCAGCAAACGGCCGATAAAGCCTGTTATACAAAAACAACGGCCATTTAAGCGGATGCCACCATTCGGGCTCGGCATAATCCACAAAAATTGCTTTTCCTCCGTTTGTAAGACTGGACAAAGCATTATCCATTACCTTACGTCTGGTTTCCGGTGGCAATTCACGCAGCAAATTATAGCAAATTACCACATCATATTTTTCATCCCACGGTAGCACGGCATTATAATTCATAATGGTGATATCCGTATCCTTATAACGTGTACGCGCCATCCCAATTTGCGTTTCAGACACATCAAATATATCCAGCTTACCTTTTTGGGAGACTTTATCATACACCTGCAATATTTCGTTTCCGAATGTCAAACCTATTTGCAAAACATGTGCGTTTTTGGTAATATCCTTAAGCATATCCTTAACTATTTTATTTGCCGACCAACAGCTGCGAACAGCTGCAATTCTTGAATCATCAAACACTCCGGATAATATTTTGTTTGCATAAACTTTATTTGCAAAAAGTTGCATATACGGGGGAAGTTCATTTAGTTTTACCATTATCGCCTCTCACTTTGATACCTTCAATAAACCAAGATCAACAGCTTTTCTGACTGCCGCCGTCCGGTTTGATACTCCTAACGTGCGCATCAGCTGTGTAATATGAATTTTAACGGTCCCTTCGCTGAGTCCAAGATTATAAGCTATTTGCTTATTTTGCAAACCATCTGCCATACAAATTAAAACTTCTTTTTGTCGCGGTGTAATATTACATAAATTAGCTGCTTTGGCAGTCGGCTCACACAAATCTGCTGCCATTTGCCTCACCGATTCCGAAGACGATTTAAGACTCATCTGTAAAATCTCCGGCGGAATATACATACCTCCGGCCAATACCAAATTGATGGCTCCGATTATCAAGTTTTTCGGAAATGCTTTAGAGACATAACCGGAAACACCGAGATTATATGTTTTTTGCAAAATCTCACGTTCAAAAACCGCAGAGATAATAACAATCGGTATATCCGGACAATTACTGTGAATCTTACTGATTGCATCAAGCCAATCATCTCCGGGCATAGCCAAATCAGTCAAAATCAAATCAAAATCTTTTTGCACAGACAATATGGAAAAAATATCCGTATAACTTTTTGCCGCCATAATTTTTGTTTGCGGATATTCCTGATGCAGAATAAATTCCAGCCCTTGTAAAAACAATTCATGATCGTCCGCAATTAAAAATTTCATTATTGCAATCTCCCGTTCGACAATAAAAATCATTGCATAAGTACATTTTCAATTGCCATTATGACATAATATGTGTTAAAGAAAGATAAATTATATGAAACTAACGAGGCTGTTTAGAATGATTATCACCATTGACGGGCCGGCGGCCGCCGGAAAAGGAACCATATCTTCTTATTTATCTGCCAAATACAAACTGGCTTATTTTGATACCGGTATGGTGTATCGGGCCGTGGGTTTACAGATGGTTTTAACCGGAACTGATTTGCAAAATCAGGAAGCAGCCGCTGCAATTGCACGCAATTTAACCTTTCCTCAGATGATAGAGCTATCCGTACACCCTGATTTTCGCTCCGACATAGGCAGTAATGCCGCTTCGGTTGTATCTGCTTATCCCGAGGTACGATCGGCTCTCTTGAAGATGCAACAAAACTTTGCGCTCAATCCGGTTTTTGCCGATGGTTCACCGGCTAACGGAGCCGTATATGACGGACGTGATACCGGTACCGTAATCTGCCCTCATGCCGACCTAAAATTGTTTATTACGGCTACCACCGAAGTCAGAGCGATGCGCCGCTACAAAGAGTTTTTACAAAAAGGCATAATAACTTCTTATGACAAAGTATTACAAGATATGATAACACGCGACGAACGCGACAGTAAACGCTCGGCAGCTCCGCTAAAACCGGCAGAAGATGCCGTTATTATCGACACTTCCGAACTTGATATTAATACCGTAATCGCAACCATTATACCATTAGTTGAAGCCAAACTTTAGGATACAGTATCTTCATCGTCATAGAAATACAGTCTGAGTGCCGGAAATTCAGCATCTTTCAGCCATTCGATCATCTGCACAGTCGGCGGCTTAAAGTAAATTTCCGTTTTGGAAAAAATCGAAACCGAACACCATACACTCAGAACAAGCAAACGCCACATTTTCCCTCCTTTGCCAAAGTCGATATATTCAAACTTCATACGCTTTCAATCCCTGATGTTTAAATGCTTGACGTTTTTTAAAAATATGCTATCTTCACTGAGGTTTAAATAACAGAGGAAAAAATGAAATACAAAGTTATAGTTTGGGACTTAGATAATACATTATATCGTGAAACTCCCGAATTTCATGATTTGATGGATACCATAATGGCAAGAGCAGCCATTGAAGACTTAAAATTGCCGATTGACTTTGATACCGCCAAAGCCATGGTTACGGAATCATATCGTACCTATCGCGACGGTGGCGAATTGTTTATGCAAAAGTATGATATTTCGGCCAAAGATTTATTTGATGCCTATCACAAAAGAAAAGAACATAGCTTAAGCCCTATTAAGCCTTATCGTGATTTGCTTCCGCGTCTCAAGATGTTGGGATGTCCTCAATATATTTTTTCCACCAGCTCACATAGTGCATGTGAAGCAATTTTAAGACATATCGGATTATACGATTTCTTTAAGGACCATTTTTATTCCGTAGAGGAATTTGGCGCTTTCAAAAAAAATGCCAGTGCCGATGTTTATCTCAAATTTTGTGCTAAAGCCGGAATTGTTCCGGAAGATTGCTTATTTATCGATGACAGTTATTCCAATCTGGAATTTGCCAAGAAGGCCGGTATGACCACCATGCGCATCTGCCACGGCAAGCCAAATGACAAAGGTACAGAATATATTGATTACGCATCGGATAATATTGAAGAATGTCTGGGTATGCTCTATAAACTTTGCGCCTAAAAACCATTAGCGACAATACTTCCCTTCGATATCGTAACTTTCCGCTGTATCAATACGCAACTGATGTTCCATCATATCTTGCACGAATCTGTTAAATATATGGCTTATTTGTGTCTTATAGCGATTATTCAATTCGGCTAAAGTTTTTTGCGTATTTTTTTCTCTTCTGCTCGATTTAACGATAACGCCTGCATTTTTTACCGCTTCCGGTACCGATACCTTCAATTTATGCAAAAAATATTCCATACTTAAGTAGCCGATATCAAAATGCGTCTGCTCATGGCGTAACGTAATATTATAGCGACAACTACCCTCTTGTATATCGCTGCGAATATATAAAACCGGATTATATCCGACGGTTACGCTGACTTTTTGCGGATAATAACAATTATACGAGCCAATTGCGGAAAGAACTATATCACTCTCCACCAATACATACGGCGAGAGTTGTGTTAAACCATTGAGTTTACGTTCAGGCTCACTGCGATACATTTTATTCATAATTTCTCGCAATTGCTGTGATGTTTTGGTATGATCCGTATTCAATTTTCCGTAATTATATTTTATCGTAATTTGCGGCGGATTATCGGTTAATTCTTTCTTACATAGCCGCATGACGGAAGCAAACGACTCCGCATGCGCATACGCACCCCAGAACAGACCGAAGATTATCGGAAAATACTTATAGCACAAATTATCAATTTTCATAAGCACATCATACAACAAAAATATTAAGTCAACGTTAAGACTTTTATTTTATACTTACACCATGAAAATACGTTTTTTTATCTGGTTATGTTTTGTTTTCTGCGGTTATGCGTCACTTGCAAATGCTCGACGCGACGCACATAACCGCACACAGGATATTTATATACCCGACAGCA
>CACWUA010000037.1:11973-14070 GCA_902763905.1 uncultured Pseudomonadota bacterium | reverse complement strand
GGTCTTGGAAGAAGATCACTACGGGTTGGAAAAAGTTAAAGAACGCATAGTCGAATATTTGGCGGTGCAGTCACGTTCGAAGAATCTGAAAGCGCCGATTTTGTGTTTGGTAGGGCCTCCGGGAGTGGGTAAAACTTCGCTCGGTAAATCAATAGCGCGTGCCACCAATCGTAATTTTGTGCGGGCGTCGCTCGGCGGTATGCGTGACGAGGCAGAAATCAGGGGACATCGTCGAACTTATATCGGAGCTATGCCGGGGAAAATTTTGCAATCAATGAAAAAAGCCGGAGTTTCCAATCCGCTGTTTTTGCTTGATGAAATAGACAAGCTGGGCAACGATTGGCGCGGTGATCCGAGTTCGGCGTTGCTCGAAGTGTTGGATCCGGAGCAAAACAATACGTTTGAAGACCATTATCTGGATGTGGATTATGACTTATCCGATGTGATGTTTGTGACTACCGCCAACTCGCTCAATATGCCGCGGCCGCTGTTGGATCGTATGGAAATTATCCAGCTTTCGGGATATACTGAAGACGAAAAAGTGGAAATTGCCAAACGCCATCTGCTCGGCAAAGTGTTTGACGAGAATGCGGTACAATGCTCGGAATTGGTCATTACCGATGACGCTATTCGCGATATTATCCGCTATTATACGCGTGAGGCGGGTGTACGCAATTTGGAACGCGAGCTGGCAACGATTGCGCGTAAGGCTACCAAAGAAATTTTGCTTGAAAAAGGCAAATGCGTACGAATCGAAGTGACGCCAAAGAATTTGGATAAATATCTCGGAGTGCGGCGTTTCAGTTATGGTGAAGCCGAAAAGCAAGATCATATCGGGGTTACTACCGGTTTGGCATGGACAGAAGTCGGCGGCGATATTCTGTTTATTGAGGCGGTGGATATGCCGGGCAAGGGGAAAGTTACGCAAACCGGAAAGCTCGGCGATGTAATGAAAGAATCGATTGAAACCGCGTATTCGGTGGTGCGTTCACATTCCAAGGAACTGGGGATTAAGCCGGAAGTGTTCGATAAAACCGATGTGCATGTTCACGTGCCGGAAGGGGCCACGCCGAAAGACGGACCGTCGGCCGGTATTGCCATGTATACCACGTTGGTGTCGGTATTTACCAAAACGCCGGTGAAGAGCGATGTGGCGATGACCGGAGAGATTACGTTGCAGGGCAGAGTGTTGCCGATCGGCGGCTTGAAAGAGAAGTTGTTGGCGGCGTTGCGCGGCGGTATCAAAACCGTGATTATCCCGAAAGAAAACGTGAAGGATTTGGCAGAAATTCCGGATAATGTGAAGTCGGGAATGAAGATTGTTCCGGTTTCGTCGGCCTCGGAAGTTTTGGAAATTGCCTTGCGTAAACCGAAAAAAGCCAAGAAATAATGGCGTAATTTTTAAGCAAAAAAGACTCGTCCTTTGGGGCGAGTTTTTTTTATTTTATCATCACTTCATCGCTTGCTAAAACCGGTAGGAAAATGCATCAAAAGATCTACCGCTTATTTATTATTTGAGTTTGAAGATCCCTTGACGGTTTCTTAAGAAACCGAGGGATGACTCGACTTATCACCCCAACGGGTGAGTCTTTTTTGCGTCTAAATATATGCTTCTCAAAAAAATATAAATTTTAGAAAAAAGTACTTGACAAAAAATCGGGGGGGGTAAACTGAAAGTATAAAATAGCGATTCGCATAAAAGGAGAAGTAATATGGCTGATGTTGTTAATTCACTGTTTATTAAACAAGATGGTAAATTTTATGACTTATACGACTTGCCGGACGGTTTCGTGATTAAAGGAGATTTGGATTTAAGTGATAAAGGATTGACCAAGTTACCGGATTTATCCAAAGTTATCGTGGAGGGAAGTTTTCTGTGCCAAAATAATCAACTGACTTCGCTTGAAGGGGCACCGCAAAAAGTCGGCGGAGATTTTGACTGCGGCTATAATCAACTGACATCTTTGCAAGGGGTACCGCAAAAAGTCGTCGGAAGTTTTGTGTGCTCTTATAATCACCTGACATCTTTGCAAGGGGCACCGCAAGAAGTCGGCGGAAATTTTTGGTGCGAAAATAATCAACTGACATCTTTGCAAG
>CACWUA010000037.1:0-11967 GCA_902763905.1 uncultured Pseudomonadota bacterium | reverse complement strand
TCTTATAATCACCTGACATCTTTGCAAGGGGCACCGCAAAAAGTCGGCGTAAATTTTTGGTGCGAAAATAATCAACTGACTTCGCTTGAAGGGGCACCGCAAAAAGTCGGCGCATATTTTTCGTGCGGCTATAATCAACTGACATCTTTGCAAGGGGCACCGCAAGAAGTCGGCGGAAATTTTTGGTGCGAAAATAATCAACTGACATCTTTGCAAGGGGCACCGCAAGAAGTCGGTGGAGCTTTTCTGTGCTCTAATAATCAACTGACATCTTTGCAAGGGGCACCGCAAAAAGTCGGCGGAAATTTTAGGTGCAAAAATAATCAATTGACATCTCTGCAAGGAATCTCTAAAGAAATCGGCGGTAAGATTGAGGTTGATATAAATATTTCAGCTCAATATAGTTTTAATGACGGCGAAATCAAGCTTGATGACTTGAAGAACTCACCGCTTTATCAGGAAGAAATTTTTATCAGTGAAAAGTCAAAAGAATTGCGCCGTAAAGTCATACGCACCATTGCAGCGGAAAATGTTTCTCCGGAAAAAGGCGTGGTCAAGCCAAAGCGTACAGCTGGCGAGAAAAAAGCTATAAAGCAAATACTTGACGGCATCGGCAAAAGCATTGAAAAATAAATATTCCGTATAATCAAGAACAGCGTGCGCTAATCTTTATTGAAACGCACGCTGTTTTTGCTGTTTGTTGCGGAAAGCAACTATTTCAACTTGGAGCGGATTTCCGGCGCATCGTTGTTGATTTGATGACGGATATTTTCCAGTGCTTTTTTCAGATTTTCTGCTGCAACCTTACGATCTATGTCTTTATTGTCATACCCCCAATAAAGCGCTGCATATACGGTATCAGACGAGTTGGAGGTATATCGTTTTATAACATCTTTATGCGTATTTTGGATTAGCACCTCAATATCAAGAGTTTGTTCTGCACTATCAAACGGAACCCCGAGTATTGTAGGAATATAGATTAATGCCGGTGTCGCCTGATAAAATTTATTGTGCGTTGTGTTTCCGTAATTGATACGCATTGTTATAATGCCCTTTTTATCGCCGGTTTGCTCAATAATATTTTCGCGTACTTCTTTATTGAAAATACTTAAAGCGTCGGCAATTCGGTCATCTTTCTTTTTATTATATACTGCTCTTATACTGGATTGGTCCGGCCTAACATCCAATACCGGTAGCAGGTTCTGATTCGGTTGGATTGTCGGGTTGACATCTTCATAAGTAACCGAACGGCACGAAGCCAATAAGGCCAAAGCTGCGGCAATAGCATAAGTCTTTTTCATTTTCTGTTCCTCATAAAGAGGGGGCGAAGAACTAGTCTTCGTCACCCATAGGTTCATCATCGCCAATCATCTCGGTCGTCAAATGGCCGGCATCGGCACGGATTTTCTTTTCGATTTCATCGGCAATTTGTGGATTCTGCTTTAAGAAATTCTTGGCATTTTCACGTCCTTGTCCGATTTTATCGCCATTATAAGAGAACCATGCTCCGGACTTTTCGATTATTCCGGATTTTACGCCCAAATCAATGAGTTCGCCGGTTTTGGAAATGCCTTCGCCATACATAATATCAAAGTCGACGGTTTTGAACGGCGGAGCAACTTTGTTTTTAACGATTTTAACGCGGGTTTGCGAACCGATAACATCGTCTTTGTCTTTGATAGCGCCGATGCGGCGAATATCCATACGCACCGAGGCATAGAACTTAAGCGCGTTACCGCCGGTAGTTGTTTCCGGATTGCCGAACATAACGCCGATTTTCATACGGATTTGGTTGATGAAGATAATCAAAGTGTTGGAGCGGGCAACGGTAGCGGTCAGCTTGCGCAAGGCCTGACTCATCAAACGAGCTTGCAAACCCATGTGTGAATCCCCCATCTCTCCCTCAAGTTCGGCCTTCGGTACCAAAGCGGCCACCGAATCGACCACCATAACATCAATGGCACCGGAACGCACCAGAGTATCGGCAATTTCAAGTGCCTGTTCGCCGGAATCCGGTTGCGAAACCAATAAGTTCTCGACATCTACGCCTATTTTCTTGGCATACGACGGGTCGAGGGCGTGCTCGGCATCAATAAAAGCACAAGTGCCGCCATTCTTTTGGGCTTGTGCAATTACGCTCAAAGCCAAAGTGGTTTTACCCGAACTTTCCGGACCGTAAATTTCCACAATACGGCCTTTCGGCATACCGCCGATACCGAGGGCGATATCAATCCCCAGCGAGCCGGTGGAAATCGCTTCAATATCAATGTTGGTGTTTTGCCCCAGACGCATAATCGAACCTTTGCCGAAGGCACGCTCGATTTGACTTAGGGCGGCATCTAACGCTTTATCTTTTTCCATGTTTTTTTCCTTATAAATAAGTTATTCTGACAATATTTATGATGTATTTTTTGCAAAAACTCAAACAAAGAATACATTTATCCGCTACATTGTATATTGTTCTGATTTTGTTCTGACTGCAACAGTTATTTTCAATTTTTCACAAATTTATCAAAGTTGTTTTTTGTCATATTTTTTCTAAAAAATACTTGACCGGAGAAAATTATCAGAGTATAATACAGACAATTACCAATATTTATATATTATGAAGAAAATTGTGACACTTTGTGTGTTTCTGCTTGGTGCACTCAGTGCGGAGGCAGGTAATGGTTTTTATGTGGGTGCGGGCGTAGCTTGTCAGTTTGTTCCGAATCTCGGCGGTACGCATTTTGCGGTGGCTCCGGCGGTTGACTTAGGTTTTAAATCTGATTACTTGATGGTTGGCGGCATGGCCTCATTTGATGGGGATATCATGCTGTCAATTGATGTAAACAGTCGGCTGGAGTTGGTGGAAAATGTAAATATGTTTTTGGGTGGAGGATACGGTACGATTTATCGTAAATCTGAATACGTTGTAAACAATGAGATTTACAAGAGTTCCGGTTATGTCAGCTGGCCACATGGCAATATTGGGATGGAATTCGGTTTTAACGACAACGTCAGTCTGCATCTGATCGGTGCGTTCGGTTACAGTCGATGTCCCAATTATTACGATGTCAACGGTTACCGTTACGACTATTACCATGATAATTATAATAATTGGCGCATTGCCGCACAGGTACGTGCCTCAATTGTTTGGACATTTTGATAATAAGCCTTCTTCGGTTAGCTTCGAAGAAGGCTTATTGTGTAAAAAGCGTCGTAAAAACAAACGTGTCTTGACAATAATAAAATAATAACTTATGTTACCTCGCAGTGAAAGGATAACGATATGGATACAGTATTAACCGGTGACAGACCTACGGGACGCTTGCATTTGGGGCACTATGTGGGCTCGCTTAAACGCCGTGTCGAATTGCAAAATAATAATCAGCCGAAAGAAATGTACGTGATGATTGCCGATGCGCAGGCACTTTCGGATAATTTTGACAATGTGGAAAAGGTGCGCAGCAATATTTCGGAAGTGGCGCTTGATTATATGGCATGCGGATTAAGTCCGGATAAGACAACAATTTTCATTCAGTCGCAAATACCGGAATTGTGTGAACTTTCGTTCTATTATATGAATCTGGTGACTGTATCGCGCTTGCAACGCAATCCGACGGTGAAAAGTGAAATTCTGTTGCGCGGATTTAAGCAGAGTATTCCGGTCGGTTTCTTTACATACCCTATCAGTCAAGCCGCTGATATTACGGCATTTAAGGCTAATATCGTGCCGGTGGGTGAAGATCAGTTGCCGATGATTGAACAAACACGCGAAATCGTACGCTCGTTCAACATGTTGTATAAGGAAGTTCTGGTCGAACCGAAGGCGGTTTTGCCGGAAAATGAAACTTGCTTGCGTCTGCCGGGGCTCGATGGTGCCAATAAGATGAGTAAATCGCTCGGTAACTGTATTTATTTGGCGGATTCTGCCGATGAAATCAGTCGCAAAATCAAGAGTATGTTTACCGATCCGACGCATTTAAGAGTGGAAGATGCGGGGCATACCGAAAATAATCCGGTGTTTACGTATTTGGATGCGTTTTGTCGTGATGAGCATTTTGCCTCTTTGTGGCCGGAATATCAAAATCTGGAAGAATTGAAAGCACACTATCGCCGCGGCGGTTTGGGCGACAGCAAGGTTAAAAAATTCCTCAATGAGATTATTCAGGAGGAGTTGCGACCAATTCGGGAACGGCGGGAAGAATTATCCAAGGATTTGGGCTATGTGTTTGATATGCTGAAAAAAGGCAGTGAACACGCACGTAAAAAAGCGGCTCAAACACTTGATGAAGTCAAAACCGCTATGGGAATTAATTATTACAGGTAATTTTCTACCGCCATAAGGGGAAACAGGATGCTTAAATTGGCTACGAATTTGCTTTATTTGCAGTATAATCAGTGTATGGAAGTCGTGAATGGCGACTCTTTTTACAGCTACTATGCCGAAGAAAAAATCCGCCATTCGTTGCAAGTGGCCGGAGCCGGAAATTATTTGTTGCGCCATATCGAGTGGTTTAAGGATAAACCGGCGGAATATCTTGAAATGGTGCGCACGGCAATTTTGTTGCACGATGTTTGCCGTTTTTCGGAGATTGCCGCGCTTTATCACGGAAATAAACAGTATGATCACGGGGTTGCAGCTTATGAACTTTTGCAAAATACTCCGTTGTTCAATGATATTCGCATTCGTTTACCGATAAAACATCACGGTCATTTGATTGAAGATTTTTATGCCGATGCCGAGTATCAAAATTTATCGGATGAACTTAAAAAAGAAATCGAGTACATATGCTTTGTGGTGCGTGATGCCGATAAAATTGCCAATTTTAATATGCTTGTGCATGAGCCGTATTTTGTGCCGCTGTTTATGGAGGTTGATCACGAAATAACCGATGCTGATTTACAAATTTCGGAGCATATTTTGCAAAGTGCTTTTAAGGGGGATACGGTGCCGAAGCCGTTTAATACTTTGGGCGATCGCGCGGCTTCGTTGCTGTCGTGGTTTGTCGATATCAACTATCGGGCGGCTTTGGATTATTGCGATAAACTCGGAGCAACGGAATGGGTTTTCCAAATGTTTGAAAAATATTGCGGCAATCAGGAATTTAAGCAAAAATATGTTGCTTTTGTGCGGGATTATTTAAGTAATCATCAATTTATAAAATAATATGCTCTATTAAAAAAATGTTGTTTTTTAATAAAACATAACATATTGATTCACCGTCATTCTGAACAGACACTTTAGTATCGTATGAAGAATCCATTTCGTCCTTAGGACGAAACAACACCTGCGGTGTTGTTGGATACTTCGGCTTTGCCTCAGTATGACGTAAAAACGACACTTTTCCTAAATTAAGCCAAATAATAAAAAGCGCAACTTCGGGGCTGCGCTTTTCATTTTGTCCGTACTTTATTACACCAGACGCGAATTGTCGATGGCGGCCTTAATGAATGCCACAAACAACGGATGCGGAGCAAACGGGCGTGATTTTAATTCCGGATGGAATTGAACACCGATAAACCATGGATGATCCGAATGTTCGACAATTTCCGGCAGAGCTCCGTCCGGCGAAGTTCCGACAATTGCCATACCGGCTTTTTGCAACATATCTTTATATTTAATGTTTACTTCGTAGCGGTGGCGATGACGTTCGGAAATTTTATCGGTTCCGTAAATCTGCGCAACTTTGGAGTTTGGTTTTAATACACACTCATAGGCGCCCAGACGCATAGTACCGCCCAAGTCGCCGTCTTTGTGGCGAATTTGTTTGGCACCGTCTTTATCCCATTCGGTCATCAGGCCGATAACCGGCTCGCAGTTCTCGTCAAGCTCGGTGGTATTGGCATTTTTAATGCCGCACAGATTACGCATGGTTTCGATGACTGCCATTTGCATACCGAAGCAAATTCCCAAAAACGGGACTTTATTTTCACGCGCATATTGAATGGCGTTAATCATACCTTGGGTGCCGCGCAGACCAAATCCGCCCGGTACCAGAATCGCACTGACATCATTCAATACTTCGGCTGGATTTTGAGTTTCCAAGGTTTCCGAATCCACCCATTTTATCCTTACTTTATATTTATTGGCGATACCGCCGTGAATCAGTGCTTCGTGCAATGATTTATAAGCCTCGAGCAACATCATATATTTACCGACGACGGCGATTCTGACTTCACCTTCCGGCGCACGTAAAATATCAATGATATGTTGCCATTTGCTCAAGTCGGTAGGTTGGGTATAATCAAGATTGAAGTGTTTGCAAACCTGACGGTCCATACCTTCGGCGGAATAGGCAAGCGGTACCTGATAAATACTGGCGGCATCCATTGCCGTAATCACATTTTCTTCGCGGATATTGCAGAATAAAGCCAGTTTCTTCTTTTCATTTTCCGGAATTGCCATTTGGGTACGGCAGAGAATCATATCCGGCTGAATACCGTATTCCTGCAATTTTTTAACCGAGTGTTGTGTCGGTTTGGTTTTGAGTTCGCCGGCAGTAGGAATGTATGGTAAAAGTGTTACATGCACAAACATGGTGCGCTCGCGTCCTAATTCATACGCAATTTGGCGGATGGTTTCCAAGTACGGCTGACCTTCAATATCGCCGACAGTGCCGCCGATTTCACATAACACAAAGTCTTCATCTGTAATGTCGGATAAGATAAAATCTTTTATTTCATTGGTTACATGAGGAATAACCTGAATGGTTGACCCCAAATAACAACCGCGGCGTTCTTTTTCCAGAACCCGCTGATAGATTTTGCCGGTGGTTACACTGTCGGTTCTTTTTGCCGGTACACCGGAAAAGCGCTCATAATGCCCCAAATCCAAATCGGCTTCTGTTCCGTCATCAGTTACAAATACTTCGCCGTGTTGGCAAGGGTTCATTGTGCCGGGGTCAACGTTCAGATAAGGGTCGAGTTTGCGCAGACGTACTTTGTAACCGCGAGCCTGTAAAATTGCTGCAAGCGAAGCAGAAGCCAAGCCTTTGCCAAGTGATGATACCACACCGCCGGTGATAAAGATAAATTTGGAATTAGGGTTTAGTTGAGTTTCTGACATTACGTTATTCCTTATAAAAGTCCTTAAAAAAGCGACAAAGGCACTTAATTGAAAGTGCCTTATGTCAATTTAAATTTGCAATTTCTTTACTCCGCTACCGGTACTTGCGGCTCTACCGGAGTTTCTTGCGATGCAGCCGGTGCTTCCGATTGTTGTGCAGGTAATGGCTCTTGCGTAGTTGGCAAAGAGGTTGAAACAACATCATCCACAATAGAAGTCTTTTTTACCTCGAGACGGCTGTAATAAATTGATATAGCCATACTCAATGCAAAGAACAATGTGGCCAAAATAGCTGTGATGCGTGTCAAAATATTGCCTTTTCCGCGTGCACTGATTAAACCGCCTATGCTGTCGCCGCCGCCCAGTCCGCTGAGTGCACCGCCGTTGGAGCGTTGCATCAAAATGACAGCTACCAAGAAGATGGCAACAATCAATTGTAAAACTAACAGTACGGAACTCATATGTTTATCCTTTCTTATTTAGAAGTGTTTTTTGCTATATTTATAAAATCGTCCGCTTTTAAGCTGGCTCCGCCGATGAGAGCTCCGTCTACATCCGGCAATGAAAGTAACTCTGCCGCGTTGGATGGCTTAACCGAACCACCGTAAAGAATACGCATTTTACTCGCAGTGGCTTTACCCAATTTTTGAGTTAAGGCTTTGCGAATGGCCGCATGTACTTCCTCCACATCGTTTGCGGTAGGGGTTTTGCCCGTACCTATTGCCCAAATCGGTTCGTATGCAATGACTGTGTTTTTGGCAGTTGCATCTTCCGGTACGGAACCATTGATTTCTTCCTGACATACCTTAATAGTTTTGCCGGCATCGCGTTCTTCGCCGGTTTCTCCGATGCAAATAACGGTGTTTAATCCGGCTTGATGTGCGGCAACGGCCTTTTTATTAATCAATTCGTTAGATTCAAAATGATCAACACGGCGTTCCGAGTGTCCGATTAAGGTATAGGTGCATCCCAAATCTTTGAGCATTAACGGACTAATGTCGCCGGTATGAGCTCCTTTTTCGGCAAAATGCACATCTTGTGCGCCCAGAGCAATTTTAGTGCCGCGCAAACATTTTTTTACCGAGCCCAACAATGTAAACGGCGGGCAGATTAGAAAATCACAATCAAACTTACCGGATTTAACTTGAGAGGCTACTGCTTTTGCCAACGTAATTCCCTCTTCTTGCAGACAGTTCATTTTCCAGTTTCCGGCAATCAACTTTTTACGAGCCATTTTAATTTCCTTTATATATATATCCACAAAAACTTGCATCCTTTTAGCATACTAAAAATTATTTTTCCACAAAAAAAACAGGTTACTCCCCGTTTTATTATGTTGTATAAATTAATTTAAAAATTGCAATCATGAATTATGTATCTATAATAAGCGAAAAGTGTAATTTTAAAAATAGGAAAAATGTGATGATTAACAAATTTGCAAAAATGCGAAACAGTTGGTTTACCAAAATTATTTTGACGGTAACCGCTTTGAGCTTTATGTCTTTGTTCGGTGTTTCCGGATATATCAATTCGGCAGCATCAAACAAAGCGGTAATTAAGGTTGATGATATCGAAATTTCGCAGAGTGAATTTTCGTATTTACTGCAGCGTGAATTGGCAAAGTTGCGTGCAATCAACGGTGATTTCGGTGAAGACGAAGACGGCGCTCAAAAGGCTATGGTGGCTAATTTGTTGGCAAAAGCAAAGCTCAATGATGCAATTTTGGAAAATACCATGAAAAAATATAATGTGGATTTTTCGCGTAATTTAATCGGACAGATTATTCATGCTATGCCGCAGTTCTTAAATAACGGAGTGTTTGATCCGCAGCTTTATCAATGGTATTTGCGCGATTCCAACAAATCGGAAAATGAGTTGATTCAGGATATTAGACTCAGTGTGGCTCGTCGGGTTTTGGTAGAGACACCGCTTGCCGGAACTGATGTACCGGAAGTTTTATTGCAACAGATGGCGAAAGTTCTCGGTCAGCGCCGCACTTTTAAGTATGTGAAAATAAATACTGTCGATGCAAAAATCAGTCGTCAGCCGACCGACGATGAGTTGGACCAGTTTTATGACGATATGAATGAAGAATTGATGATTCCGGAAAAGCGTGATATTACCGTACTTTATATGTCGGAAGACGATTTGGCTGCCGGTATCGAAATTTCGGAAGAAGAAGTTGAGGCTTATTATAAAGAACATAAGGATGATTATGAACAGCCGGAAAAGCGCTATGTTCTGCAGATGGTGTTTGATGACGAGCAGGAAGCCAAAAGCGCTGCCGATAAGTTGGCAGCAGGGGAGGATTTTTCTGCAGTTGCCGCGCAATACGGACAGAAAACTGAAGATATTGACTTAGGATTTGTGGCTCAGAATGATGTAGCCGAAGAATTGGCAAAAGTCATTTTTGCCACAGAGCAGAATCAGATTTCTGCACCGGTACAGATTGCCGACAGCTGGCAAATCATTAAAGTAACGGCAATACAAGCTCCGCATAAGGTTGATAAAGCCGAAGCCGAACGCCAAATCGTAACCGAGTTGCGTCAGGAAAAGGCTTATGACGGTAGCTATGAATTGGTTGCGGCAATTGAAGATGCGTTCGGTGCAGGTAAGACTTTTGATGAAGTTGCGGCAGAAAATCATGTCAAAATATATACGGTAAAAGCACTTAACGAAGACGGCTTGGCCGAAGCTGCAGATAAAGTTATGTTACCAATTATTGCTAATAAAGAAATGATTGATACAGCGTTCTCATATAATGAAGGAGAAACAAGTCAGGCAGTGGAAACTGATGAGGGAGTCGCTTTTATACGAGTTGATAAAATTTATGATGAGCATAAGCAACCGCGTGAGGAAGCTACAAATAAACTTAAGACAATGTGGTTGGAAAGTGAACGTCAATCCGTCATACAAAAGTTGCTTGAAGACATTCAGAACAGTATTGAGGCCGGAGACGACTTATCGGCAATTGCTGCGCAATATGGCTTAAGAGCGATTAATACCCGTCCGGTTACTCGAGGTGAGAGTATAGATAAACTCTCGCTTACAAATATGAGAGAGTTGTTCTCGGCTACAAAAAATGAACCGGTGGTTATCGAACTCGGTGATGACTATGTGGTGGCAGAAACAACCAATATTTATGATGATTCCGCCTCTCTCAGCGCTCAGGATAGAACTCAGCTCAGACAGGTGTTGTCTAACAGCCTGGCAGAACAATTGGCGGAAGCTTTGCTGCAAGATTATGCCGACAAGTATAAGGTTGAAGTGCAATACGGTCGTATGGGATTGGGAGAATAATGCGTATTGTTTTTATGGGAACGCCGGACTTTGCTGTGCCGGCGCTCCGTCGTTTGATGGCTGAGCATGAGGTGGTTTGTGTTTATACACGCGAACCTAAGCCGGCTGGTCGTGGCAATAAATTGAATAAAACGCCGATACATTTGTTGGCGGAAGAAAACGGAATCGAGGTACGTACTCCGAAAACGTTGCGTGATGCCGGAGAACAGCAGAAATTTGCCGATTTGAAAGCCGATGCAGCGGTGGTTGCCGCTTATGGTTTGATTCTGCCGAAACCGGTATTGGAGGCGTATCCGCTCGGCTGTTTGAATATTCACGCTTCGTTATTGCCGCGATGGCGCGGGGCAGCGCCGATTCAGCGTGCCATAGAGGCCGGAGATAAAATCGGCGGTGTAACGATTATGCAAGTGGCGGAAGGACTGGATACCGGTGATATGTTGCATAAAGGGCAACTGATGATTGGCGAGGATATGATCGGCGGTGAGTTGCATGACGCGTTGGCGCAAATCGGGGCAGAATTGATTGCCGAAGTGTTGGCAAATCCGGCAAAATATCCGCCGCAAGCGCAAAACGAGGCGGAAACCTGTTATGCGCAGAAATTGGATAAAGACGAATGTTTGCTCGATTTTAATTTGCCGCTTGAGACTTTATATAATAAGATTCGCGCCTTCAGTCCGTATCCGGCGATGTTTTTTGAATATGGTGGCGAGCGCTTTAAGATTTTGCGCGCGGAAAAGGTTGCGGATAGGGGAAAAGCCGGAGAAATTTTGGAAGGAAAGAATGCCTTGATAATTGCCGCAAACGGAGGGGCCTTGAAAATTACGCAGATTCAGCGCCAAGGCAAACGAGCTATGACCACGGAAGAATTGTTGCGCGGCTTTGTTTTTGAAAAAGGTGTGATTGTTTAAACTTATTCTGTCGGCAAATCAATTTAAATAATTTGTTTGGTACGGAATTGCATAAACTTGTCTTTGAAAGTTTTATCTTTGGCGAGACTTTCAAAGTTTGGCATATCGACAGCCTTAACGGCGCGCTGAATCCGATAATTATGTAAGCAACGGCGGGCGGCCTCGAAAACTTCTTCGTTTTTCTCGTCTTTGAGTTGCGGTGAACTGCCGCGCCCGAATGAATCACATTTGCAGGCACGCATAAAGTCAATCATTTGTTTGCCGTTGCGGAAGTTATCGGTAATTTCTTCCAAAAAGCTGACAAAGCGGCCTTTACGCATATTCGGAACACTATGAAATCTCATGTGATTTTTAGCTACCAAAAGAGCAAAATCGCGATATTTGTTCGGAATTTTCAAACGCCTGCATATTTCCTCAATCCGCAGGAGACCGGCTTTGTCGTGACCGATGTGTTGCGGCAAAATATCGGCCGGAGTATCGATTTTACCGATATCGTGCAGCAAAAGTGCAAATTTAATTTTCGGTGATAGGTTGTAACCCTGTTTTAAGACCAACATGGTGTGTTCGCCGGAGTTGCCTTCGGGATGGTAATCGGTGCGTTCCGGCATATTCCAAAGTTTATTGACTTCCGGCAAAACGACTTTGAGCGCGCCGCACTCACGCATGGTGCGGATAAACTTATCAAAATGTTCGGTGTTGAGCGCGGTT
>CACWUA010000036.1 GCA_902763905.1 uncultured Pseudomonadota bacterium | reverse complement strand
GGAAACATCGACGGCATCACCTCGCGCGAGATGGAGTTAAAGCTGACGAATGTGAATAGGGCTTCGCTCCATGAGTTGCTGCTTGACTACGAAGACTACTTGCGTGTTCGTGGGCTGGAGCAATGGGGCATTTTCAGTTTATGCCTTCAACCTATAACAATTATGCGGTTGACTATGACGGCGATAAAGTGCCTGATATTTGGAACTCTTTTCCGGATGCCATGGCTTCTGCCGAGAATTATCTGACCAAACTCGGTTGGAAACATGATGAGCCGTGGGGAATGAGGATTCAACTGCCTTGGGATTTTGATTTGAAAAATACCGGACGCAAAAATACCAAAAAAATCAATGAATGGAAAAAACTCGGTGTAACCACATATTCAGGTTCGAAATTGCCGTATGATGACGATATGAAAGGGGCTATTATTTTACCTGACGGGCGCAAAGGTCCGGCTTATATGGTATTTTCCAACTTTAATCGGGTGATGATATGGAATCGTTCCGATAATTATGCAATTGCGGTTGTGACGTTGGCTGATTATATTGCCGACAGCAATAAAAAATGGACACCGTTGACGGCCGAGCAACAATATACCATGAACAGTGATGAAATTCTGCAAATTCAGAAGTTCTATAACAAAATATCTTCCAAAAAAATTAAAGAAGACGGACGTTTGGGGCCGCAAACCCGTGAATGTGTGAAATTTTTGCAGCATAAAGCACGTTTGCCGGAAGACGGATATCCGGATTATCGTCTTTTGAACAAAATTCAAAATTATGATGCCGAACATGGTTTTAAAGTTCCGGTTCCGACCAAAAAAGCGCGGACTAAATAAACAATAATTATGTTTGAAGAAAATTAAGCCCGTCGGGGCTGAAGGAAATTTGATTGTTGGATAAGAGATGGATACAAAACATTTATTGAGACATATTTTATTGCTTTGCGGAGTTATGCTGATGCTAAACTCATGTACCACCGGAACTCCGGAACTCTCGGGGATGTCGCCGGAGGCTCAGGCGCGCATAATTAAGGATTACGGCGGGATTTATAAGGTCGGCAATCCTTATAAAGTAGCCGGTCGTTGGTATTATCCGAAAGAAGATTATAACTACAAAGAAGAAGGTATGGCTTCGTGGTACGGCGAGGATTTTAACGGCAAAAAAACCGCCAACGGCGAGCGTTATAATATGAATACGCTGACGGCAGCGCATCGGACATTGCCGTTGCCGAGTATCGTAAAAGTGACCAATTTGCAGAACGGACGTTCGGTGGTTTTGCGGGTAAACGACCGCGGACCA
The DNA here is from genome assembly GCA_902763905.1 of uncultured Pseudomonadota bacterium. Lineage (GTDB taxonomy): Bacteria > Pseudomonadota > Alphaproteobacteria > RF32 > CAG-239 > RUG410. Next base: position 14,862 of record CACWUA010000036.1, on the reverse strand, counting down.
TATGTTAAAGACCGGATTATCGATTTATCCAAACGCGGAGCGCAACTACTCGGATATATGGGGCAGGGCACAACCAGAGTGCGGGTGGAGATTATGGCCAAAGAAAGTAAAGAGCTTAAAGAGGCTATGCTGACCGGTAAAGTGAACGTAAGTTCGCCGGATATTGTACAGGAGCCGGCGCATTCGCTGTATGAATCATCGGAAGAACGACGCAAAATTTCGGCTGAAGTGCAAAAGGCCGATGAGGCGGCAATATATGCCGAATCCGGCGGTAAAAAAGTGGCAACCGGAACCTATAAGCCAACCGGACAAACCGCAGAACCTGTGGTATACGGCAGTGCCGCTTCGGCTGACGGTGAGACTAAATCCGGCTCTATCGGCATAATGAATCCGGCCGAAGTTAAAACCGCAGAAAATAAGGGAATTTACGGTACGGCGGCGGCTAATCCGAAAAAGGAAAACACCAAGGCTTCAACCTCCAATACATACCAATATCTTAAAGGGTATTATTATATTCATACCGGCGCGTTCAGCAACTATGCGTTGGCACATCAACAACTCGTACGCTTGAAAGAATACGGTAGCGGACACATTGTGCCATACACTAAAGACGGTGCCAAATATTATCGTGTATCAATGGGACCGTACAGCCGACGGGAAGAAGCTCAAGTGGCGCAGGCTAAAATTAAATATTATGGTTTTAAGGACACGGTTATAGAACAAAAATAGGAGAGATTATGAAAGTAAATAAATATGGTTTAGGAATTTTGACAGCGGCTTTGCTGTGCGGATTTGAGGCAAATGCTTATGAAACGGCGGCGCGTAATGCGATTTTGATGGATTATGATACCGGCGAATATCTGTTTGAAAACCCATTTTTCCGGGAATGTGACGGTTTATATTTTGATGAGTAAAATCAAAGACGGCAGTATCAAGCTCGACGACACTTTTTCCGTGAGCGAAAACGCGTGGCGCAAAGGCGGAGCGGCTACCGGCGGTTCCACCATGTTTTTATCTATCGGCGATAACGTCAGCGTTGAAAACATCATCAAAGGTATTGTTATACAATCGGGCAACGACGCTTGTATCGTGGTGGCGGAAAATATTTCCGGCTCGGAAGAAGATTTTGCCGAATTGATGAATAAAACCGCATCGGAACTCGGACTTAAACACAGCAGTTTTGCCAATTCCACCGGTTTACCGCATCCGGATCAAAAAATGTCAATGGAAGATTTGGCAATATTATCACGCCATATAATTAAAGAATTTCCGGATTTATACCATTATTTTAAGGAAAAAGAGTTTGTTTACAACAATATCAAACAAGGCAATCGCAATCCGCTTTTATATACTATGAGCGGAGCCGATGGTTTAAAAACCGGACATACTGAAGAAGCCGGATTTTGTCTGGCAGCATCTGCGGTTAAAGGCGACCGACGTCTGATTGAAGTTATGAGCGGTATGAACAGTAACAAAGAGCGTTCCGAAGAAAGTGAACGCCTGATGAGTTGGGGATTCCGTGAATTTCAGAATTACAAATTGTTTACCAAAGGGCAGACCGTGGCCTCTTCAAAAGTTTGGTATGGTAAAGATAAAACAGTTGATTTAACAATTGCATCCGATGTTATAAAAACGGTTAAAAACAATCAAAAAGACGAGATAAAAGCAACCGCAGAGTTTGATGAACCGATTAAAGCCCCGATAAAAGCCGGAGATGTAATCGGTACATTGAAAATCGAAACCGAGGGACAGAATGCTCTGAAAATTCCGTTGATAGCTGCTTCTGATGTTCAGAAAGTAGGCTTGTGGGGAAGATTCTGGGCTAATGTTAAATTCTTTATATTCGGAGCCAAATAATGCTCGGACGTTTTATTACGTTTGAAGGAGGAGAGGGGTGCGGTAAATCAACTCAGGCCAATCTCTTATCCGCGTATTTACAGAATAAAGGTATTGAGACGGTGCTTACCAAAGAGCCCGGAGGGACACCTGAGGGGCAGATTTTGCGGCAATTACTTGTAACCGGTGATAAAGATAAATTTGATGCCATCAGCGAATGTCTTCTTTATTATGCAGACCGGCGCAATCACTTAAATAAGGTGGTGTGGCCGGCACTTAAAGAAAATAAGTGGGTAATTTCCGACCGTTATGCGGATTCCACCGAAGCGTATCAATATTACGGTTACGATAAACGGGTGGATATTTCCGTACTCAACGGTTTATATAAAATTGTGGCCGGAGATTTTAAGCCGGATTTGACAATTATTTTGGATATCGAGCCCGAAGTGGGAATGCGGCGTTCGTTTGCCAAGGCCGAAACCATGGAAGTTAAAGAACTGCGTTTTGAAAGCCGACAGATGGAGTTTCATCAAAATTTACGGCGCGGTTTTTTGGAAATTGCCGCGCGGGAGCCGGAACGTTGTGTGGTTATTAATGCCGATGCCGATATTGAAACGGTACACCGGCAAATTGTGCGGATTATTGAGGAAAGATTGGGTGTTTGATGGCGGAAGAAGAGCAGTACATAACTCCGCGCAACAATAATTTTCTTTTGGGACAGGATAAAGCTCAAGAGTTCTTTTTGCATGCCTATAAAAACGATACATTGCATCACGCTTTTATCATTAGCGGGCCGCGGGGTATAGGCAAGGCTACATTAGCCTATAAAATTGCTCGTTTCCTATTGTCTGCCGATGATGATAAAAAATTTGGCTATACTTCGCTCAATGTGGCGGAATCAACACCGGTTTTTCAGCAGGTTGCTAATGGCTCACATCCTGATTTAATGGTAATTGAACGTGATTATATTGATGCCGATAAAAAGAAGATACTGAGTGCCATCAAACATGGTGAAGTATTAAATGATGCAGATTTGGCCGGAATGAAACGCTCAGCATTCATTCGTGTCGATGATGTGCGCAAAGTTAGCGAATTCCTTTCCAAAACCTCATTTAATGACGGTTGGCGCACGGTAATTATCGACAGTGCTGATGATATGAATCAAAACGCAGCCAATGCACTCTTAAAAATTTTGGAGGAGCCTCCACTAAGGACTGTTTTGTTATTGGTATGTCACAATATCGGAAATTTGCTTCCAACCATTCGCTCTCGCTGTGCATTGTTGCCTGTGCATACACTTGATATATCAACGATATCCAGTTTGCTAAGACGATATCGTCCGAATTTGAACGAAGCAATGATAGAAAAATTAGCCGGAATGAGTAACGGCAGTATCGGTAAAGCTATTTTATATGCCGATACAGATGCGGTTGGAATTATGGAAAATATGAATACTTTACTGTGTTCCGGTAATCGTTGTTCAATATCAAAGTTACTTGATTTTATTAAAGAAATTGTAAAAGATAATGATAAATTCGATATATTGCAAGAACTTATATTAAAATTTATCAAAGAACATATGGAAGATTGCAAAGATAAAGAGGCGCTGTATCGATGTTGGCAAAAAACACATCGCGATTTTGCCGATTGTATGAGTGTCAATATGGATAAACGTCTGATGCTTTTGAATTTACTGACAAATATATGTAAGGTATTGTAAAAAATGTTTACGGACAGCCATTGCCATATAAATTCTGAAGATTTTGCCGCAGACAGAGAAGATGTTGTTCTGCGGGCTCGGGAGATGAAAATCAAATATATTCTCGACGTAAGTGATGATGTTGAGAAAACACCGGAAATCATTGAATTCTGCCGTAAGCATAGAAATATATATACCACTGCGGGATTGCATCCGGAGCTGGCGGATAAATACGATGTATTTACTTCCGAGACAATTTTGCAACATGTTGCATCTCCGTATGTTGTAGGTATCGGTGAGTGCGGTTTGGATTTTTATTATAACGCCGATATTAAAACTCAACAGCTTAAGGTGTTTCAAAGTCATATTGAGGCAGCGCAACAAAGCGGATTGCCTTTGATTGTTCATAGTCGTGATGCCGATGACGAGATGATAAAAATGCTGACGGAGAATTATAAAAAACAGCCGTTTAAAGGTGAATTGCATTGTTTTTCATCTTCCGAAAGATTATGCAAAGCAGCATTGGAAATCGGTTTTTATATTTCAGCTTCGGGGATTATAACATTTAAGAAAAGCGAAGAATTACGGCGAATATTTGCCGTTGTACCTGATGAGCGGTTGCTGATAGAAACCGATGCGCCGTTTTTGGCACCGACACCGCATCGCGGTAAACGCAACGAACCGGCTTATATGGTAAATACCGCACAAGTTTTGGCAGAGATAAAAAATAAAAGTATAGAGGAAATTGCGGTAATAACCACCGATAATTTTCTGACTTTGTTTGATAAGGTGAAAAATGACGGATAAGGTAATTATATTAGGTAGCGGAGCGGCACCCGGAGTACCGACGATTTCCGACGGTTGGGGAAAATGCAATCCGCAGAACCTGAAAAATCGTCGCGGACGGGCCGGAGTATATCTGAAAATTGATGATACGCAACTTATTATCGATACTTCCGCCGATATTCGCAATCAACTTATTGATAATAGCATACATCATGCAGACGGAGTACTATATACTCATGCGCATGCCGATCATATTATGGGAATTGATGATTTGCGGGCTTTCAGTTATAATACGCATAAAGGGTTGAATATTTATGCTGCGAAATCTCATTTGACGGAAATAAGACAGCGCTTCGGTTATGTTTTTACGGATGTATTCTCTTCAGAAACAACCGCCCGCCCGCAACTTATATCCAATACCATTGAATACGGTAAAGCCTTCAAAATCGGCAATATCGAAGTGATGCCGTTGGAATTTGCCGGACATCCGGTGCCGACTACGGGTTATTCTTTTAATCGAGGCAGAGTGGTATTGATACCGGATTATAAAATTATTCCGCCGCAAACCTTGGCCTATTTGCAAAAAATTGATGTTAATGTTTTGATTATGCCCTTGACGACTATTGAACCCACTTTGTATCATGCTGGTATTGAAATCGATTTTGACTATATTCGTCAGATAGGGCCGAAAGCAGTATATTTTACGCATTTAGGGCCTGATTGCGATTATGATGAAATCAAACAACGTTGTTTGCCGTTTATGCAGCCGACGTATGACGGAATGGAAATAGAACTGTAAGGAGAATAAAATGCTTTGTATATATCATATTGCCGATCACGACGGGAAAGGTTCCGCCGCAATCGTTAAATCTAAATTTCCGGAAACGGAGCTGATGGGGCTCAATCATGATATGGAAATTCCATATGAGGAAATAGAAAAACACGATAAAATAGTGATTTGCGATATTGCTTTGCCGGTAAAATATATGCTTGAGCTCAATAAAAAAATCGACCTCACTTGGATAGACCATCACGTTTCGGTTATCAATGAATATGAGGAACTGATGAAAGGCGATGAATATGAGCCGATTAAAGGTAAACGCGAAATCGGGACGGCGGCATTGGTGTTGACGTGGCAATATTTTTATCCGGATAGAGAGTTGCCGGAAGGTTTGCGTTTGCTCGGCTTGAATGATATTTATGATTTGCGTGACCGTCGGGTGCGTCCGTTTGAATATGCAGTGCAAACTTTCGGAGTTAATCGCCCGACCGATAAAATCTGGACTCAGCTGATTAATAACGAAATAAATATTAAAGAAATGGTGGAGAAGGGGAACGCTATTTTGTCTTGGGTGCGCCATCGTAACTATCGTCTGGTGCGTGGTATGGCGTTTGAAAGTGAATATAAAGGTTTGCACTGTATTTGCTCGAATATGGCGCAGGGACAATCGGAATTTTTTGATTCACTTGATAATGTGAAAAATTTCGATTTTATGGTTAATTTTTTTATGAATAAAAAAAATCGCTGGAACTTGACTTTCTACACTTATAAAAACGATGTTGATGTTTCCCAAATAGCGGCCGAATTCGGCGGCGGCGGACACGCTAAGGCGGCGGGAGCTTCTTCTTTAGAAAAACTACCTGATTTTTTGCTGAACGGTCAGCCGTGGAGTAAGCCGCAGAATAAATAATGAATAAGCCGGAGATATTTCTTCGGCTTATTTTGTCAAAAAAAAGATTGACAAAGCCGGAAGATATGGTATTCTTAAAGCATTCATGAGATTATTATCATAAGTATTAACCCTATAAAAAAACTTTAGTTATGGAAGAGCTGAAGCACACCAGATTTATCTGGCCGGTAAAATCACCGTTTAAAATCGCTTATCGCGACCCGCTGTCGGGAGTGATGACCTTGTTGCCGTATGTTGACCTCCAATGGAAGATGAAAATCTGGGGAATTGCCATCGGCGAACGCGTGTATAAGCTTACTCACGAGTGCGGTGCAGATTGGTTTACGGCCAGAAGCTATGCCGATAAGCTGTGTCAGGGATATATGCCGGATACCGCCGATTTGGACATAGCGTATGCCTGTAAAGACGGCTTTAACGCCATTGTCGAGTTTCTCAAGTCCAAAAGAATTGATGCCGAGCCGTGGCAAGACGGTTGGTATTGGAGTGAGGAAGACGACGAAGACGAGGCGATTGTGGTTGATATGACCGACGGAAAGGCCGGTTTGATTTTCAAAACAATCAAAAACGGTTATACTCGTTTGGTCAGCCGCCGCATTGCCGACAAGCCACTGACGGTGCACTTCCCGCTGGTGTATCTTGATGAGGGCATTTTCAAAATCTCGTATGATTTGATTTTGCCGCGTAAGCACCAGCTGTGGGGAATCCAGTTTGGCAAAAACTATTTCCGTCTGCGCGAAGAAACTCCGCAGAACTGGTATCAGGCTAAGGTCGCCGCCGAGCAGATGTCTACCGATTTGGTGCGTATTTCGTTGCCTAAAAAGGAGATGTTTGACGAACTGCGACGTGAACGTGAGGCCGCCAACGATGCACTGATGAAACTGCAGGCGTTCGGTATTGCAACCGATTTATGGTTGGATAAATCGTGGAGGTATCTGACCTCATCGGAACATTCCGACTGTTATGTCACCTGTGAGCACGAGATGATTCCGAAAGATGCAGTTAATCCGTGCCGTTTTATCGGCGAAAACAAAAAACACCGGACGGTGTTGTTGTAAATTATGAGAAAATCCTTCAAAAACCGGTTGTTTTTGGAGGATTTTTTGTTTATAGTGCCGCATAAAGGGGAAAAATTATGCAAATAAGCGCAAAATATCAGGCGGTGCTCGAAATTTTGGAAAAGGTGCTGCAAGACCAATATCCGGCCGACAATATCATTAAAGAATATGTGCGGGCGCGTAAATATATCGGTTCCAAAGACCGCAAGTTTATTATCAATACGGTGTGGGACATCATTCGCCATCGCAGCCGTTTGGAGTTTGATTGCGGTTGTTGCGAGGCGCGAATGTTGCTGTTGACTTATCTTAAAGACGAGGATTTTGATATTGTGGCCGACGGCTCGGAATACGGATTAAAACCGCTCGATAAGCTTGAAAAAGAAAAACTGGCGCACTTAAATCAGGAAGTTTATCCCGAATTTATTGAAAACGAATGTCCGAAGTGGCTGTATGAAAAAATAAACAATCCGGCGTTGGCGGCTGCTCTCAATACCACGGCGGCGGCCGATATAAGGGCGAATTTTATCTCGCGCGAAGATGCCAAAAACAAGTTGCAGAAAGAGGGGCTTTTCTTTTCGTTTACGCCGTATTCGCCGTATGGTTTGCGCTCGGAGGAACGGATAAATTTGCAAAATTGCATAGCTTATCAAAACGGCGAGATTGAAGTGCAGGACGAGGCCTCGCAACTCGGCGCGATTTTATGCGATGTGCGCGCGGATTTGAAAATCATTGATTATTGTTGCGGCGGCGGAGGCAAAAGTATGATGCTCGGCGCGCTTCTCAATAACAAAGGTACGATTTGGGCACACGATAAAAACGTTAAGCGGATGGACGGATTGCACGATAGGGCGGCGCGGCTCGGCATTAAGAATATTCAAGTTACAGAAACGTTGAAGCCGACCGATTTGTTTGACCGTTTTATTGTGGATGCGCCGTGTTCGGGCAGCGGTACTTGGCGACGCTCGCCGGACGCCAAATATCGGCTGACTCCGAAGCAGTTAAAAGCGATTGAGCAAGCGCAAGAAGAAATTTTGGAAATTGCCGCCGTGCATTTGAGCGATAAAGGGCGAATTGTATATATGACCTGCTCGGTGTTGCCGGAAGAAAACGAGGAGAGAATAGAAAAGTTTTTGGCGGCGCATCCCGATTTTGTGACGGTTGATATGCAAAAATTATGGGAACGCAAGCTGGAACAAACATATCCGTTTAAGGAAACACGCTGGCTCAAATGTTCGCCGCTGACCACCGGTACCGACGGCTTTTTTGTATGCGTTTTGCAAAGAAAGTAAACTACGCTGTGTTTTCCGCAGAGTTTCTGCTTACAAAACGCGGCAGAGTGTGGTTGTTGTTTTGCAGAGGCACGGTTGCAGCTACAGTTGGCAATTCTTGAGATTGTATTTTGGCTTTAGCATGTGACGTTGCTTGTCGCACTTCATCGCGTACCGTATTAAAACGCACCGGATATACTTTGCTTGCCGCTTTGATTTTCGGATCGTATTCCATTTGCCGTGTTTGATTCAACCCCAGACTTTCGGCTTCGCTATCGCTTAATATATCATATTTTACCAAACCGCGTGCAGCCATGGCTTTCAAATATCTGAGCGAGGTTTCTTCACGCATTTCGGCATACCATGTACCGCCTCTTTTACGCAATAGAATCTAAAGCAAGATTAACGGTGTCAGAACAACCCTTATCTGTTTGGAATAAAATTTTCGTTACATCTAAAACTTTATCAGCTAATTTGGAATCATTTTCTACTATATACCTCAAGCTCTTGCAGACAACGTAAAGCTGTTCAGGTGTACAATCAGTAAACTCCATAGATATTTTATTAAATATGATGTCATTTAGAAGTAAGGCTTATTCTTCAGTCATAGCCATAACCTTATCATATTTATGCAATTTTGTTAATTATGTCACGGATTATCATTTTTGTCAAGTCGATTTGTGGAAATTATCCGGTAAATCAAGTGCATCGAAGAGAGTTTTGATATTTTATTGACATACCTTAATATTTTGCTTGAAATTTTGCACTTTAATGATAAATTATGCCCAGTTTTTACAATTTTTTATGCCCGTGCGGGGCTGTCCGCACATTATATTTTTTAGGAGAATAAATATGGTTGTTCGCGTAGGTATTAACGGCTTCGGTCGTATCGGACGTTTGGTTTTCCGCGCAGCTCAAACAAGAAATGATATTGAAATTGTCGGCATTAACGATTTGATTGATGTTGATTATATGGCTTATATGCTCAAATATGACACCATGCACGGTCGTTTCAACGGCACGGTTGAAGTTAAAGACGGCAAATTGGTGGTTAACGGCAAAGCTATCCGTGTTACGGCTGAAAAGAATCCGGCTGATTTGAAGTGGAACGAAGTCGGCGCCGAATATGTGGTTGAATCAACCGGTTTGTTCCTCACCAAAGAAAAGGCTCAAGGCCATATTGATGCCGGTGCCAAATATGTGGTTATGTCGGCTCCGTCCAAAGATGATACTCCGATGTTTGTTTGCGGAGTTAATACCGATTCTTACGTTAAAGGTACACAGTTTGTTTCCAATGCATCTTGCACAACTAACTGCTTGGCTCCGATTGCCAAAGTTTTGCATGATACATTCGGTATTAAAGAAGGTTTGATGACAACCGTTCACTCTACAACCGCCACCCAGAAGACAGTTGACGGCCCGTCTGCCAAAGATTGGCGCGGCGGCAGAGCTGCAAGCGGTAACATTATTCCGTCTTCTACCGGTGCGGCTAAGGCTGTTGGCAAAGTTATTCCGGAACTCAACGGTAAATTGACCGGTATGTCAATGCGTGTTCCGACTCTGGATGTTTCGGTTGTTGACTTGACCGCCAACCTGATTAAGCCTGCTACTTATGAAGAAATCTGCGCCGCAATGAAGAAGGCTTCCGAAGGCGAATTAAAAGGTATTTTGGGTTATACCGAAGATGCGGTTGTTTCTTCCGACTTTTTGGGCGATGCTCATACTTCCATTTTTGACGCCAAAGCCGGTATTCAGCTGACCGATACATTTGTAAAAGTTATCAGCTGGTACGATAACGAATGGGGTTATTCCAACAAGGTATTGGATTTGATTGCCCATATGGCGAAAGTTAACGGCTAATTTTGAACTATAAACTCCCCACCGCGTTATCATTTAACCGGTGGGGTTTTTGAATATATAAACATAAGGAAAAATAAATGCAAGAATATAAAACTATTGAAGATTTGGGTGATTTGAACGGCAAAGTTGTAATGCTCCGAGCCGATTTGAATGTGCCGATGGATGAAAACTTTCATGTTACCAACACTGCGCGTATCGACCGCACCGTACCGACCATTAAAACTCTGATGAATAAAGGTGCAAAGGTTGTGGTAATTTCACACTTCGGGCGTCCGGAAGGCAAGGGTGATGTGAAAAATTCGTTGCGTTATGTTGCTCCGGAACTTGAAAAGGCACTGGGCAATAAAGTCGTTTTTGTTGATGATTGTATCGGTGATGTGGTGGTAAATGCCGTTAAGAATATGAAAGCCGACGAAGTTTTGCTCCTTGAAAATCTGCGCTATTATAATGAGGAGAAAAAAGGAGATGCTGCTTGGGCTAAAGAGTTGGTTAAGCCGGCAGATGTGTATGTTTCAGACGCTTTTTCAACCGCACATCGCGCTCACGCTTCAATGGTTGCGGCACCGGAATTATTGCCGTCTGCCATGGGGTTGCTGATGGCGGAAGAAGTTGCCGCCTTAACTTCAGGCTTAAACAACCCTAATCGCCCGTTGATGGCTGTCGTCGGCGGTTCCAAAGTTTCAACCAAACTCGATTTGTTGAACAATTTGGTTAAAAAAGTTGATAAATTGGTTATTTCCGGCGGTATGGCTCATACTTTTCTTAAGGTTTTGGGAGCTGAAGGTATTAACGAAAACAACTCTTTGGTGCAAATGGATATGCTTGATACAGCTAAAGAAATTCTGGCAACAGCCAAAACACACGGTTGCGAAATTGTTTTGCCGGACGATTTGGTGGTTGCTGAAGAATTTGCCGCCAATGCTCCGCATAAAACGGTTGATATCGATAATATTCCGGCAAACGGTACTTTGCTTGATGTCGGTTCTAAAACAATCGCTAAAATCAATGCAAAACTTGATGAGTGCAAAACTTTGGTATGGAATGGTCCGCTTGGTGCGTTTGAGCTTAAACCGTTTGATAATGCTACCAATCAGGTTGCACAGCACGCAGCCGAATTGACACAGGCCGGAAAACTGATATCTGTTGCCGGCGGCGGTGATACGGTATCAGCTTTGGCTAATGCCGGTGTTGCTGATAAATTCAGCTATATTTCAACAGCCGGCGGTGCCTTCCTTGAATGGATGGAAGGTAAGGAGCTACCGGGGGTGATTATTTTTAAAAAATAAAAATTCATAGAATCGGTAACTATTTGGGGTTTTCTCCTTATGTACTTTTTGTTGTACATGTTGCTGAAAACCCCTCTGTTTTTATCGCGTTATCCGGTTTTAATGTTGTTTTACCATACACAGCGGAAAAACACTCTTTTTTTAATTAAATTCTGCGGATTTTTTTAGTTTGTAGGACGCTTTTATTCTTGCGCATTTTCTTGACAATTATGCAATTTTGCTTTAAATTATCTTAAAATTTATATTAAGGAACTCTAACCATGAAAAAACAGGAATTACTCGCACCTGCCGGTGATGTGGAGGCCGGTTATGCCGCTCTTTATTACGGCGCCGATGCAGTATATCTCGGATTATCCAAATTTTCGGCACGCGCAACCGCCACTAACTTTGATGCTGACACTCTTGACGAATTTACGGCTTATGCTCATAGCTTAAATTGCAAAGTGTATGTGGCACTCAATACGGTTTTGCAAGAAAGCGAATTGCCGGATTTAATCGAGAGTCTGGATGTTTGTACCCGTTGTAAAGTCGATGGTCTGATTATTCAAGATTTGGGTGTAGCGCGGGTTATGCGCGAGAAATATCCGTGGTTTGAAATGCACGCCAGTACGCAAATGGCCGTACATAATAAAGAAGGCGCACTGTTTTTGCAAAAAATGGGCTTCAAACGTGTGGTTTTGGCGCGAGAATTAACACTGGCAGAAATAAAGGAAATCGCCGCCATTCCAAACTTGGAAACCGAAGCTTTTATTCATGGGGCATTATGCTATTCATACAGCGGATTATGCCAATTTTCGGCATTGGAATACGGACGCAGCGCCAATCGCGGCAAGTGTATGTATCCGTGTCGCGCCGCATTTAAATGCAGCGGCAAAGAAAGCCACCTGTTTTCAATGAAAGATATGGCACTGCAGGAAGATGTGTTGAAAATGCCGGTTGATTCGCTCAAAATCGAGGGACGCAAAAAATCGGCGCTGTATGTGGCCGCCGTTACTGATTATTATCGGCAAATTCTCGACGGTAAAGGAGCCAATCCGCTCAAAGAAGAAAATATTAAGCAGATTTTCTCGCGCCCGTGGTGTAAATTCCATTTCAATGGTAAGGATAAAGCCGTAATCGACCGCGATTTTGTCGGCCACCGAGGGTTGCTTATCGGCACGGTAGACGGCATTTCCCGCGGCAAATTGCGTTTTATTACCAATCACGCGGTGGCACGGCACGACGGTTTGCAAATAGATGCCGCCGGCGACGAAAAACCATTCGGATTCTCGGTGCAGAAGCTGTTTATCAGTAATAAGAGTGTGTTTGAGGCTCCGGCCGGTGCAACGGTGGAAATAGAGTTGCCGCACGGATATCCGCGACTTAAAAACGGCGATAAGATTTATTTGGCTTCATCCGGCGCGGTTAAAGGCGCTTATCATTACACCAAGCCAAAACCGCACGAATATCGCAATAACAATGATATAGATGTAACGGTAAAGGTGGAAAGCGGACACATTACCGCTCGCTCCGGCGAATTTGCGGCAAGTATTGACGGCACATTTACACCGGCAAATAATCCGCAAAAGAGTAGCGAAGCCATTAATGCGGCATTTGTAAAAACCGGCGATACGGCTTTTAATTTGCGCTCATTAACTATTGAAAATCCGCAAAATTTATTTACTCCGGCCTCAATGCTTAACGACCTACGCCGCGATTTGTACAGCCAAATAAAAGTAGAAGAGCATCATGGTGAATTACCTGAGATTTCGATGGCAAGCAACAAAAAAAACACATCAAAATATGCCATACAGATTGATGATATTAATTATTTGAATTTACTTGATTTAAATGATTTTGCCGAGATTATTTATTTGCTTGATCCGCAAGTTGACATCCATGTTTTGAAAAAACTGCCAAAAAATAAAGTTCGTTTGGCACTGCCGGCTGTTTGTCGTAATCCGGCTCTGTATAGCAATGTAATAGAAAGTTTATTGGAAAGGGGATATAAAAAATGGGAAGCTGCGAATTACTGGGCATTAGAAATTTTACCGATTAATCAATTGGATATTAGTTTTGATTCATCACTTTATATGCTTAACACACAGGCGATAGCAATGGCCTCAGAAATCGGTGCTTCACAAGTTACATTATCACTTGAAGATATTAAAACAAATATTTGTAATATAATAAATAAATCAAATATTAGCACTTCTTTGATTATATATAAGGATGTACCTTTATTTACAAGTGTCGGCTGCATACGTGATAATGATTGTAAACATTGTAGTCATCATCCGGAATGGTTTGATTTGGAGAGACAGGGCCGCAGATTTAAGGCAATATCGAAAAATTGTCAGATGATGGTATTTGATGAAAAACCATATTGCATTGCTACGGAAGTTGCTGATTTGCATCCTGATTTTTTCCGTATGGACTTTTTATATCGGCAATACACTGCCGAAGAAGTTCAAAAAATTACGAAAAATTTGCTAACAGGGAACAACGTATCGGATTATATAACAGGCAATTTTCTGAATAAAAATATATAGATTGATAATGATAATTATTTGAAAATAAAGAATATTTTATGGTTTTAGGTAAAAATATACAACGATTTTTTTTTTATATATACAAATAATTATAAAAAATACCTTGACTAATATGAGTAGTTAGCATATTATACGTCTCGTTGTCGGGCGCTTAGCTCAGTTGGTTAGAGCCGGCCGCTCATAACGGTCTGGTCGTAGGTTCGAGTCCTACAGCGCCCACCAAATAAAAATACCACCTCTTGCAGGTGGTATTTTTATATGATATGTCGTCTGCGTAGGGCTCGAACCGGAGACCATCGTAGGCCGGAGGAGAAAAATAGTCCGGTCGCAGAATATTCTTATTTTTTACCTCGCAACATTATATTGCGTTTAATCTTTTTAACACCTAAATATTAAAAATAGTAGAAATTTTTTATATGCATAAGCTATATAATAGCGGAAAAAAATATGGAATTTGATCAAGACAAAGATAAGTACGTTTTAACGGGAAAAGAAAAGCGAGCGTTAGTTTGGCGGATTGAGCGTTATAAACAAAATGACCTTAATTATTTGCCGTTAAATTACAAAATATCGCAAGAAATGAAGGAAATTCTGACTTTCGTAGAAGATTTAGCAAACAGTGCGCGAGAAACACAGAAATGCATAGCTGATGCCGCTATACAAGAAGCTGATGAAATTGAAGAAAAAACAACTGTAAAAATACAAAAACAAGAAAAAGAAAGACATGCAAAAGGCGGGTTAGCAAAAGGTGAAAAGAATAAATCATTAAAAAAATTTATACTTAAAGAATACAATGAAAATAATGATTACAAGACGATTAAAGAGTTCGTTAATAATATTGTTGATAGAC
>CACWUA010000035.1 GCA_902763905.1 uncultured Pseudomonadota bacterium | reverse complement strand
GCTGCCAGTTCAGTGTTATATTGCTTGATTTCATCACAAGAGGCGACGTTTGTGTCTCCAACGGTTTCTGTGATAGGATTTGATACGGCTACATATTTACCATCATATGTAATAAAGTCACCACTGTTTGACACAACCAACTTGCTGTTAATAGCAGTTTCCGCATCATCTATTGTTTGAATCTGACCCTCTGTCAATACGAGAGTAGTATCTCCAAGCTTAATCACCGTGTTCGGATCCCGCAAAAATTCTGCCATGCCGGTGTTTTCTTTATTTTGATTGGCAATAGCTTCAAGTTTGGCATTATATGCCGCGTTGTACGCAGTCACTATGGCATTATACTGCTCTTCCCCCAACTTTTGCAAAATCATATCTTTGATTTCAGATTCGTTGGTTAAACGATAAGCATCAATAACTGTTTGCTTCTGTTCATCGTTCAACGAAGTAACAGCACTATCGGAACCGGATAAAAACTCAGATATCGTAAGAGGTTTTATTCTGGTTTTCAGTTTATCCTCATACGCGGAAATTATCGCATTATATTGAGCTTCCGTTATTCTTTCAGCCTCATTGGCAGATGTCTTTATTACCAAAGCTTTGATATTGGTCTCTTCTGTTGAACTCTTCAGTGCATTTTCAATGGTGGAAAGTTGTTCCCCACTTAAATTCACCTGTTCTGCCTCTTTAAGCACAATTTCATTGGAAGTATCATTCAAGAAATCCATGAGCTTCAAATTTCCGACCTCTTCCTTTTTACTGTTGTAGGCCGTCATAATGGCATTATATTGGTCTGTTGTTATTTTGTAACCTTCGCCGGCAGATGTTTTAATCACCAAATTTTCGATATTCTTACCTTCCGCTGCATCTTTCAGTGCATTATTAATGGTGGTAAGTTGAGCTTCACTCAATGTAAGTTGTTCATCTCCAACCATAATCTTAGTAGATGTATCATTCAAGAAGTCCATCAGTTCCAAATTTGCAAATTCCACTTCTGCCTTTTTACTATTGTAAGCCTCCATAATGGCATCATATTGGTCTGCTGTTATTTTGCCGGCCTCATCTGTATTTGTTATTACCGAAGTTTTGAAACTTTCATCTATCGCATTAGAAATATTGAAAAGTTGGTCCGGAGTTAATTGTACCAATTCTTTTTCAGTCATAATTGTGTTAGAGGAATCAGCCAAAAACTCTATCATGGTCGGCATTTCAGATTTTGTCTTTCTGTTGTTATATGCTTCCATAACGGCATTATACTGCTCTTCGGTTAACTTGTTGGTATCACTTTCTGAGCTTTTTATCACTCTGGATTTAATATCATTAGCGATTAATTCGTTGAACTCTGCATTTTCATCAACCAACTTATAACCATCTTCGATAAATTGGTTAATTTCATCCAATTTATCTTGTACTGTTTTTTTATTATTTTCAGCATTATCTCTCAACTCGTTCAGAGCAATATCTTCATCAGACAATTCTTTTATTGATTCATCAATGTTTCTGATTTCAATTTCAATTGCTGCGCTAGAGCGTTGTTTAACATCGCTGCCGTCAACCTTTTGATTGTCATACAACTTGTAGTCATCGTTATAGAAACCTACTAAAGTATTCAAATCTACTGAACCGTCGCGATTGATTTTCATGTAACGGCTGTTGCTTTGTCCGGCAACCATCTTGCCGTCAACTATTAACGACGGACTATGCGATATTGAGGCATTCGATTTGTGGTCGCTTTTTGAAATAGGAATACCAAACAAGGCGTAACTTACCGTTTTCCAACCGACATATGAGTAGGAATTGCCTCTTCCCGAAGAATAATTCACATCAATCGTCTTACCGGATGTAATGTCAGCTCCGGAGGCAATATTCAGCTTATTATTCAAAGATTTTGTAAGTTTACCGTCTTCTGTGGTGGTAGCAATGGCGGCGTGTGCCTCAGAATAAGCATATTGCGTCAAATCATTGTTTGAATCCTGCATATAGTTAATATCAACCAGATTTCCGGCCTCTAAAGAACCGCTGTTATTCAGGTTATTGTTAATATTGAGAGTCAAATACGATTCCGCTACCGGATCCTTAAATCCGAAGTGATGAGCCTCAGCATTAGTACGGCTGGCCAATTCGTTATTGGAATCAAAATTAATTTCCAACTCGTTAGCGGCCTTTACTTTAGAACCGGCGCCGATATTTATGTTATTGTTATTGGTAACCGTTAAGTAGCTTCTTGCCCGCGGAACTGCTACAAAAGCTCCGGCGGTGGAATCAACCTTTTGCTTGAACAGTGAAGAGGTCAACGCATTGAGTGATACATTTGAATCCGCATTCAATAGCGAGTTACCGGCAATATCAAGTGTGCTGGACTGATTAAGAGTATTTCTTAAATTCAAGGTTGAACCTGCCACAAATCCGCCGGCCGCACCGGTATAGGAAATATAACCGTTATCACTGGTTCTGAGATCGGAAGCTGATTTCAAATTGATGTTCTTGGCATTGATTTTGGCATTGTTCAAATTCAAGTTTGCCGCCGCCGTAAAGTTACCGGTGTGCGAATTTCCGTAAACCGCAATCAAACCGCCTCCTCTGCTGGTTGCCGTATCTTTGATATAAGCGTTGTTGGTAACTTCATATTTAACATCTCCGGCCGAATTAATATCTGTATCGGTTATATTTGTGGTGGTAGAAGTATTGAATGTTGTGGTCGTACTTCCTTCGGAAATACTCAACAGACCGCCGTGACCATCAGAAGAAGTCACATCAAAAGTATTGGTTGACTTATTCTTTATATCCATGGCATTAACCGCCTTAGCTTTGTCCGAAGATGCACTCACGGTCAATACCGATGAACCGGTCAATGTATTGGTGGCGGAAGATGAACCCGCATCAATCACACCGCCGGAACTGGAAGATTTATTTAATACCGAATTTCTGACGGTATCAAATTCAACCGTCGTCTTATCTGCATTAAGAGTACCGCCGATATTACCTATGGTGTTTGATGTCAGTTTTGAAGTCAGACTCATCCTGTGTCCGTTGATAAGACCGGCACTGACTTGGCTGGCATTAACATCAATATCGGACTGATGTTTTGCTTTAATTTTAGCTTCATGAACACCGCCGGTTCCGTCGCCGATGATATTATTTACACCGGCAACATCAACGTGCAACGTACTGTAATCATCTGCATATATAACAAAATTGTTGACACCTGCAAGGCTGACATTAACAGATCCGCCTTCCGCCTTAGCCGTAGATTTAAGATTGGCATTGATATCCAAACCGTTTGCCGTATGTTCCTTAACTTTCAGCACAGTAGATGACTTAGCTGTATTTTCGGCTTTTGCTGCTGTACCGTTATAAAAGCCCAGAAGAGAAACACCGACATTGTGTATTTCGCTTTTTGCCACAATACCTTCCTGATTAGAAGTTATATCTTTAGCGGTATTGATTGTTGTAGTGCCTTGGTTGCTGATGGTTAAACCGCTGAGGCTGTCGATACCCGATTTAAAGTCGGCATCCATGTGTGCACCGACTGATTTGATATTGGCAATATCGGCAAGTTGAACCGAGGTTACGTTTGACTTGGAATGTGCATACATTTTGCCGTAATCGGTGGTAATTTCCAATCCGTTGGTATTAATACTGCCGGTTGCGTTTTCAATCAGCGCACGGTTAATGCTTTTGACTTGGTTTTCGTTTTTGGAAATACCCACCAAACTGGCAACCGAAACTTTAACCACGGCTTTAGAAGAATCTAACTCGGTATTGGTGGTGGAATGAAGTGTCAGTTTGCCGCTGGTATCAATATCAACATTGCCGGTAATCAGGGCCGCACTCTTGTTGGTATCGACGTTCTCCGCAATATCGACAATAGCGTTAGCTCCGCTCACAATAACACTGGTGCTGTCAACAACGGACTTATTGTCAGATTTGGAAATAATATTCAAATCTTTGGCCTTTACGGTAGCGTCTTTAACTTTGGCAACCGTTTCGGAAGTGTTGTTATAAATGGCACCGGCACCGGAAAGTGCAACACCGCTGACCGTTACTTCAACATTTTTCAATTTGACATCGGCTTTGGAGTCGGCATTCACGGAAACATCGCCGTTCGTGCTTTCAACTTTGCCGCCGGAAATTTCCGCCAAAGTGTTGCTGGCGAGTTTAATGTTCTTGACGCCGACATTAGCCGAAGCTAATCCGCCCGAAACATTGACATTTCTCAACTCCAGTGTTTCACTATTTTCTTTCAAGCCTTTAATTTTGCTCTTGGCCTCAATTTTCGTGTTGTTTGTTGTTTTAAGGTTGCCGTTTACTTCTGCAACCGCACCGGTTTTTATATCATCTGCCGAACTGGTCGGAGTGTATAAGTTCTTAACATTAGATGCATCATTTGTGGTAGATTTGTTATATATATTTTGGGTATAACTTACCGCATCGTTAATCTTACTGCCGCTTTCCGCTTCGGAATACGTAGCCGTGCGCTTGCCTAATCTGATAACGGCGACATCGGCGGCAATTGTGCCCGCACCCAAAGAAACGCCGATAATCATATTCTCCAGCCCGTTTATCATATCTGCAGTAACACTTGATGAACCGGCATTTATCTGACCGTCATTGTTTGATAAAATTTTCGCATTTGCCAGATTATTGGCATAATACAGATTGATATTGCCACCGACAGCCGCACCTAAACCGGCCACTGCTATCATGCCCATACTGTTGGTGGCAACGGTATTATCTTTAGCATTAAGATTAAGTGCATTTTCAATATTTATGGTTTTGGATTTGGCATCCACCACGGCCGTGGTTGAAGAGTCAATCTGGTTCACCAAAGCGTTTGCTACCGCACCTGCGCCAATAGCCGCGGCGGTTGCTCCGATGGTTATGTTATCCAACTTGCGGTCGGAATTCGCATTCAGCGCCATTGATTTTGCTTTGGTTATCGTATTATCATCCGCATAAGATTTTACGGTATTGTTATAAATATTTTGTACCACACCTACGACCAGAGCTGCGCCTTGCGCAGTAAAGCCGATGGATAAAGCACGGTTTTTCATATCATCCTTTTTACCGTTATTGGTACTTATGGTAATATCTCCGGCATTTTGAATCGTAGAATTCTTAATTCCCGCTTCGGTTTCGGATATAACATTATTCAAAACCAAATTCACCAATAAACTTGCCCCCGTACCGGCAATAGCCAATGCACCGATCCAGTTTTCACTCTTAATCGCAGAATTCGCGGCAATGGCTATGGCTTTTGTGGTATTGATGGTGGCATTATCCATATAAGCCTTTGTGTGTCCGGTATAATTATTCTTAATCGCCACCGCCGTGCCGGCTACATTACCGGCACCGGCAACACCGGCATCAACATCGAAGGTGGAAATATTGTTTTGCGCATTTAAATTGATGGCGGCATCGTTAACCTTTGCATTCTTAATTGAAGCATCAACCGTGCCGTTATAAGTATTAACAATCGGTGCCACCGACAAAGCTACCGTACCTGCTCCGGAACCGGCAACCAAAATATGGCTGGCATTCATATCTTCATTGGCACTGATGTTAATGGTTCCCGCGCTGATTTCGTTTTCTCCGTTTTGGTTGTCAATCTGCGCAATAGCCACATCATCTATCTTATTGACAACCGTATTGGTATTGGCAGCCACCGTACCGGCACCGCCGCCGGCTACCACAATCTGCTGATTATCTTTTTTGTTTGTGGCAATCAGATTGATGGTATCATCTATAGTCAGCTTAGAGTTATTGCCGATTAAGGCCTTGGTTTCGCTCTTATCGCGCATTACCAAAACATTAACTCCAACCGCTAATGTTCCGGCGCCCTCCAAAGTTCCGGCTATAATATTTTTGATAGAATATTCATTAGCTGTAACATCCAAATTGTTTGCCTTGATTTCGGAATTTAAAATTTCCGCTTGAACTTCGTTATGGATGGATTTTACGATAACCGCACCGGCAACAGTAGCCGTTTTACCACCGGAAAGGTCATAAAACATATTCCAATTGGCAAAGCTGCTTCCTTGTTTCAAACCGACATAATTGCCTTTATCATCTTTGTTCAGCATTTTATTTCTGTATGCGTCGGTAGTAACATCATCGGTCGCATAATGTTGATCATCGTTCTTGGTTCCTCCCATGGAATTTACGGAAGACGCAAATACGCTCATATTGCCTGAGGTTGTTACATTTCCATTATTAACATAAGCATGAATGGTTTTAGAAATAACATCAACATTTACACTGCCGCCAATAACAACGGTTGCTGTGCCGGCAGACAAGGCTCCGCCGCGAGTTTTAATGGTTGTATCATCCGCCGCATTTACCAATACTTTTGAACTTTGGGTGATTTTGCCGCCGAGCAATGCCTCCACGGTATTTTTTACAATATTTGCGTTCAAATTGGCGGAAACAGCAGTAATTTTGGTAGAGACACCTGCCGATACCGGTATCAAATTCATAACCTCCACCGATGTTGCATTAACGGCAACATCTTTGGCTTTTTGAATTTCCGAACCGTTTTGTAAATCGGCTTTTACCGTGTTGTTATAGACATTACCGATTAAATTCGGACCGATAACCAAACCTTTGGCAAACTCAGCCGTTGCGGTAATACCTTGTAGTTTGTTATCATATCCGGCTGTGATATTGATATTGCCGTCGGAATTAAGCACCGAATTGTTGATGGCTTGGGCAGTAACTTCCGATAAGAACACATTGGCAATACCGTTAATATTTATGGTTGCGCCGCCGGAAGTCTGAATTCCCAGATTAGCGGCAAGGAATTTCAAATCTTCTGTTTCGTTTGCCTGAATATCCAGCGATTTGGATTTTGTAAGCGTTAATCCGTCTGTTTCTGCTTTTATTTCAGATTTATTGACATTGACAATCGCACCGATACCAACACCGAAACCAGCGGAAGCTGTTGAAAAATCAACAGCGCCGGCCAAACTTTGGTTTTTAATATCAGCGTTTGCCGTAATATCCACATCGCCGGAAGCGCTTATGGCAGAATTGGCAGCTTTTGCCGTAACGTTATTGCTGTTTAATTCTATATTTGCCGCACCGTCAATGGTAAAGCTTGACGAAGCACCGAAGCTCAATGCACCGGCCACGGCAATTGTATTGTAATTTTGCTGCAAATCGGCATTAACTTTAACATCTTTTACATTTGACAGGGTACTGCCGATAATTGCCGCAGTTATGCTCTTTGCGCTGTAATCTAAAGTTGCGGCGGCACCTGCACCGATATTTGTTCCGGTAGACTTACCGAAACCGGCGGCACCGGTTATATTCCAAATCAGCGAATCATCTTTGGCTTCAACTTTAACATCAACATCAGGAACATTATCTCCCTCTGTTTTAACCGCTGTTTTATCATTAATGTTATTACTTATTTGTGCTAATACCGTATTACGCAGCTTATTAAATCCGAACGAACCGCCGACCGACGCACCGAAGGTACCGCTTGTCGCAGCACCGATACCGGCTGTAACGTCAATCAAATCAATATCCGTATCGGCAGTCACATTCAATCCTTTGGCATTTTCCGAATTGAAATTGATTGTGCTGTTATCAACCGATGCTTTGGTTTCGGACTTATTATTGTAGATATTTACACCTGCTCCGGCCGATATCGTACTGGATTTTGCCAAAGCACCGTTAACCTGAACCGCCAAAATATCATTATTGGCAGTTACGTCGACCTTTTGACCGGCATTAATGGTGGAATTTTCAACTTTAGCAGTGGTTTTGGTATAGTCATTGGTTACATCAACCGCACCGGCAAGCGCCAATGAAAGGTTACTTTGTGCCGTAGTCGGGTTTGCTGCCGTACTGTTACCGGTCAATGAAGTAGGCTGATTGTTGTTATTGTTATTGCTATTGCTATCATTGCTGTTTGCATCATTATTATCCGACGAATTTTCTCTGCTGTCTGTGCCGTTCAAGCCTCTGGCGCCTTCCGTGGAGGCATCATTCTCGTCAAACAAATTGCGCAGATTCATAACGTCTTCTTCGTCATCTTGCGCATTATCGACTTCATCCATCCAGTTACCGGCATTTTTCATCTTTTGCGGTTTATTTGCGTCGGTACTGCTGTCACTACCGGCATTTGCGGCTTCTTGTGTGCTTCTTTCGGTAGAAACACCGCCGGCAAAAGCACCTGCCAACAATACATCAATCTTTTTGGAAGAAGTGTCGGCAATAACCGAAGCATCATTTTTTGCCGTTATTGTTGAGTTAATGACGGCAGCTTCAACTTCCTTGGTGATTTTCGTAACATCAACCGACGCACCTACGGAAACACCGGAACCGGTTTGTTGCGCATTTGCCCCGATTATGGAAATATTGCTCACGGTATCTTTAACATCTCTTTGATCTCTGACGGATAATTCGCCGGTTTGTTCATCCAATTCCACCGGATCACCGTCTTCACCGCCGGTTTTCTTTGGAGCAATTTTTGCTTTTCCGGCATTTACGTTAACATTATCGGCCTCAATTTTTTGTGAATCTGTAATATAAGCTTTGGTTTTGCCGTCTATCCGCTGAACATTGACACTGCCGTCAATTGCCAACATATCGGCCTTGCCGCCGGTAACGGCTAAATTGATATAGCCTTCTTCCGAAGCCGCGTTGACGTTGATATTACCTTTCTTAGAGGCATTTTCGGCCGTCGGATTTTCATTGGAGGCACTTACTTCCGAATTTTTGATATAAGCATTGGCATTGTTGGTATATGTATCAACCAAAACCGAGCCGCCGATACCGAACTTGGCGATTAATTCTTCCTCTTCCGGTGTTCTGTTGGCCTTGGCTTTAATCTTTTCAATAAGCGCGTTTACGCCGTCAATCAAAAAATCCACCTTACCGGCACCGTTGTAATTGATAACCGAATTGGCAGCATTGACATTAACGTTGCCGTCTGTCGCACCGACTTTTGAATTTTCAATATAAGCATTGGTGGTGTTTACAATACTATTGGCCAAAACCGAACCGGAAACTCCGAAATATTCGCCGTTTGCCTCTGCTTTTACCAAATTATTGAATAATCCGTCCAAATTAATTTTGTTGCTGCCGATAAAATTCCGCGGCGATTTAATACCGCTCCAAATTTTCTTGGCATTGTCCCAGTTTAAAATATCGCTGAGTTTGGTATGGATAAACGACGCATCCCAACTGTTTACGGAATCACCGCCGTCAAAGCTTCCGCCGACAAACAGCTCAAGATTTTTACTTTCATCTTCACTATCGCCCACCTTCTGGCCAATCTTCAGTTGCATCGGATTCATCGGTATTTGCGTTGTGGCGCTGACATTAACATTTTCATCGGCCGTAATCGATGCATTATTCACAACTTTGGCATTATTGGTGTTGCTTTGGTCATTCACAATAATGGCTGCACCGGCGCTGAATTTTTTATCCGCACCGGCAGTTGCTTCGGCCTTATTCAGCGTAAAGTCAACCATATTGGATAAAACATTAACATCTTCCGCCTTCACGGTAGAATGATCAACAGCCGCCGTTGAGGTGTTTTGTTCATCGTTCCAAATCGCCGAACCGGAAATTTGCAGTTGAAGTTTATCCAATATATCGCCGATTTTATTCGTAACTTTATCCAAAAACTTACTGTTCAACCAGTTATAGGCCTTAATGGTGTAAGTAGGGTCATAATTCATCAAGTCCTTGGTTTGTACGTCATAATTTTGCGCTTTTGCCTTAACTTCGGATTCAACACTATTTTGCAGATAATTGATATTCTGCGCCAAGAATCTGGCATCTTCTTTGGCTTTAATATTAGTATTATTGCTTATTTCAACGTTTGAATTTGTTCGGGTATGATTAAAAATTATGGCGGCGGCGATACCTGTTTTTTCAGAATCTGCACCAACGTTGGAAATATTTTTCATCTCGATTTCGCTCTTATTGAAATCAATCGCTTTGGCCGTCAAATCTTTTGTTTCAATGGTGGAACCGTCAACCTTGACATCGGCATCGGAGAAAATCGAATTATTCAACAACGTCAGATTATATGCCGACACGGTACTCTGTTGCCCACCTTGGCTACTGCTTCCTGAGCCTTGCTGTCCGCCTTGGCTACTGCTTCCGGAACCTTGGTCACTGCTTCCTGAGCCTTGCTGTCCGCCTTGGCTACTGCTTCCGGAACCTTGCTGCCCGCTGTTGTTATCACCAGAGCTGCCGCCACTCCCTGAAGACTGATTGTTTTCCGCCGGCTTATCCGAAATAGCTAAAAAGTTTGAGCTGTCATATTTTATTTTATCTTCGGTTTGCGCCAATGCAGTCAAATTAACTTCGCCTTCATCTCCGGTAGTTTTAATATTTGTATTGTCCGATATATTAACCTCAGATTTAGCTTTTACGCCAAGTCCGTAGAAAAACAGCGGATGTGAATCCAATTTGGCGGTGGAAATATCGGTTACTGCTTCGGAATCGGCCTCAATATCAACCGATTTCTTGGCCACAATTTCCGATCCGGAAATATTAACCGATGCTTCGGCTTTGGCACCGTCAAAACCGGTATAGGCATCATCGCTGAAATAGCTTTTAACCATCTCAACCGAAGTCCACGGAATATCAACACCTTCCGGAATAAGTTGGTCATCGGATACTTTATTCAAGATTCGCAACAATATATCCATACCTAACGTGCTAATCCACTTTTCCCAAATCGGGTCCAGCAGTTGGATAAATGTTTCGGTTTTATTTACGGCATTGGCTTTTATATCGATTTTATCGCCGTGTATTTTGGATGAAGAAATCGTCACGGTAGCTTTTGCTTCCGGTGCAACATCTCTGAACTCCTTCGGAATTTTATAACCGGTTGTTTCGTCTTTTTTATCTTTATCCTTATCTGCCTTATCTTTATCGGCGGCATCTCCGGCTTCTTCCGCTTTTTTTGCCGCTTCGGCATAGGTTTTGACAATGTCCTCGTTTACGACTTTTACGGATTCGGCATTTGCCTGAATATTCACATCATTGGCCGCAATTTTTGCATCTTTTATGGTAATGGAAGACGCATCATCTGACAAGGACGACTTTTCAAAAGTTTTATCGATGGAATATTTTACCTCTTTGTTTTCGTCTTCGGAACCATCGGTTTTAATCTCTTCTTTGGTTTCTTTTTTCAGCAATAAATCGGTGTTTATCTCGGTTGTGGTCTTATATTTTTTACTGTTCTCTTCCGTGGTTTTGACGGTTGTAATCACCTCATTGTTTGCTTTGTTGGTAACCAGTGAAATTTTACCGTTTTGCAAATTAAAACCTGTTGCACTGTTTATATTTTTGTTTACCAGAGAATTAAATAATTCATTGGCATCAGCGGTTTTGGTCAATACATTTTGGTCTTGGACACCGGCAAAAATAGCCGCGTCACCTTTACCTGCTTCATTCTTTTGAACCTTAATCTGGCGACCGTATGCACTGACTGCATCTTTGGCAAAAATCTTACCGTTAATTTCAATCGTGCCGGAAGAATTTCTGATAAGGCTTTTATAGTTTTCGTGTTCAACGTCAAATTCGACATCTTTAATATTTGCACCATAATTGTCTTTGAAAGCTTTATACGCATTTTCGGACGGAGCCATCATGGTCAATGAGCCGACATTCAAAACACCGGAAGCCCCTACCACAATACCTTTCGGAGAAACAAAAATCGCATGACCGGCATAAAACGCATCTCCTCGTACCGTATTGACAATACCGTTAATATCTACCTTATTATCCACTAAGTTCACAAATTTGCCGTATTCTTGAGCGTCTTTTTTGAATTGCAGATTTGCGACATCATTTTCGCTTAATTCAAACTTCTCATATTGTCTGAAACCGGTATCGCCGGAAATTTTATCCGCCGCAATATCGTAAACGCCGTTATTTCCGGTCACTCCACTGATTTCCGTTTCCGTAGCAAAAGCCGGCGCCACATTCATAAACATCATACTGTATGCCGTAATATACGACACCACGATGCGGAATATGGAAGGTTTTTTCATTTTAATGGTGTTATTAACAGTTTTTTTAATGCGTTTTTTACTCATTTGTTTTGTTCCATGCAAATATTATGACTTTTCAAAGCCGAATTAGAGTCCGGCTCCTGTGAATGGTACAATTTTTTGCTTATTAAATCAATATATTTTTTTAACTTTTCATTAACTTTTTCTGTTGATTTTATGCATTTTCAGTGTAATATATCACCAGCTAATTCTAACATAATCGGACTTATCATATGAAAAAGACTATATTATCAGTCATTGTTTTAACATCTGCCGCAGCCGTTACTTTCCCATCTATGGCACAAACCGCACCGGCAGGGGTTATTCCGCAACTGGGCACCGTACAACAACAAGATATCGACAGCGCCAGACGTATAGAAATGGAACGCCGCGGTATGCGCGATTTTGAAAACCTCAAATCCGGACAGGAAAAAAAGGCTAAAGATGTGGCCGCCAAAAAGAAAAAAGCGGTGGTCAAAGCCAAACCGTCGGAATATAAAACCAAAGGTGTTTATGTTGAACAATTCGTCGTCGATTCCAGCGAAATCTTAACACCGGAAGAAATCAAATCCGTTACTGCCGATTATGAACAAAACAACCTGATGTTCGAGGATATTCAGGAAGTGATAAGTCGAATAAACGAATTGTATCTTGATAAAGGATATGTAACGGCACGTGCCTATCTGCCGGAGCAAACCATTGAAAACGATACCGTTAAAATCGGTTTATTTGAAGGTAAGGTCGGCAAGGTGGATATCAACGGCAATCGTTGGACTCATGATTCGCATATCAGAAAACGCTTGGGTATGAATGAAGGTGAGGCTTTCAATATTCAAAAGCTTGAAGAAAATATGCTGATTTATAACCGTTACAACGATAATATCGAAATCAAGGGCAATTTGAAAGCCGGTCAGGAATCCGGCACCACCGACATTGATATTGATGTCAAAGAAGAAGCACCTTATCATCTTATTGCCGTTACCGACAATGCCGGTCGCAAAACCATCGGCAAACAGCGTGCCGGATTGATAGCGGCACATGACAGCTTATTCAGACATCGCGACAGACTTTCGGCCGGTTTTTATGCCAACCGCTATTCGTGGACGCCGTTTGTTGATTATAATATTCCGGTCAATAAATATGACGGCCGTATCGGCGCTTCGTTTTCGCACAACAAAGCCGAAATCGGACACGGTAATTACAGCGATTTCAATATTGAAAGCCGCTCGCAGAATTATTCGATTTATTATACTCAACCGCTTATTCGCGAACTATATAAAGAATTAAGCAGCACTACATCCTTTACTTATAAGCGCGCAGTTACCAGCTTTGACGGCTATGATTTGTATGAAGATAAAATTCCCGAACTCAAAACCGGCTTAAACTTCCGTTATGATACCGAGCGCGGAATTTGGTATTTATCGCAATATGTATCTTATGCCGCACCGTGGTTTCAAAAACGTATCGATTACTGGAAGTTCAGCGGCAGCGCAGTACGGCTACACAATTTCGGACATCGCATTTTAGGTCAGTTTCGCGGTAATTATCAATATATTCCGCAACGCGTTATTCCGGTTGCCGACCAAATGTCCGCCGGCGGTTTCGGTACGGTCAGAGGTTATTCGCAAGGTTTGCTGACGGCAAAATCCGGCTATATGCTCGGGGCGGAAATTTATTTTCCGATTGCACCGGAAACATTCTATATAGATTGTAACCAATATCGCACTGATGAATATGTACGTCCGTTTATCTTTACCGATTATGCCGCATTATATCCGTACAAAGGTACCGGAGCGGGTGCGGAAGGTTTCAACAACAGCGACATTCTGCTTTCTTCCGGTGCAGGAGAACGGAAAGTGGTACTTTACAAAAATCTGTGACAACAGACAGCTTCTGACAAGAGAAATCGAAGCCACTCTGTTCAGTTCGGCTGTACTGCTGGTCGTTCTTTTCCTCAAGAGGCGCTTCGGAAGTCTCTTCCCGGACAAGGTCAGAAAGGAC